>JAGUZU010000050.1 GCA_020060625.1 Anaerolineales bacterium | reverse complement strand
TCTGCCCAAATGTGGAAATCCATATATGGGCAGTAAGGCGCAATTACGGCAATGATGCCCATATATAGGGTGTCAAAATTTAGATGCGATTGCCCTGTCCAGCTAAGGAAAAATACATGAAAACTCTCCTGATCATTTTGATGGTCATCATTATTGCTGTATCTGCTGTTATCTTCATAACAAAACCGCCCAGCCCTCCGAAGAAAGTTGGGGACATTAACGAGCTTGAAACATACTTTGGTGAATTGGTGAAAAGCAACGTTCCGCCAGGGCTTTCCATCGTCATAACAAAGAATGACAACGTTGTATATGCCAAATCGTATGGCATGGCAGATGGGGACAATCAAATCCCCGCCAACATGGATACTGTCTATCATTGGTGGTCTATGACAAAGGTTCCCACTTCCATTGCAATCATGCAGTTGCAGGAAAAGGGTTTATTGGACATCAATGACCCGGTTGAGAAATACCTGCCATTCTTCCAGGTTGAATACGAGAAAGCGCCGGTTCATGAGATCACCATACGCCAATTGTTAAGCCACACATCCGGTCTGCCTGATACAGTTCCTGCCATCCTCGGCTGGGTTCACTATGAGAATATTATCTATAACCAGACCGAATTGGTAGAACGATACTTAGAGGATTACAGCCAGCTTCGTTATGCGCCGGGCAGCGCTTCCTCCTATTCAAATTTTGGTTACATGGTGTTGGGCGCTGTGATCGAAACCGTATCCGGTCAAAGCTATGAAGAGTATGTTGTCGAACATATTTTGACGCCTGCAAACATGTCACAGACAAACTTTTTATATACAGACAGTATGCAGGAACACGAAGCAATGGGATCTCACCCGCTGGTCAGTATGTACACACCCATGCTTCCTTTTCTGTTGGATATGAAACCATTGGTACTTAAGCAGGAGGGAAAAATCCTCTGGTTCAACCGTTTGTATCTCGATGTTACGCCGTCTTCCGGCTTAATCGGATCAACGAATGATGTTGGGGAATTGATGAAGAATCTGCTTACTTCCGAGATTTTGCTGTCGGAAGAATCAAAGTCAGCCATGCTTCCAACGGGCAACCTGCCTGGCGAGCGCCCACTGGGATGGGCTGAATATGAATTGGACGAACGCCCCTGGGTTCAGCATCAGGGCGGCGGTCCCGGTTTTGCCACGATCATGCGACTGTATCCAGAAGAAAATCTGGGCATCGCCATCCTTGCCAACGGGACCCATCTCGAAGGGGGCAAACTCGTTGAACTTCTCGCTGGCTTAGATTGGCGGGAAAACCGATGAAGATGAAAATGAACATACTGATTATTGCTGCATTGACAGCTTTTGCTGTGCTTGTCATCGCATTCCATCCCAAACCAAAGATAAGCGTCCCACCGAATGCGCGCGCAGATGATTTGATTTTTGAGTCCTGCAAATACAAAACGAAGACGCGGATATATCGCGCTGAATGCGGGACTCTCATCGTCCCTGAAAATCGCCTCAACCCGACCTCGCGCCTGCTTGCCCTGCCAGTGAAACGTATCCACGCTGAGAGCGACTCGCCGCGCGAACCTATCGTTTATCTCGGCGGAGGTCCTGGTCTGTCCAACATGCGCTTCGACCCGCCCGATGAATTGCTCGCGGAGCACGATTTTATCCTTGTTGGCTATCGCGGTGTGGACGGGTCGTCTGTGCTGGATTGCCCCGAATATGCAAAAGCAACATTGGGTAACGGTAAGGATGTCTTCAGCGATGAGTCGCTGACCATGATGATGGAAGCAATCCGTTCCTGTCGTATGCGGTTGGAAGCCTTGGGCGTGGATATATCTGGGTACACGATACCAGCCGTCGTCGAAGATATGGAAGCGGCGCGAGTCGCATTGGGGTATGAGCGAGTCAATTTGTTGAGCGCAAGTTATGGGGCGCGGCGGGGGAGCAGGATGCTATTGCGCGGTCAACCACGACCTGCGTGAAGTGATCGACGGCATGAGCAGGCATTACGCTTATGTTGTGATAGATAACGAAGCGGGCATGGAACACCTCTCGCGCCGCACCACGCGCGACGTGCAGCACCTCTTCATCATCAGCGACCCACCCCAGCGCGGACTGGTCGCGGAGCAGCGCATCGCCGACGTGCGCAAGGAACTCGATATCAACATCGAGAATGCGTATCTCATCATCAACCGCCTGCGCGGAGAGATGCCCTCCCAACTCAAAGCCTTCACCGATAAATTGAATGTGCCGTTGCTCGGCACCATCCCTGCAGACGAGGAACTGGCGGAATTCGAATTCTCCGGCAAGCCGCTGGTGGAGTTGGGGAATGAGTCGCCTGTGTATCAGGCGATTGCGGCAAGTATGGAAACGGTCTTGAAGAGAGACCGCACGCTTCTGTGACCTAACTTAATACATGTATTCACTGCGCCACCCCGCACCTGCGGTGGGGCAGGTGAGACGCAGTACCCATTCTGGACGTACATCCCCGGCGGCGTTTTGCGGGGGGGAATCTGACAGGTTGGCTGGCGAAGCCGTGTCGAAACCCTGCGCCGGGGCTTGTCCTGAGCTGGCAGGTTAACTGGGGAAACCGTGTCGAAGGGACGGCGCAGGGAGCAAACTGCCTTATTTGTTTGCATGCGCACGATGAACATCCAACTATAAATTTCAAAACAAGTATAATCCGCAAAAACAACTCATTCTCAACTTTTGCGGAGTCCTCCCATGCCCACCGACATCCAGGAACAGATCGAACGCCGCCGCGAGCGCGCCCGCGCCGAGATTCTCAAGATCGTCAACAAAGGCGGTCATCCCGTCTTCAGTTTATTCGAAGTCAGTTCGGTCTCCAAGAAATCCTACCGCGTGGAAATCCGTTCCCTCGACGAACTGCAAAACTCCTGCACCTGCCCCGATTACAAGACGAATCTCATCGGCACGTGCAAACACATCGAAGGGGTCCTGATCTATCTCGAAAAGGAACACGGCAAGAAACTCAAAAAACTTGCTGCTGAGAAGCCGCGCGGCGCGCAGATATACCTGCATCACGGCATGGACATCACCGTCCGTGTGACCCAGCCGATTCCCGACAACGCCCGCGTCAAAGACATCCTCTCCCGCCGCTTCGATCCTTCTGGACTTCTGGTTGGCGCGCCGCTCCAAGCCTTGCCCGCGCTCCTGTCAGAGATTGAGTCGCTTCCAACGCGCGACAAGCCTCTCGTCCGCGTGACCGAAGCGGTTCTCGAGCATCTCGCCCTCCTGCAAGACCGCGAAGAAGTCCAACAGCAAAAGGACTGGTTCCTCGACCAGGTCAAGCGTGGACGCCGCACCTTCGATGTTCTCTCGACGAAGTTGTATCCATATCAAGAACAGGGCGCCATGCACCTCGCCTTCGGTCGCCGCGCCATGCTAGCGGACGACATGGGACTGGGAAAAACTGTCCAGGCGATTGCTGCTGCCGCGTTGCTCAAGGAAATGCGCGACATCCAATGCGCGCTTATCATCTGCCCTGCCTCGCTCAAACACCAATGGGCGCGTGAGATTCGACGCTTCACTTCATTATCCGTCACCGTCGTCGAAGGCGGATTGCTCGACCGCCGCAAACTTTACAACGACTCCTCCTTCTTCAAAATCATCAACTACGAACTCGTTCGTCACGACATGGACGAACTGCTCAAACTGCGCCCCGACCTCATCATCCTCGACGAAGCCCAGCGTATCAAAAACTGGCGCGCGAAAACCGCGATGATGGTCAAGAGCCTGCCGAGCCGCTACGCCTTCGTCCTCACTGGCACGCCGCTTGAAAACCGCATTGACGAACTCTACAGCATCTTTCAGTTTCTCGACCCGCGCATCCTGGGACCGCTCTGGCATTTCAACGACCGTTTCTACGAACTCGAAAAACGCGAGAGCGGAACCTACAAAGTCCTCGGCTACAAAAACATTGACGAACTGCGCGCCCTCATCAAGCCCTACGTCCTGCGCCGCACCCGCGACGAAGTTCTCAAAGACCTGCCCGCCCGCGTGGATAACAATTTCTTCGTCGAGATGACCGACCCGCAGTGGGACGCCTACAACGAATTCAAGGAACAACTTGCCAAACTTGTTGCCATCGCTAAACGCCGTCCGCTCACGCCCAAAGAACAAGAACTGCTTTTGATGTATCTCGTCAAAATGCGCCTCATCTGTAACGCCCTCGCACTTCACGACAAAGACATCAAACCCAAAGACCGCGAAAAGACCGCGCCTAAACTGACCGAGTTGGATGAAATCCTCACTGAAGAAATCGCCTCCAACGGACACAAAGCCATCGTCTTCAGCCAATGGGCGAACATGCTCGCGCTCACCGAACCCATCCTCGAGCGCGTCGGTCTCGGTTACGTCAAACTGACGGGCGCGGTTCCCTCCGCCAAGCGCGGAGCGCTCATCGAAAAATTCTTCGACGATCCCGATTGCCGCGTCTTCCTCTCCACCGACGCGGGCGGAGTCGGTCTCAACCTGCAAGCCGCCTCGCTCGTCATCAACCTCGACCTCCCCTGGAATCCCGCCGTCCTCGAACAGCGCATCGCCCGCGCGCATCGTCACGGTCAGCCTTCGTCCGTGCAAGTCATCAACCTCGTCGCCAAAGGCACCATCGAAGAACGAATGCTCGACACCCTCTCCGCGAAGAAAAATGTTTTCGCTACTGTCTTCGGCACTGACGAATCTCCGACCTCCATCAAATTCGCGGACATGGGACAAAGTCTCCTGCAAAAATTGGGCGACTTGTTGAAGACTCCCGCCGAAGTGGAACTCGCTCTCGCTCCAACGACTCCGACTCTCGAGCCTGAGATTCCGTCCGCAGAGCCGCCCGCTTCACTCCCGACTTTGAGCGGGTTCGCCGACCTGCTGCTCGATCGCGTCCCGAGCCGAATCCAACTCGTCCGCAAAGCGCCCTACATGCCTGGCGCGACGGGCGAAGGAGTCATCATCGTCGTCTCTGGCGCGCCCGCCGACTTGCGTCCCACCGTCGAAGCCGTCCTCTCCGAATACTTCACCGAGAACATTCCGCAACTTCACCTGATGGACTCCGAAGGATTCCATTCCCTCTCCTCCTTCGTCCCTGCCCTTGCCGCCGAACCCGCTCCCGCAGACATTGCCTACCGCGCCGAGAAAATCTCTGCGCCCGAGCGCCAAGCCGACCTGCCATCCATCCGCCGCAAACGCGCCAACGAAGGACTCGCCTTCGCCGAAAAACGACTCGCCCTCGCCGACCTCCTGCTCAAAGGCGACTTCCCTGAAGAGATGACGCGTCCCCTGCGCGAAGCCCTCGGCTGGAGTCTCACCTCCCTCCTCGCCCTCCACACCGACCGCGATCCCTCCTCTGATTTGCCCTCTCCGCGCCTCGTCCAAGCCGAACTCGTGGACAAGGATCACCTCCCCGCAGAGTTATCTCAAAGGTTGGCACAAGTTCGGGATTTAACCTCCCAGCCCGAAGCGGGGGAAGAGGCGGTTCCCCTCTCCGCAAAAACGGGAGAGGCATTGCTTGAATCCGCAAAAGAGCTGGTCGCATTGGCGCAGGAACAAATCGTAAAGACAGGGCTATAATCAACCATGAAAACCACGCAATATTTTCAATACACCCGCCAACGCCCTGACCGCTCCATCATTTTGGATGAATGGATCGAACGCGTTGTCGGAAAACCATTGCGTGAAGAGATACAAACCGATGGACGAATTCGCCGTTGGGCGCGTATCCCTGAAATGGAAAATCGAGCCTTGCGCGTTATTTTGCTCGAAGATGGCGAGACGGTTCATAACGCGTTTTTTGACAGGAACTTTAAGGAGTAAGCCATGCGAATTAAATATTTTGAAGATACCGACACAACGCTGGTTGAGTTCTCCAGCAATCCGCCCGTTGAAACGAAGGAACTGAACGAAAATATTTATCTTGATCTTGACGCTGAAGGGAATGTTGTCAGTATGACGATTGAACACGCGGGACAGTCTGCCGATATGAGAGAATTTCTCTATCAGAGAATTCCTGCGGGTTCATTAGCGTAATATAGCCCGAGATTTATCTTGCCTTGAAAGGAGAGTTTTTCATGCAAAGTTTAACCTTACACACCCGCGTCGGCAAAGACGGCATTTTAAAACTTGAAATGCCGAGCGATGTGCGAGACACTGAATTGGAGATTGTGTTGATTTTCAGTCCTGTTTTAGAAAGGGCGGCTGATTGGACACCCGACTTTTTCACGGAAGTAATCGGCGGGTGGCAGGGGGAGCCTCTCGTGCGCGAACCGCAAGGTCAATACGAAACGAGGGATGAACTCAAATGACCTACCTGCTCGATACGAACGCCTGCGTCGAACTATTGAACGAACGGGATAGCGCTATTGCCCGCAAACTTGCCCGTACCTCGCCTCAAGAGATTGTGATTTGTTCGGTGGTCAAAGCAGAACTGTATCACGGCGCAAATAAGAGTAATAAACGAGAAGCCAATCTCAATTTATTGGCAAGGTTCTTCAAGCATTTCACATCTTTACCGTTCGACGACTCCGCCGCTGAACAATATGGTCAAGTGCGCACTGTGTTGGAAAAACAGGGCAACCTCATTGGACCCAACGACTTGTTGATCGCCTCCATCGCTCTGGCGAACAACGTCACGCTGGTTACACACAATACAGGCGAGTTCAGACGTGTGCCTGGCTTGCAAATGAAAGACTGGCAAGCCTGATATTCTATGACCCGCCTCCTCCTCGCCCCTGCCGGGCACGGCAAGACCGAACGCGTCATCCAGCACATTCAGCAGGTGTTGGCAGGGGAGCCGTTTGCGCCTGTCATCGTCGTCGTTCCCAACTCCATTCAAGCGTATAATTTTCGCAAACGACTGTCCGAGTCGGGCGGCGCGCTGGGCGTGGAAGTTCACGCCTTTCACACGCTCTACGCCGAACTGTTGACCTGCGCGGAACAACCCATCCCGCTCCTGCCCGACCCCGCGCGGATTCGCCTGCTCCGCGCCATCGTGGACGATCTCTGCGACCGCGGCAAATCCCCTCTCCCTTTGGGAGAGGGACAGGGTGAGGGCATCCGCCACTACGCAGCTCTCCGCGCCAAACCTGGCTTTATTTCCCTTCTCCGCAACGCCATCGAGGAACTCAAACGCGCCCGCATCTTCCCCGACGATTTTTCTGCTTCCGTCAAAGGACTTGGCGCGCGGCTCGAAGAGATTGCGCTGGTTTACTCCGCGTATCAGGATTGGCTGCAAAAAGGAAACTGGGCGGATAACGAAGGACGCGGCTGGCTGGTGGCAATCGCGCTCGAATCAACCCCCGACCTCGGGGCGGATACCCGTCTCCTAGCCGTCTCTGGCTTCGACGAATTCAACCCCACACAACTGGCAGTCCTCTTCCTTTTAGCTAACCGCGCCAAGGAAACCCTCATCACATTGACGGGTGATATTCAAAACCCAACCCGCCCCGCCCACCATCGCTTTCACCGCGCGCAGACTGCCATTATCTCCAGTCTCAACCTTCAACCCGAAGCGATGGATTCATCGTCCATGCTTTCAGCGGACATTGCGAATGTGGAAGCGCACTTGTTTGAACCTGCCCCCACGAACCCGTCATTGCGAGGAGCGAACGCTTCGACTACGCTCAGCACAGGCTCCGTGAGCGACGAAGCAATCTCCTCGACGATGGGGGGATTGCTTCGTCGGGAAGAGCGCCCTCCTCGCAATGACATTGAATTTGTGGAAGCCCAAACCCGCGCGTTGGAAGTCCGCGCGGCATTGCGGTGGATCAAGGCTCGTGTGATTCGCGACGGCATGAAGTTGAGCGAAGTCGCCGTCCTTGCGCGTGACCTTGAGCCATACCGCGCTTTTCTCGAGGAAGTCGCCGCGGAGTTTGGGATTCCCCTGCGAATCGTGGGCGGACAGCCGCTCATCGAAAATCCCGCCGTCGCCGCGCTGATGAATCTGCTTGCGCTGCCTATGGACGATTGGAAGCGCCGTCCCGTTTTGGATTCGTGGCGCAGTCCGTATTTCGATTTCAGCGAGCAGGGAATTGATTCCACGTCCGCCGCGACGCTGGATGAAATTTCGCGGGCGGGGAGGGTTGTGAAGGGATTGTCCCAGTGGCGCGAGTCGTTCGAGATGTGGAAAAAGCGAAAGGTGACAGAGTTTGAGGAAGACCTTCCTTCCGTTGACTCGGGCTCGAAAGCCTCCCGACTTTCGAGTCTCCAAAGTCTGGAGACTTTGGAGTCCGCCTTCCAGTTGTTTGTGGATTTTCTCACGCCTCCCACTCGCGCGGACGTGAAAGAATATGTGGCTTTCGTTGAATCTCTAATTGGCGATGACCCCGCTCTCTCCCCTCTCCCGCAGGGAGAGGGGTCGGGGGTGAGGGCGGTCGCACGCGCGCGAGAAAATGCTTCCACATCCGAGCGTGATGTCGCCGCCTTGCGCGCGTTCAAAGATGTATTGCGCGGACTGGTTCTGTCTGAATCTGTTTTGCAAAGCGACACATTGGATTACGCCGAATTCTTCCGCGATTTGCGCGGAGCAGTGGAAGCCGCGACATACACAGTTCCAGCCGAGTCGGGGGTAATGGCGGCTTCGGTTCTCGACGCGCGGGGACTGTCGTTTCAAGCCGTCGCGTTGATGGGGCTCTCGGAAGGTGAGTTTCCGAAGCATGAGCGCGAAGATGTTCTGTTGCGCGAGTCTGACCGCGTGGCGCTGCGTGGACGTGGACTTCCTCTCGAAACAAAATTACACGGCGATGAGGCGACGTTCTTCTATCAAGCAATCACACGCGCAAGACTAAAACTTTTGCTCACACGTCCGTATCTTGCGGAGGATGGGCAGGCGTGGGAGGAGTCGCCGTTTTGGGCGGAGGTGACGCGTCTAAACGGCAACCAGCCCAAAGTCCGCGTGAGAGGCGAAGTTGGGGAGGTGGATTCGGCTGACTTGGCGTCGAGAGTCGAATGGGTGGAGTCGGCGCGAGAGTTCGACATCCACATCCAAAATGGAATCGAAGCGCTGCGGGCGCGGATGAGTCCGAAGGCGGAGGGGAAGTATGAGGGCGCGTTGTTCGATTTGAGCGAACGGTTCGGCGCGTCGCACGGATGGAGCGCGAGCCGACTCGAAAGTTATGGGACGTGCCCGTTTGAGTTTTTTGTGGCGCACGCGTTGGAACTGGAGCCGCGTGAAGAAGCGGAGGAGGGATTCGATGTGCGAGTGCTGGGTTCGATGCTGCATAAGATTTTGGAGATGGTTTACAGCGGCGCGGAGTTGAAAGACGCGGCGGGGAAAGTTTTCGCGAGCGCGCCTGAGGAGTACGGCTTTCGCCCGACCGAGTTGTGGACGCAGCAACAGGCGGAGTTGACGCGCATATTGGAAAAGACGATTGCCGCGCTGAATGAGGCGTCGCAGGGATTCACGCCGCGCGTGATGGAAGCGCGTTTTGGGATGGGACAGCCGTCGCTTGTTTTGAAAACTTCGATTGGCGACATTCGCCTGCACGGATACATTGACCGACTCGACGCCGCGCCCGATGGGTCGCTGCGGGTGATTGATTACAAGGCGGGAAGCACAGCAATTTCGGCGAGTCACTTGAAAGAGGGACGCAGGCTGCAACTTCCGATTTATGCAATGGCGGCGCGCGATGCGCTGGGATTGGGCGAGGTTTCAGGTGGGTTTTATTGGCACATCCAAAAAGCGGCGGCGAGCAGTTTGAAACTGGAGAAGTTCGAGGGAGGCGTGGAGGCGGCGTTCGAGACCGCGATCAAACACATCGGAAATCATGTCGCGGGAATCCGCGCGGGACATTTCGAGCCGAAGCCGCCTGAGGAGGGGTGTCCGAGTTATTGTCCTGCAACAAGTTTTTGTTGGCGATACAAGAGAGGATTTTGATTATGCCGTACACATCGTTTCACCATTACTTTCAGGAGATTGCCAAAGGAGAGACACGCACAATAACCATTATGCGGGAAGATGATATTGTTCCCAAAGGTTCTTACGGCTTGCTGGAAATGTACTGCGATGACCCTGGCTGTGACTGTCGGCGCGTGTTTCTTGAAGTCCATGATTGGGAGCGGGAAAAGGACGTTGCGTTCATTGCTTACGGATGGGAGAGTAAGGTGTTCTATCGTAATTGGTTTAGGGGAGATGACCCTGAGATCATTCGAGATTTACAGGGTCCAGTTTTGAACGACGCAAGCCCGCAATCCAAATATGCTCCTGCATTTTTGAAACTTGTGAAAGACGTGGTTTTGTCAGACCAAGCCTATATCGAGCGGCTGAAACGGCACTATTGGATGTTCAAAGAAAAGGTTGACCCAAAACATTTCGCTTTCTCAGGCGCAAGTGTAAGTCGGATTGACAATCCGACTTACGAAATCATGGAAGACAAAATGACCGCGCCATCCTCAAAGAAACCCAGAAAACGACACCGCAGACGCGCCAACTGATAACTGTCTACTGATCACTGATAACTCGATGACTTTACTCGATCAATTCCACTTCAAAGGCAACCAGGAAAAAGCCGTTATCGATTCGGCGCGCGCCATCGCGGTGACGGCGGGCGCGGGTTCTGGCAAAACCCTCTCGCTGGTGGGACGCTACCTGCATTTGCTCGAACAGGGCTATCCGATTCGCTCCATCCTCGCCATCACCTTCACCGAAAAAGCCGCGCGCGAAATGCGCTCACGGATTCGCAACGCGCTCCACAATTCCGAATCCGCAATTCAGAATCCCATTCATCCTTCATCCTTCATAATTCATCCTTCTGAATTTGACTCCGCCCGCATAGGAACGATCCACTCCCTCTGCGCCGAAATCCTCCGCGTCCATCCCGCCGAAGCAGGACTCGACCCCGCCTTTGAAGTTTTGGAAGAAGGACTCTCCTCCGCCCTGCAAGCTGAAGCGATTGAGTCTGCGCTGGCATGGGCAACCGCCGACGAACAATCCGCCGCGCTGTTTGGCGTCTTCAAGGAAAACGAACTGCGACAAATTCTCAACGCGTTGATGACGCGGAGGTTAGACGTAAAATCTTTGGACGCGGATTTCACTGATTTTCACGGAAAAGAAAAATTGGAATCCACGCTTGCGTCTTATCTCAACGAACATCTCGACTCTCCAAAATGGCTTGATATTTTCTCCGACCTTTCCACGCGCCGCGCAAAATCTCCTGAAGACAAGCTTGAACTCGCCCGCCAATCCGTCCTTGCCGCGTGGAACGAGATTCAAAAATCCCGCGCCGCGCAAAACTGGGACGCGGTTCTCGTCTCCCTGACCGCCCTCCGCAAATCCATCTCCACCCAGGGACAAAAAGCGAACTGGGATGATATCGAAACCGTTCGTGAATCTATGAAAGACTTGCGCGACGTTTACGAGGAACATCTCAAATTCCTTGCCGAAAAATCCCGCTTCGCCCTCGACGAAAAACTTGCCGCGTCCCTCCCCGCCGTTCACCGTCTCTTCGACCAAACCCTGCTCGAATACAATCGCCTCAAACAAGACCGCCTCGATTTCGACGACCTCGAAGGACTCACCGCCCAACTGCTGACCGCGCACCCCGAAATCTGCGCCCGACTCCACTCCGAACTCCGCGCCGTCCTCGTGGACGAATTCCAGGATACCAATGACCGCCAGCGTCAAATCGTCTACACACTCACTGACTTTTCCCCTCTCCCCTCGGGAGAGGGGCTAGGGGTGAGGGCGGGTGTTGACCTCTTCATCGTCGGCGACTCAAAGCAATCAATTTATCGCTTTCGTTCCGCCGATGTAACCGTCTTCCGCCAAGTCCAATCCGACATCCGCACCTCGGGCGGCGAACTCATTGACCTCGACTTGACCTTCCGCGCCCACAAGTCTCTCCTCAATTCTCTCAATTCGCTGCTCGCTCCCATCCTTGGCGAAACCGACGACCCCGCGCGCCCCTACCTCGTCCCCTTTGCGCCGCTCAAAGCCTATCGCCCGAAACCCGAACGCGAAACCATCCAACCGCCCTTCATCGAATTCCACCTCGGAATTGGTGACTCTGCCGATGAAGGACGACAATCCGCCGCGGGTACCCTCGCCAAACGTCTCCGCGAACTTCACGAAACCGAAGGTTTTGCCTGGGGCGATATGGCTCTGCTCTTCCGTTCCTCCACCGCCTTCCCTGTCTACGAATCCGCGCTCGAAGTGGCAGGCATTCCCTTCATCACCGTGGCGGGACGCGGCTTCTACGACCGTCCCGAAATCCGCGACCTGCTCAACGCCCTCGCCGCCATTGCCGACCCGACCGACA
This sequence comes from Anaerolineales bacterium, assembly GCA_020060625.1. GTDB lineage: Bacteria > Chloroflexota > Anaerolineae > Anaerolineales > Villigracilaceae > Villigracilis. Next base: position 3,659 of record JAGUZU010000050.1, on the reverse strand, counting down.
ACCTCGCCCTCGTCGGCTTCCTCCGCTCGCCTGCCTTTGCAATTCCTGATTCAGAAATTTATCTTCTGCGTTACGGCTCCCCTCTCCCCACGGGAGAGGGGCTGGGGGTGAGGGATGCTCTCCGCGGTTCAACGACTCCTAGCCATCAACGCGCCTACATCATCCTCGAAGAACTTCATGCCCTCTCAAGTCGTACTTCCGCCGCGAACATCCTCAAAAAATTTCTTGACCTCACGAACTATCGCGCCATCCTTTCCTCCGTTCCCAACGGCGCGCGCCTCATCCGCAACGTGGACAAACTTCTCGCCGACGCGCATCGCTCGCGCCTCGTCTCCCTCACCGACTTCCTCGCCTACATTCAAACCCTCCGCGACGTGAGTTTCCGCGAAGGCGAAGCCCCCGCCGACGCGTCCTCTTCTGGCGCCGTCCAACTGATGACCATCCACAAAGCCAAGGGTCTCGAATTCCCCCTCACCGTCATCGCCGACGCCTCTTACCAACATCGCGGCAACTCCGCAAAAATCCAACTCGCCGATTCTCTCCTTCTCGATTTACGCGACGAAGATTTTCATCCCACCGCCTGGCAACTCGCGTCACGCCACGAAGCTGACCTCGACGACGCCGAAGACCGCCGCCTGCTCTACGTCGCCGCCACCCGCGCCAAAGAAAAACTCCTCATCAGCGGTCACGTCAAACAAAAGAAAGACGGTCTCTCCCTCACAGGCTGGCTTTCCCATTTCTCTTTTTTGGGGATGGCTACGCCCGAAGCCTTCCCGCTAAACGAACCTGGTCTGACCGCCGCGCTTTACTCCTCCTCCCAAACAGACGCTTCAGACTCCCCCGAGCCTGATTCTGCTTCGACAGACTCCCCTCTCCCCGCGGGAGAGGGGCTGGGGGTGAGGGCAGACCTCCTCGACCCCCTCGCCCCCGCGCCTCCCCCCACCGACGACAAAACCCGCGCCCGCGAGAGTGACCCACCTCAGCGTGTCTGGCGAATCGTCTCCAAAACCAAGACTCCCCGCGCCCCCTCTTGGCTCGTCGGACGACTCGTCCACGAAGCCCTGCGCCGCTGGCATTTCCCCGCCGAAGTGCGGCGGGACTTCCCCGATGACGGCTTCGACTCCTTCCTCCGACCCTTCGCCCTCGAATCGGGACTCACCGCCGAAGACGAAATCCGCGCCGCGATTCACGAATCCCGCAAAATGATGGAACGCCTTCGCACCCATCCTCTCTTCACCGAATTGAACTCCGCCGAGCGTCACCACGAAGTCCCGTACTACTCCCCTGAAGGACGCGGCTACATTGACTTGCTCTACCGTGTCAACGAAACCTGGACTATCATAGACTTCAAAACCGACGAAGTCCGCTCCGACGACGAAGCGCGCGAAACCATCCGCCGCGCGGGTTATGATGTCCAGGTGGCGCGTTACGCTCGGGCAATCAGCGACCAACTCAAAGTCCAGGCAAAGACGCGGCTCGTCTTCCTGAATGTGAATAGCAGTATCGCGATATTCGATTTGTGAACATGTCATTGCGAGGAAGGCGTTCTTCCCGACGAAGCAATCTCCCGGTCGCGCGAGGGGACTGCTTCGCAGCGAACGCTCGCAATGACATAAATAACCCAAGGAAAATCCCATGTCTGCTCCCAAATCCATCTACCAAATCAAAGTCACGCTGAACGATTCAAAACCGCCCATCTGGCGCAGGGTTCTGGTCGAGGATAAGACCACGTTGAGCAAACTACACACCATTTTGCAAACCGTCATGGGTTGGACGGACAGCCACTTGCATCACTTCATCATAAACGATGAATTTTACGGCGAACCTGATGATGACGAATTCAGCGGCATCGAAACAAAAAACGAAAAGCGCTACCGCTTGAACCAATTCGTCAAACGCAAGGGATTTAAATTCATCTACGAATACGACTTCGGCGACAGTTGGGAGCATATCGTCCATGTCGAAGCCATCCTGCCTGTTGAGAAGGGCAGGCAATATCCCGTATGTTTGGAAGGCAAACGCGCCTGCCCGCTCGAAGACATCGGCGGCGTTTGGGGCTATGACGATTTCCTGAAAGCCCTTGCCGATCCGAAACATCCCGAACACGATGACATGGTGGAAGAACTCGGCGAAGACTTCGACCCCGAATTCTTCGATATCGAAGATGTCAATTTGGGATTGCGAAATTATGCCGCGCGGGCGAGAATGACGAAAAAATAAGCGGCAGGAAACCATGTCCAAAAAATCCCCCTTCTTTGGCGAACTTCCCGCACGCTATAAATTCTTCCTCAACCCGTATAGCGACATTCGCTTTACTCGCTGTCCGCAATGCGAAGGCAAGACCTCGCAGAAAAAAGTTCCCCTGATGATTCACATTGACCCGCAGTATCCAGTCAACTTGAACTACACCTGCCGCTATTGCCCCAAATGCGACATTCTGATTGCTCATCGGGATGAAATCGAAGGACATTTGCACCGCTTGTTTTCTGAACGTGCGCCTGAAGTGATTGGCAACGATTACATGGTCATGGGCACCACCGAGCGCGCGTATTGGAAAGAGGGCTTCACCAAACCCCATTTGCCGCCAGAGGCTCTCGCAAACCTGCATGGCTTCAAGGAATATCTAAACTTCGAGAGAACTGGCGGATGGCTTCCAAATGAAAAGGAGAAGAAGTTACCTGAGTTACAACCTGAACCTGAAGATTCTTTTTTTGTGGATAACGTTGATGAAGCGATGAAACTCATCGAGAAGATGAAAAAGCATTTACCCATTGTCGTCCGTCCCAACAATGCGTTGGTCAAGTCGCTGCGAAGGCAAGGTTTCAACATAGATCGCTATAAGCCATTGGAAATCCAGAGCGTACTTTATATGGGAAACGAAGCGGGAATCGCCTGCGACATCACCCCGAAAGGGCGCGAAGATACGCCCGTTATATGTTCATTGACTCAACTGGAAGTGATGGGAAACGACGCGCTTGCTGAAGAGATGAAAGCCTATCAAAGAGAGCGAATCAAGAACCTCGCCCGCTATCCAGGCAATGAACGACCGATGAGTTTTACAATCACTCCAAGAAGGCGATAGTCTGCAACACATCGTCCCCGCAGGGGATTCATGTTGTCCCCACGCAAGGTAAATCTCCCTGGCGTGCAAGCGCCAGGGCAAGTGTGCGGTACTGGGAGTTTCTTCCATGGACTTGAAAGTCTTCATCGCCACGCGCGAATCCGTCTGCGCCGAGTGTGGGGAGCAACTGGGACATCACGCCTGGATCACGCTGGTCGAAGGAAAGGGCGCGCTGTGCCTCTCGTGCGCGGATATGGATCATCTCGTTTTTCTTCCCTCAGGCGACGCGGCGTTGACCCGACGCGCTGGGAAATATTCCACGCTTTCGGCGGTCGTTCTGAAATGGAGCCGCGCCCGCAAACGCTACGAACGCCAGGGATTGCTGGTCGAAGAAGCCGCCCTCCAACGCGCCGAACAGGAATGTCTCGCGGACGAAGAGGTCCGCGCCCGCCGCCGTGAACGTGAGACCGAACGCCGCGCCGAATGGGATCAGGAATACATTAGACCTTTTGCATAAGTATTTGTAGGGCGGGTTTTCAACCCATCCTATATCAATTTTCAGAAGAGCGTCAGGCTAAAAGCCTGACCTATAGGCGAC
>JAGUZU010000002.1 GCA_020060625.1 Anaerolineales bacterium | reverse complement strand
GTATTTGTAGGGCGGGTTTTCAACCCATCCTATATCAATTTTCAGAAGAGCGTCAGGCTAAAAGCCTGACCTATAGGCGACTTTTGCAAGATATCTATTGCGGCTTTTTCGAAACGGGTGCGCGAGTTGTTCCCCTATTGTCCCGAAGGGCGCGAACGGGTCATCGCCGAACACGCCTGCCGAAAATATAGCGGACGGGTGGGACGCTCCGCCGCCGCGAAAGCGTTGGACGAAAAAGCAATCCTGCTGGCGGTCGTCGCCCACATCCGCCACACCGAGACGAATTACGACGAGTTGTTATCGCGTGGGATGGAACAGCGGGAGGCGCGCGATGAAGTGCGGGATGAAATTGACGCGCTTTTGGCGCGTTGGAGGGCGGAGTAATCCATCAAAACAGACTTGGCTGATTGGGTTGCGCGGGCAAACTCGCGGCTTTTTCCTTCAACCAGCCAGGCAGTTTCATGGGGTTATCCTTAAACGGATGCGGGAATGGCAGCGCGCCTTTTTGCAAGAGCAATCTATTTTCCTCTGGCATCGCATCATGCTCCAACACAAAAACGGGAATCCACCCATTCTTCAACGTCTCGGTTGCCCCTGCCCATGTGCCGCCTGTCTCCGCGTCTGACGCGACCACGATGGCGTAATCGGCAAGACAATAGATCAGACGATTGCGACCCATTGCCGCGCCGACGTAGAATCCTGCATTGGGACTGTACGGCGCGACCAGACGTAGATCGCCCCGCCTCTTTCTGGACCTTGACCTGCTTCTCCAAATTATCCGCCAGCACACCGACAGCGGTTCCCCGCGCTTCGAGCGCCGACTCCATGCTGAGCATGTATAAAGCGTGCTGCGTATTATGTGCCTGAGGGATGAATGGCTTCCTGTTCCAGTTTCAGTCCGCGCTGGAGGAGGTGTTCGATGGTTGGATGGATGTCTTTCAGAACGGGGTTGAGGAGGAGATGCTTGAGATTACGTGCATCGTGCTGCGTGAGAGGGCGGGAGAGGTAAGCATGCTTCTCAAATGTGGCGATATCCATGAGGTGGGGGCGGATGCGCGGGCTGACTTGTTTGCGAAGTTGCGCGAGGATATTAAAGCCGCCGTAATCCAAGTCGGACCAAAGATAAATAGGTTTCTCTTCGGGGATGAGGTGAAGAAGGTGGCGGACGGAGGGGGAGGGGTTCCCCATGAGGCAGATTATGGCGTGGTTTGTGTTTCGTGTTGCCTGCTGCGTGGAACGTGTTCCGTTGTTTACCTGTGTACTTGTGTACCTGTTTACCTGCTGGTGAAAGGAAGTGAGGTTTTCGATGCAGAGGACGGAGTCGGCGCGGATGTTGATTCGTTGAATGTCGGCGATTTGAGACGCGGGAAAGCCAACCGATGGAGAGAAGGAATCAAGGTTGATGATCTGTCCATTGATGTCGGTCAATTCCCAGTTTCCAGAGAGATGGATGTATGTGGGGTTTGCAACGAGGTTGAGTTCGCGCAGGAGGTCTTCGTTGTTGAGCGATTTCCATTCAGCGTTGGCGCGGCGGGCGAGGCGGACGAGAGCAGACTTCAAATCGTCAAAGCGTTTGGTGTCATTGAAGACGCGCACGCTGAAGACGCGGTGGGGAATCTCGGCTGTCAGTGTGGGTAAGGCTTGGAGAAGGGCGAGCAGGTCGTGATTGAAGTCTGAAGCGGTGAGGCTGAAGGGGGAGGGGGATTTTCCAGCGCGGAGTTGATCCAGGATGTAGTCCAATGCGCGGGCGCGCCAGTCCAATTTTTGATAACGGAATTTTTCGGAAAGAATCAGCGATTCAAGGCTTTCACGATGATTGCGGATTGGTGTTCGGTTGAGGAGAGTGTAAAGTGTTGCGTGATTCGTGTTGCGTCCCGCAGGGATGCTGCGCGATGGTGCGTGTTCCGTTGATAAAGTGATAGATTGAAGCAGATGGCTGGTTTCACCCGGAAGCCAGGTGAGCCTGATGAGGTTGTGATTGGCGAGTTCTTGCAGTTGCTGATTTGCGATAGTTCGCGGTTCGGGGTCGGTTTGCGAGAAGTAGGAGGGGAGAGGGAGGTCGGCGAGGGATACTTTTATGGAGCGTGGAGCGTGTTGCGTGGAGAGTGTTGCGTGGTATGTGTTTTCAGATTCGCGTATGGCATGGTCACGTTTCGCGTGATTCTCGAATTTATCGAGGAGCGCATTTAATATGACAGCAGCATCAGGCGCGGGAGCGAATGAAATGTCCATCATCTACCTACGAAACACGCAACACGTATTACTCACTGCGTCTCCAACTCCCTCATCATCTCGCTCTTATCAATCTCGATCACAAACGCGTGGCTGTTTTTGCGGACAACAGTGCAGACTGTGTCAACGAAGGGAAGGAGCGAACCAGATTTATCGGGCGGGGTGGCGAGAAGGACTTGCAGTCCCGCTTCGCGCATGAATTTCAGCGCGCTGGCGGTGCGGGCGGTGTCCATTTTGCCGAAGGCTTCGTCGAAGAGGGCAAGACGAATCGTATCGGAGGAGCGCGGCTGGTTGAGGCGATAGACTTGCGCGAAGGATGCCGCCATCGCGACGTAAAATGGCGTGGTGGTTTCGCCGCCCGATTTCTTGGCGTTGATTTGACTCAGCAGCGCGCGATCACCGTTTGGATAATGAATGCGGATGTCATATTGCAGATAGGAGCGATAATCCTGAAGTTCGCGCAATTCTGTCGCGAGCGTTTCGCTCGTTTGATTATTGGCAGTGAGTCGTTCGAGCAGCAAATCCCAGGCTTGCTGATGCTTTTGGCGAAAATCAGAATCGGAGAGCGACGCGCCCAACACATTCTGGCTGTCCATCACCATGTCGTACATCAGGCGCAAATTCGCGGCGGGCTGTGTGATGAATTCGTAGCGTTCGCCGCCGAAGCGCAGTTGTGAAAGCGTGTTGTTGAGATACGCGAGTTGCTGGCGCGCTTCTTCGATCTGTTCGCGCAAACGATGGATGAAGTTTTCGACGAGTTCCTGTTCGGCGAGTCCGCGCTGATGGGCGATTTGGGTTTCGTATTGAGGGAGTTCTGAATTAACGAGTTTATCGCGTTCGGTTGTGTAGCGCGTTGCGTCGTCCGTTTCGTCGTAGCCGAAATCGTATTTCATCGAGTAGGCTTGCTTGGCTTCGCGCAGGCGGTCGCGGGTGCGCGACTCGGCGGTTTGGTGATCGCCTTCGTAGCGTTCGGCGTTTTGCAGGATGACCTCCACAGGCTGGCGTTCCAATCGGCGCGTGAGTTCTTTTTCGATTTCGACTCGGAGGTCTTCATCGGCGGATTCGCTGACGAGGAAATTTTCCGCGTTTTGGATGGACGCTTCTATCTCATGCTCGAGGCGGGGGATTTCGACTTCAGCAAGATTCTTCGCTTCGGATTCAAGCCCACCGATTCGACGCTCGACTGAGCCTGCTTCCGTTTGCAGGCGCGTGAATTCTGACTGATGGCGTTCCACGTCTGCTTTTAATGACTCGGTGGTGTGGAGGTCGAGTTGTTGAAGTTCCTTTGTAAGTGTTTCGTGTTGCGTGGTCCGTTCGGGGAGGATGGAGAGGGCTTCGAGGGCGTGTTCGAGTTCGATGAGGGTGCGGGTTTTGTCGGAAGTAAGGGCGAGGTGTTCGCGCAGGGCGGAGTCGTGTTCGTTGAGCGCGGTCATCCCGTGCGCGATTTCATCCAATCGTTGCTGACGACTTTCGATTTGACGCGGCGCGGCGCGTTCGCCGATGAACCAGCGTTTGTAGACCTGCGGGTTGAGATGGCTATTCGTGTAGTTACGGCGGACGAAGCATTCGCGAGTAACAGCGGTGCGATGGTCGCGAAGATCTTCGAGGGAGTCGCATTTGATGTAGTGACCAAGCAATAAATCTATGAAGGCGCGGGCGGAGGGGTCTGATGTGGCGACTTCAGAGGCAAGTGTCTCATGTTGCGTGGCGCGTGTTCCGTTGGCTTGTTTACCTGTGTACTTGTCTACTTGTTTACTTGCATACTTGATTATTTTTTCCGTATCCAACAGCGCAACGCCATGAAGATTTTCTTTTTGTCGCCGTTCGCGATAGAGTTTCATTGCCGCGTTGTAGTGCGCGGGCGGGACGAGGAGGGTGAAGCGATTGAAGCCGAGGATGCCTTCGATGGCGTCCTGCCAGTCTTTGTTGGGGATGGTCAGCAGGTCGCAGAGGAAGACGACTTCTTCGCTGGAGAGTCCGAGTTCGGCGCGCAGCAGGCGGCGGAGACGAACGGCATTGGGCGCTTCGCTTTCGTAACTGATCTCGCGGTCGCCTGTGCGAAGTTTACGGATTTCGTCTTCGAGGCGGGAGGCTTCTTCGCGTAAGGCAGTTGACCTTTCGGTGAGGAGGATTTGCTCGCGTTGGTATTCCTGAGCAAGTGTGCCAAGCACAGACTGGAATCCTTGCAACGTGTTGCGTGGAGCGTGTTCCGTTTTTGAGGATTTCGTTTTGGCGATGAAGGCTTCAAGTTCGGGAGAAATTGCATGATTATCTGCCGTGAGGAGTTGGCGCAATTTTTTCGCATCAGCGCGTTCTTTGGTGAGGAGGGTTTCGACTTCGCTTTGGCGCTGGCGGAGAAGAGTCAGTTCGGCTTCGATGGCGGCAAGCTTATCGCGCAGGTCGCGTTCTTTGATGGCGGTCTGGTTGGTTTGGAGGGCAATCTTTGAGTCAAGGAGCGCGGTTTCGGCAAATTTGAGATGAGTCGCGAGTCCGTCGCGTTCGATTTCGGCGCGGTGGAGGGCGAGACGAGTTTCATCCAGTTTGAGGCGCGCGTTCTTTAATTCCGTGCTGTGGAGTTCGCCGCGCGCGCGGCGAGAGATGCAGCCGTTGGTGATCCTGCGGCGGCGATTGGCGAGGCGTTCCTTGTCGAGTTCATCAATTTTGTTGAGGGCTTCGATGCGCTCGCGCACATCGGCGGCGAGACTCTCGAAGTGACGGAGGGTATCGAGCTGTTCCTGTAGATTCTTTACGTCGAGCAGGTTTTCATCGAGCAGATAATTATGAACGAAAGAACGGATGTCTGTGAGCGGACTGAAGGCGAGTCCCTTGACGATTTTGGCAGGGAAGGAATCTTTGAGTTGACCGAGTCGGTTGAGGAGGTGGACGCGGTAATCTTCCAGCCGCGAAAAGGTTTGGGCGCGGGAAGCAGGCGGAAGGGTGAAATGATCGAGATGTCGCTTGAAGGCGCGGGTGTCGAAGAGACGTCCATTTGAATCCGATTGAAAGAACCAACGGTCATCCAATCCCGCGTTGTGAACGATGAAGTAGATGATGTCGGGCGCGCGTCCGTCTTCGAAGGCGTCAATGACCGCGCCGTGCGTGAAGAATGTATTATCGGGATTTTGAAATTCGAGTGCGATAACACCTGTTGCGTCGCCGCGCAGGTAACGCTGACCTTCTGTGCCGAGTTCGCCGCGCACGTAACTGGCGAGAGTGCGCTTGCCGCCCGCGAGCGCCGCCTGGTTGAAACGCACATCGCGTTGACCGCCGACGAGTGCGAATTGCACTGCGTCGAGGATGGTGGATTTACCCGCGCCGTTGATGCCAATGAAGTATGTGCTGCCTGTGCAATCAATGGTTGTGTTTTCAAATAAGTGCCAGTTGATGAGGCGGATTTTGGTGAGCGTTTTCATGGGTAATCCTTGTTGCGCATTTGTTGGTCGAGTAGCGTTCGTTGCGTACCGAGACCAGTGATTCGTGATGCGTGTTTCGTAAGAGCGACGAACGGAACACGTTCCACGCTACACGGCTTCTTCAACTTCTTCTTCATTAGTCGTGCGATATTTGCGAAGCCACGCGTCGAGTTCGTCCACGGTTTGGATGGGGAGGATCATGCGGACGGAGCCGCGCAGTCGCAGACGGGCTTCCCCATCGCGGACGTCAATCGTGCGACCGTCGAGGGTGTCGAGCAGTCCCATCGTGCGGAGGCGGCGGAGGAGAGTTTCGTATTGCACCATGCCGAGGTCGCGTTCCTTGCCTGTGATGGTGCGATATTCCTCGCGGACTTCGCCAATGGTGACAACAGGGTCTTGCGCGAGGCTGAGGCGTTCGATGCGTTCTTCATAGAGTTTGCGGAGGACGAGGATCATCAGGGTCTCATCGAGTTTGTAGCGGGCACGGCAATAACTATAATCAGAGACGGCTTGAAAGATGCGATGATATTCATCGTGGAGGAGATTGAATCCAACAAGTTCGAGCGCGGTCTCGCACGCGGCTCGGTTGCGATGGATGAAATATTCAGAGTAACGAAAATAGTCTTACAATAAGAGGATGGCATGGAAACCATCATACCTAACGCGAGAACAAATGGAAGAAAGACGGCGAGAAGGCGGACGCCTGCTAAAAGCGGGCAAATTAAGCCAGTCCGAAATTGCCCGACACCTAGGCGTAAGTCGAGCGACCGTAAGTGATTGGGCAAAGGTAGTCAAAAGCCAAGGACTCAAAGGTCTCAAACGCAAAAAGGCAAAAGGTGTTGAGGCAAAACTGAGCAAGGAACAGAAACAGCGCCTCAAGAAAATCCTGGATCAAGGTGCGTTACGGCAAGGATTTTCAACGGATCGCTGGACGCTGGAACGCATCCGACAAGTGATCCAAGAAAAATTCCAGGCCAGCTACCATCCCAAGTATCTCAGCCGATTGTTGAAGCAATTAGGGTTTAGTCCGCAAAAACCAATGCCTCAAGCGATTGAACAGGAAAAGGAACTGGTGCAGGCTTGGCTGGAAAAAGATTGGCCAAGGATAAAAAAAGTCACAGCAACTCGGCGCAGAAGTCGTATTTTGGGATGAGTTTGGTTATTCCTTTCAAGAAGGCTTAGCAACGACTTGGGCACGGATCGGAAAACGCCCAGTATTTCGAAGAGTGACAAAGGAACGACGTGCTATTTCGACAGCAGTCGCATTAACCCTTTCGGGCAAAATCTACAAGAAGCACTTTGAAGGTTCAGTGAACAGCGAAAAATTGATTGTGGCAGTAGAACACCTGCGAACCCAAATGCCAAACAGGAAGATTGTCTTAATTTGGGATCGAGCCAGAATACACAAGAGTAAAGTTGTGAAATCCTATCTGCAACAACATCCTGAAATCATCATTGAAGAGTTGCCAGCTTATGCCCCGCAACTCAATCCCGAAGAATATTGTCATGGGAACATAAAACAACACCTCAGGAATGCCTGTCCACAAAACAAGGAGGACATTCGGTCTATGCTGGATCGCGGTTTTGCTCGTCTGCGGCGGAGACCCGATTTGATCTTCAGTTTCTTTCATGCCGCCGGTCTTTCTGTTAGGCAACTTAGGTTACTCTGAATAGTAATCGTCCTTGTCGTCTTCTTTGTCTTGATAATGGAACTGGATGGAATGAAAGAGCGATTGGGAATGGGGGTCAAGGCGCGACTGAAAGCGGGCAAAGCCAATACCGGGCAAGATCGCTATGGGTATATTCGTGTAGGTGAAAATATCCACATTGTCGAAGAAGAAGCGAGCTGGGTCAGGAAAATCTTTGATTGGTAT
>JAGUZU010000120.1 GCA_020060625.1 Anaerolineales bacterium | reverse complement strand
GCCCCCCGTGAGACGGACACGCGTCACGCCTTCGCTCGCGGCGGCTTCGACTACCCGAACAATTTCCCCCACTGACAGTTGTTCTTCGCGCGGCTGCCATTGCAATCCCTTGCGCGGCATACAGTAAACGCAGCGCAGGTTGCAGCGATCGGTGAGCGAGATGCGGAGGTAGTTGATGACACGGCCGAACGGATCAATGAGCATGGCTGGCTTCCCAGTTTTGAATGGTGGTGAGAACGCCTTCGGCAATGCGGGCGGGACGCGGGGGAATTCCCGAAATTTGCGCATGTTCGAGACGCGGATCCACTTCGATGATCTTTGTCTTGATTTCAACAGGAACGCCATCATGGGTCAGTCCACGCAAGATGCCACAAATGGGCGCATGGAGAATCGTTCCGCCAATGCGGGCGATTTCCTGTCCTTTGGTTACGACATCGCCAATTTGATGTGATGTGGAAAATTTTCCAGCCACAGGCGCATAGACGTAGCGGTCACGGGAATGCCCTTCTATGGAGATGGGTTCGCCCTCCAGCGGACATGTGCTGCCGTGTGTGAGCGCCTGCCCCAATCGTTCGCCCCAGGCGGTTTCGATGGCGGTATGAACGGTGCGCCCTGCTGTGAAATTGGGTCCCAACCCAATGGTGAACGGAGCAAGATGGATCTGCCTTTCGGGTTGGCTGTGTTTTCTCATACGTGCGTCCACCAGGGTGTGTGGACGCAGTTTTGACAGGAGGCGATTGAAATCGCCGACAAGTACAGGAATGAATGTGGGTTGGATCAATATGCCTCTCAGGATGGAAAGGTTATTTACTCTTCTGGCTTGCACGGCTTCGAGTGTTGTGTTTCCATCAAAAATAGCGTCAGCGAAGGACATCTTGCGACGGGCGACCATGGGGAGAGGAGAATCGTGAAGTGCAACGGCATAACCCGACTTGTACAATCGGTGTGCGACCGCTGAACCGATGTCGCCGCTGCCTCTGACAAGAATGCGCCACGCAGAATGCACTTCATCTCCAGAGTGTCAACCAGAAATTGGATACAGCGAAAGACATGATCACGCCCAGGGTGCGACGCAGGTTGAGACCGTTGATCCGCACCGCTCCCAAATAACTGCCTGCCAACGCGCCGAGCAGACCAAACGGAATCAACGACAACCCGAATGAGGTGATGATAAATGTGCCGCCTGCCGCGCGCCCAATTAATCCACTGATGGAATTGAGAGCGATAAAAGCCGCGGCGACGGCGGAGGCGTGTTTGGATGTCCCCCAGCGCGCAAAAATGATGATGGGGGATAGAAAAATCCCACCGCCGATTCCGACCATACCAGAGAGGAGGCCGATGATGAGGCCGATGAGGTAATTGGCAGACGGTAATTGGCGATTAAGATTCGTTTCAGTTTCCACGTCGCGACGTGTAGAGAAAAATAAAAGACGAACGGCTACAAAGGTGAGAACGATATAAAGAATGATCGAATAGGTCTCGTCGGTGATTTTGAAGTAGCCGCCAAGGAATGCGGCAGGAACCGACGTGACAAGGAAGGGGAGAAGCAGGTCGCGGCGCAGATGTCCCGCGCGGTAGAAAGATGAAAAGGATATGCTGGAGACCAGGATGTTCAAAACCAGCGCGGTGGATGCCATTTCCTGCGGCGGGATACCGAAAAAACTCATCGCAGCCAGATAGCCCGTCGCGCCGCCAAAGCCTACGCTGGCGTAGAGGAATGCAATCAGGGGAACAAGCAAATACAGGAGAGACGTCATCATCAGCCTCCACTGACGGGAGGGAAGATCGCGATATCATCGTTCGGCCCAAGGATTTGTTCGGAGAAGGCGAATTCGTGGTTGACCGCGACGAGGATCGATTTCATGGACGAGGCAAGCGAAGGGTTTTGCACGACGATTTGAGATAGTAAATCTTGCACGGTCGGTAGCTGCTGTTCGAGTTCCAGCACGAGTTGGTTGGCCTGCGCTTTGTCTTTGAGAGTGGCGAAGAGTTTGACTGTGAGGTTCATAGCGCGGCTTCCTGTTGGAGAGGGTAGGACAAAATGGAATTTTGTCCTACATAATATCCGCCGTGCGCGCAAAGACGGCAAAGGGTGAGGCCGTTCTGGCTGACTTCGCGCTCGTTCATAATTTCTTCCCCACACATGTCGCAGTCCACGCGGATGCCTGGGCGCGAGAGGATGGCTTCGATGGGCGTGACCAATTGCACTTCGGTGACGGTGAACATCTCGTCAGCAGGCATGATTTGATACGCCGCCATTTGCGCGAAGTAGTGACGCGGCTCATCGGGGGAATAGGCATACGCCTTTTGGCGGATGTCCGTTGCGGGCGCAACGCGGACGGTACATCCTGTTTTCACATCCACAAAGGTTGCGGCGGTTTTGCCGTAATCCTCCACGCGCAAGGTGCGATGCCCCACCGTGCAGTTTGTAGCGGCGGTCACTCCGTCTGCAAAACAGCCATCCGCTTCGGCAATGACAAGCAGACGCTTGCCTGCAGGCGGCGCGTCGAAACCGAGAGCCGCCATCCCCGCTAAACCGAGGCGCACGCCGAGAATCTGGCGCGGGCAGAGGTGGGAATGGTCGCGGGAGGATTTTTCGAGCAGTGGTTGAATGTCCATGAGGTTTCTCCTAAACAAAAAGGCTGTCTCGCAGAAAGGAGACAGCCTTAATGCAGGCTGGAGTCTCCTTTCCAAGGAAATCCAAAATAGGATTTCGGGAGGCTTTCGCGTTTCCTTGAAAGCCCTGCCGCCTCGGGCGAAGCGGATGTCCGCGCGACCATTGCGTGAGCCTTAGGTCAGGCGGATCGGAGGGTTGGTAGTCTACGAAGCGTAGGTATTTCGGCGCTTCATCCACCAATATAAACCGACAAAGGGAAAAATTAGAACCAATAACATCATTGAAGAATAGGTGACAAATGTAACGACTTGCGCCGCGCCGATGCCTGCCAGCGCCAGGCGGTTGCGAATCTGCGCGGATAGACTGGGCTGCCATTGAGGGGAAAGAGGGGATTCGGCTGTGGGGTGAAGCGCCTGTGTGACAACAGAGTCATAATCCACCGCTTGAATGGATTCCCCCGCCTCAATTCGGATCATTTGACCTGCTTCCATTTCGATGGGCATTTTCCCACCCGAAGGCTGGATGCGCGCCTCGCCGTCAAGCAAATAGAACCAGGTTTCATGCGCGGGGAGACGCTCCAGCGCAAACGACCCCGACGGAATGACAATCTGCGCGCCGTCATTGACTTGCAGGATGAGCGGTTCTGCGTCTCCGCCCTGACCCCACAGCCAACCCTGCTCAAATGCAATCTCCAGCCCATTCACATTGGCAACGGACTCTGGCGGCAGGGTGATGGTTCCTGAACCCCAGGGCAAGAATCGGGTCTCGGGTTGGGGCACCAACTCAAAATCTAGGGACGAAGCGGCGGCGATCTGCGCCTGACTGTAATAACCGGGCGCGGTGACGATCACGGTGGGCGGGTCGGTGGGCAATCCAAAAAGCAAGTACGCGCCCGCATCGGGTGAAGTTTGTCCGGTTTGTGTCTCTGCGTTGACCCAGGCAAAGGGCAGCGGCATGTTGGATTCATCCGTTACTCGTCCGGCAAGTATCTCACCTTCGAGTCGCTGGGGCGTGAGTTCGATTTCCGCCAAGGGTGATTGACTCAAGTCAACGCGCTGCGGCTCCATCGTCAAACCCAGTTTTGCCAGAGCCTGCGGGTCGGCAGTAAGGAGGTACTCACCGATCCGCAGGTTGGCTAAGGAGAATGTGCCGTCACTTAAAGTAGTGACACGCTTAACAGCCCCATTGGGCATCTCAATTGCCCAAAGTTGAAGCGGCTCTTTGAAGTTGGTAATGCGCCCGTTGATTTGCCCCAAACGCGCTTGCACTTGAATAGTGATTGCGGGCGCGGAGTCTGCGCCGGGCGGCAGGATCACCTCCACTGGCTCGATGCTTTCATAAAGAACGCCGTCCACTACTGTGGGCGGAACGGAGATTTGGTAGGTGGTGGGAATTTGCGCGAGAGATTCCACTTGCAGGGTGGCGTTTCCATTTGAGTTGCTGAACGATTGAAACGCGCGTTCACGCCATTGATAAAGTTTGGTCACAGCCTGGATGGCGACGCCCTGAACAGTTTGTCCATTCTCCAAGGTTATATCCACAGGAAGGGTGGCGACACCACTTTTATTGATAAAAACGAGTCTTTGGTCTGCCGCTTGTTTTCCTTCTGGTGTGGAGGCGGTAACTTTCAAATGAATTTCACCCGCTGGTAAAACGCCATTCGGCGACCTGTGATGACATTCGAGACATTTATATTCCTGCGGGGCGTCGGTGTTGGGTGGGTTTCCCACGTCTGTCAAGTTGAAGGAAAATGAAAATTGACCAGCGGGGTCAGGCTGAACGGCGATGGCTGTAATCCGTTCCGCTTCTGACCACGCTTCCAACCTGACTGAAATCTGGTCAAATGGCGTTGTGGGCGAAAAGACTTTTCCATTGATTTTGAAGGTGTTAAAAGTTTCGCCTTTAGAATAAAAATGCTCACCATTGCCGGGTTGAAATATGATAACGCTGATCTCGTTGTTGTCTGTTGGAACGTCCAGCGCGTTTTGCCAGCCCGGTAATGACATCGAGAGACGTATCGGTTCTGATGGGCGGGGCAGGAATGGGCACCAATTGAGGGCGAGCGCGCCGTTTTGATGGCAGACAATGCAACCGGTCTCGATGACGTGCGGCGGACCCTGCTTGCCGCGCGGGTGGTGGCAGGCGGCGCAATTGGACGGCGCGGAAACCTGCTCCAATGTGGATGGGTTGGATGAATCGGGCACGCTCCAGACTCTGGCGGTGTTGTCCACCGAAGCGGAGGCGAGAGTCTTGCCATCGGGCGAAAACGCAACACTGAAGACGAAGTCGTCATGTCCGCGCAGGAGGGCGTAGGGTTCGGCGTTGGGGATGCTCCACAGGCGCACGGTCGTGTCCACCGAGGCGGAAGCCAGCAGGTTGCCGTCGGGCGAGAAGGCTACGCTCAACACGCTGGCGTTGTGTTCTTCGCGGGTGGCGAGCAATTCGCCGTCTGTTACGCGCCACAGACGCAGGGTGGCGTCGAATGCGCCCGAAGCCAGCAGGTCGCCGTCTGGGGAGAATGCCAGCGCGCGCACCCAGTCGGTGTGACCCGTCAATTCGCGGATAAGAGTTCCATCGCCTACTCGCCACAAGCGGATGACTTTGTCGTATCCGCCCGTCGCCAGCAACTCTCCATCGGGCGAGAAGGTGAGGGCGCGCGCGCCCGCTTCGGGCAGGATGTGGATAACGTTTCCATCGGCAAGCCGCCAGAGACGCACGCTGTTGTCGTCCGAGGCGGTTGCCAGATAGTT
>JAGUZU010000140.1 GCA_020060625.1 Anaerolineales bacterium | reverse complement strand
TAGCGCGGCAAGCCGCAGCCAAAGTAAGTCGGATTGGCAATCCGACCTACGCGCAAAATCTTCGCGGTAGGCATAGTTTTTACAGAGCAATACTATAAGTATACAAGTCATTTGTTCAAGAATAAGCCGATCCGGCGATTCGGCTTATTCTTGAATTAGGAGGTTGAAAATGAAGGATAAAAACAACGTTTCCAAAGAATTACTCCCATTGCTCCTACTAGTTTTGATTGGCATTGGGGCAATTTATGTTTACGCCGCCAGATTTCCAAACAACTCATCCCAGGAGTTGACCGAACAGTATGAGCGATATGACCAAACTGCCATGCCAACCATCTTTGCGCCGACCTCGAACCCTCCTGTTGTAACCTTGAATTGGGCATACGCCGACACTGAACTTTTGCGGTTGAACCTTTCAATTTCAGGAATGGATTTGATCGCCAACGTAGATGACCTGGAAAATATGGTTTGCAACCCCCACATCAATCCTGACGAACCCATCTCCCTGACACTTAATTATCGCGAAGCGCAAATTCCCAGCGCGTCTGGGGAACCCATTGAAATCACATACGAATATGGTATGGATGCCGAAAATCTTGAATCTTTGGGACTTGAATTGGATTTAACCATTGGTCCATGCGCCGATTATCTTAACTTTCAGGAAACCAATGTAACTCCGTTGTCACCCTTACCAGACTTGATTGCCAACTATCATTTGAGTTTTCAAGTGCCCGTTCAATAGAAATGTTCACAGGTTTCGTATATAAGTTCGATGGGTTTTATAACAATCAATCCCGGAATTTTCCAGGTCCCTTTGCATGGCTTTGACATGTTCGAACCGTCCCGACCAGCGCGGGCGAAAAAATATCCGGCGTGGGAATGCTTGTAGAACAGGAGCCGCTTTGGGCGGAGTCTGAGGCGTTCGTCCATTTGCGGGAGCGAGAAAATCCCGCAGATGATTTTTGTCGGCGCGATCAATTTGCGCGCTTTCATAAAAAATGCAGGGATCACATGGATTTCGCGCGTTCCGCCATTTGATGACGGAGGTCTTTCGTATCCTTGTCGATTGTGAAGATCGCGCCGAGATAGAAGAAGAAGCACAAGCCCCATGCCACTGTGCAGATGAGCAGGATGGCGGTTTTGAGGTCGATTGCGTCCGCGATGAGACCGGTGAGGATGGGCGCGAATGCCGCGCCCGCGTTCTCGACGAAGTATTCGGTGGCTTGCGCCGTCGAGCGGACTTCGGGGACGGTGACGTCATACACGGTTGCGATGACGTTGGCGGAGGAAAGCGGCATGAAGATGGCGGTCAGGCACATGAAGACGAAAAATTGGGCGCGCGCTTCGATGGGCGTGTTGAGCGCAAGCGTGATGAAAACTGCGCCCATCAACACGCCGATGCTGGAGACGATGATGCGTCCTTTGCGCGTGCGTTTGAAGGCGAAGTCGCCCAGCGCGCCACCGACGAAATATCCGCTGGCGAGGATGAGGATGACGGGAGCCATCGTGAAGAGGATGCTGTTCGCATCATATCCGCGTTCGCGTTCGAGATAGGCGAAGAAGAAATACGTGATGACGTTCCACGGGAAGACGCCCGCAAAGCCCTGTAAAAAGATGAACCACATCGTTTTCTTTTTGAAGATCTGCTTCGCCTCCTCCCATGAGAATTTGAAGGTCTGCATTTCCGCCATCTGCTCGAATTCGGGTTCGGCTTTCCCGCGCGGCATTTCCTTCACGCCAAAGTAAATGAAGATCGCAATGACCAACCCCAGCCCGCCGGTGATGAAGAACACGCTTCGCCACCCGCCGATCATTGGCGCGACCATCAGGGCGAGGATCATGCCGATCAGGTAGCCGATGGGCTGCGCCAGTTGCAGCAACCCGTACACTTTGCCGCGCAGGTTCGGTCCAAAGTAATCCGCGACCAGCGTGTACAAGCCGGGGTACGATGAGTCGTCGATGCCGGTCGAGGCGCGTGTGACGAGAAAAACGCCGAAGTTTCTGGCAATCGCGTTCAGCCAGGTTGTCGCGCCCCAGATGAACGAAGCCAGCGAGAGCAGTTTGGCGCGCGCGAAGCGGTCATATAAATATCCCCAGATCGGGTACAGAATGGTGGCGACGATCAACGCGCCGGAATTCACCAACCCCCATTGCGTATTATCAATTCCAAAATCATCGCTGATCTGCACTTGCAGCGAACCGATCATCAACTTATCGGTCTGGTGCAGGAGCATGAAAAAGAAAAACACAGCGACCACGAACCAGCGATAGCGTGAATGTTCCTTGGACATGATTACCTCGCAACGTTGAGATGCCCAAGTATCGGCGGTCAGTGTTCAAGTGTCAAGTGTCAGGTCTCGGGCGAATCGTCTGCGATGATTTCCCGCGCGAGGCTTTTCAATTCATCCGCATTCGTTACTTTCGCCGAGTCGAAATATTGCCCCAGCAATTCCAGCGGACTCAAACTGCTTACCACCTGTCCTTCGGGGATGCGAACCCGCGCCTCGCTTTGCGGACGTTTAACGAGATGGAGTTCGAACGCATTTTCGGCGTACTTTCGCAGCGCGGATTCATCGATCAACGAATCCCATTCTCTTGGATATTCGACGACAAGCCGCACGATTGCCCCGGACATTTCCTTGGGCTTGGGCATTGCGTCCATAAGCGCCTTCGCCGCCTCTTCGCTGGACTTTAGAACTGTTCGGCAGTCTATGAATTTTCTCACACCCGTGAGTTGAATCCACTCTACTTTCGTGTCCTTATCCTTTTCCACATCCGCAATGACGAAGAAGCGCTCTTCCTTCGCCTCGCCAAAGTCCACGCGCTCGATGGAGCCGGGGTAGACCACCGGCGGTTGTTTGCCTTCGTTCACGTCCTGCGGCTTGTGGATGTGCCCCATCGCCACGTAATTGAATTTGGGATTCTTCACCACTGAGCCGGATAAGACCAGATCATTGCCAAGCATCACCAGCCGCTCGCCGCCGAACTTCGCGCCTTCAATGGAGGCGTGGGCGGTGAGGATTACAGGAAGAGAGTCATCGGTTTTCGACAGCATATCCTCCAGAATATTCGAGATTCGAGATTCGATATTCGAATAAATTTCTTCCGGCTTTTCCGCGCTCATTTCGAGGTTTGCCATCAAGCCGGAACGCGCGATCCACGGCATGGCAATGACCTGCACGGGCAGCCCCCACAACCCCTCCGATGTGAGAAGCGCGGGCGCATCCAGCACTTTTACATAAGGCACTTGCAGCGTCTTGAATTCCTGCAAGGCATGAGCGCGCCCAATGGCGGGAGAAATATCGTGGTTGCCGACCAGCAACAGTGTCGGAATCTTCGCCTGCGAAAGGCGCATGATGCGCCTGCCCCACTCGCGCTGGAATGTCGGCGCGGGGGAACGGTCTTTGTAAGCGTCGCCCGCAAAGATGACCATGTCCACCCTGCGCTCGATGGCGGTATCCACGATGGTGTCGAGCGATTTGAGAAAGTCCAGCACGCGCAGAGGCAGACCCGAAACGGGATCGTGCCGTCCGTAGTTTGCCATGTCAATGTGGGCGTCGGCGAAGTGGAGGAGTTTCATCAGGGCTGCACCCCCAATTCCTGCAACGCTTGCACGGCGGGGAACCAATCCACGTGGACTTGAAGCGCGGCGCGATAATCCGCGATGGCGGCATTTGTGTTACCGATCATGTAGTAGGCGCGTCCGCGCCATAGCAGGGATTCTTCCAGTGTGGGCGTCGAGATGGTGTCATTCAAGGTTGTGTTTGCGAGGTTGATGACATCTTGATATCGGGTGGAATAATAGTAGGCGAAGTAGGGTCCCGTTTGATACCACATCATGCGGAAAGGACGATTGCCCTCGGTCGTATCCCAATTGTTATATTCGCGGAATGCCTGGTCGTAGGCGATGGCGGCGTCGGCATATTGGTTGAGGACGACATGGCTTGTACCTTTGTTGAACCAGGCGAAAAATATGTTGTTATCTTCCAATTCCTGAATTTCTCTTTCGGCTTTTTCGAGCGCATACTGCGCCGCCCACTGCTCATCCGCCCAGGGACCGAGGATTTTCAACACCTCCGCTTCACGCTCTGGCGGATAGACGACGATGAACAGATAGTTGAACGAGCGCCAGCCGTCTTCATAGACCTCGTATTCGCTCAACAGGTCCTTGCCCGGTTTGAGATAGGCATCCTGCACAATGAAGCCGCCTTTGGCATCGTCGTAGCCGGTGGTGAAAAGGTAGTGACCGAGCCAGTCTATTTTGCCGGTGTAGTCGTGTTCGTAATATCCTTTTTCGGCAACAACAGGGAAGCCTGCTGCAAGCAGGCGTTTGACCAGATCCATCTCGCCGCCGTGACGGTAAAGCGCGCGGTATTCCGTGTGCTGGTTGACGAAGTCCACCATTTCATACGGCATGACGTTCTTGTCCGCAAGACCGCGTTCGATGAAATTCTTCTTTGTGTCGGGCGAGCCGGGCTTGATGACCTTTGCCACGTCGTCGCGGTTTCCCGTCCAGCCCCAGAAATTGAGCGCCATCGTCAAATTGGCGGGACCACAGTAATTCCAGCGGTTGTGCTGGTCCACGTAGGTGACGCCCGGGAGAATAACAGAAGCAGGGATCGGCGTGGTGGTGATCGTCGGCGTGAGAGTGGGACCCGCTTTCGGCGTGGATGTCGCTTTGGGAGTCAACGTCAAAAGCATTTCCACTCGAGCTGTCCCAACGGCGGTTTCGACGGTAAGAGGATTTTCTTCGGCGGGTTGGAAGACCGCCTCGCTCGGCGGATTGAAGAAATAAACAATGCGCGTGCGCAGGAGTTCCACGCGGGTTTCGAGGCGGCTATGCACCGGCGGCAGGTAATAGACGACAACGGCAAGCAGGAGCCCCAGCGGGATCAGCCAGCGTTTGTCTATCTTTTTGATTTTGTCCATGAACATGAAAAGGATTATATAACAAACAAGGTTGGAAATGATTGCCCGTTTGTACGGTGAACCGAAGGGAACAGGGATTTCCTAATCCTGCATTAATTTTAGGCAGTAACTTTTTCGCACTGAGACCGACTATCGAAAAATAAGACCAAACCATAGAAGGAGAGACAAGTCATGCGAAAAAGCACAGTTTTCATTTCCACTGTACTGACGATGTTCACAATGGCGACGGTGGCGGGCGCGGTGTCCGCCTATCAGCAGATAACGAAGAGTGAGGCGGAACCCGTTGCGGAGCCGCTGACTGTGTCGGTATCGGTGAAGGACGGATTGGTTTCGACGCGTTCCGTCCCCCAGCCTTCCATCGTTTCGCCGGAGGAAGCGACATTGGTCGCCATTGAATATCTGGGAGACAGCAGCGTGTACAGCGTGGAAACCGTCGAGTATGAGGGCGCGCCCGCCTATCTCGTCACGTTTAGCTCGGGGAAGATGATCTATGTGAATCCCACCGGGGATATTCTTGAAGTTTCCGA
This sequence comes from Anaerolineales bacterium, assembly GCA_020060625.1. Taxonomy (GTDB): domain Bacteria; phylum Chloroflexota; class Anaerolineae; order Anaerolineales; family Villigracilaceae; genus Villigracilis. The sequence goes on along the minus strand of JAGUZU010000140.1, from coordinate 20,807 downwards.
GGTGCAGCCGATTGTGATGTACGCTCCCGCCGCGAACAACAGTGGAAGCAGCGGCGGCGGAGGGGGAGGCGGTAATAACAGCGGCGGCAATTATGAAGATCACGATGACGATGACGATGACGATGACGACGATCATGATGATGATGATGATGACGACGACGACGATTAAGCAGGTGAAATCTTATGGCAAATAAACAAGCATCCAAATGGACTGACGCGCAGTTGGCGATTGCCGCCATTGCAACCACATCCGTGCTTGCGTTTTGGAACATGTTTGCCGGCGTGGACAAGGGAAAGGCGGATCAACAAGCTGCCGAAGAACAACAGACCGTCGTGATCCCAACCGCAACCATCGAAACCCCTCCGCCCACGCCCGAACCGACCATGCCGCCCATCGGTTATACCATTCTGTACGGTGGCGAAGCGCCCAAACCGCAGGTCACGGTCATCAGGACCAACCGGGGCGGCGGCGGAGGCGGCGGTAACGAAGATGACGGCGGCGGAGGCTCTGCAAGCCAACCTTCGACATCCACTTCATCATCGTAATGTTTTATCGCAAATCCTTCCGCGCCATGGGCAGCGACATGCTCGCCATTCTGGAAACGGATTCGGATTCCGCGCCGCCCATTCTGGATGACGCGCCAAACTGGTTCGAGGAATGGGAGCAGGCTCTCAGCCGCTTCAGGCTGGACAGTGAACTGTCTCGCCTCAACCGAACCTTCGACCAGTCGACGACGGTCAGCGAGGCGTTCTGGGAGGTGTTCCAAACCGCCTTGTGGGCAGACGAATTCAGCGGGGGGTTGGTCACGCCGACGGTGTTGGATGCCATGCTCGAAGCAGGCTATGACCGTCCATTCGATGACCTGCCGCGCGACCAATTCGGCTGGATGTCGCCGCGCGTGCTGGAATCCCATCCGCTTTCGATGGTGATCGCCGACCCCCAAAACCACACCATCACATTGCCGCAGAGTGTGCGGCTTGATTTTGGCGGCGTGACAAAAGGCTGGGCGGCGCATCGAGCCATGGAACGCCTGCGCGAATTCGGTCCATGCCTGGTGAATGCGGGCGGCGACATCGCAATCAGCAGTCCGCGTTTGGACGGAAGCGCGTGGGTTGTCGGCGTGGATAGCCCTTTCGAAGCGGGAACCAGTTTCGAGGTCCTGCATGTGAAGCGCGGCGGAGTGGCATCCTCCGGCAGGGATCGCCGCCATTGGAAGCGCAATGGATCGCTTCATCATCACATCATCAATCCCAATACGGGACTGCCTGTGGATACGGATGTGCTGCGGGTGACAGTCGTCGCTCCAAGTGTGATGGAAGCCGAAGCCGCGGCGAAAACAGTATTCATTCTTGGCAGGGAAAAGGGACTTGCCTGGATCGAAGCGCGTCCATCATTTGCCGCAATGATGATTATGGAATCCGGCGAGGTGTTTATCAGCCGATCCATGCTGGAATATCTGCAAGGAGTTGAGTATGCAGTCTCAAAATGAATTCAACGAGTCGTCCGTCAGCATTCAATCGTTTTTGCTTTTCCTTTTCGCTTCGACGATGGGGCTGCTCGCGGCGGTCTTGTTACTTCCGTTCTTCCTGCCGAACATGGCATTCTCGTTGGGCGGGGAAAGCCCGAAGGCGTATTGGTATCTTTCACGCGCCACGGCATTTGTTTCCCTTTCCCTTCTGTGGCTTTCGATGGCAATGGGGTTGGGCATTACCAACAAGATGGCGCGTTCATGGCCCGGCATGTCCGCCACATTTGCGATCCACGAATATGTGAGCCTGCTTGGGCTGGCGTTCGCCGGGTTTCATGCGCTTGTGCTTCTCGGAGACCATTACATCAATTTTTCGCTTCTGCAATTGTTCGTTCCGTTCAGCACGGCGGATTATCGTCCCTTCTGGGTGGGTGTGGGGCAGGTCGGGTTTTATCTCTGGCTCATCATTGCCGTGAGTTTTTACGTCCGCCCGATGATCGGTCAAAAATTCTGGCGGCTTTTGCACTACCTGAGTTTCGGCATGTATTTCATTGGCATTTTCCACGCCATCTTTAGCGGCACGGATACAGGCATGAGTTGGGCGCAGACATATTACTGGTTCTCCGCGGGCAGTCTGCTCTTCCTGTTCTTTATTCGGATCGTCAGCCTTGTGATCGAAGGATTGTTCCCCGCGAAAAAGCCGACTCATGCCCCGCGTCCGACTCGCTGACAACTGATTCTGTTTCGACAAATTTTTTTCCGCCGAATCAAAATCGGACGGTTCGTAATGAACCGTCCGATTTTCTTTTCGCGCATCCCGTGTCACGCTATTCTTTCACTTCACCGTCAATCACATCGTCGTCCTGCGGCGGGGGCGTGGACGGTCCGCCTTCGGGCTGGGGCTGCTGTTCTCCCTGCGCGTACAATTGCTGGCTGAGCGCGTGAAAGGCTTGCTGAACCGCTTCCGATGCCTGCTGAATGCGGGCAAGGTCGTCGCTTTGCGCGGCGGATTTGAGATCGTTGATCTTGCCTTCGATCTCGCTGCGTTCCGCAGATGGCACTTTGTCGCCGAGATCGCGCAGGGCTTTTTCGGTCTGGTAGACGAGATTGTCCGCAGTGTTCTTCGCGTCGATCATTTCGCGGCGCTTCTTGTCTGCCGCTTCGTTTTGCTTGGATTCCTGCACCATGCGGTCAATGTCGTTTTTGTTCAAGTTGGTCGAAGCGGTGATTGTAACCTTCTGTTCCTTGCCGGTTGCCTTGTCTTTTGCGGTAACGTGCAGAATACCATTCGCGTCAATGTCGAAGGTCACTTCGATCTGCGGAATGCCGCGCGGCGCGGGCGGGATTCCGTCGAGTCGGAAGCGTCCGAGGCTCATGTTGTCCTGTGCCATCGGGCGTTCGCCTTGCAGCACGTGGATGTCTACCGCGGTCTGGTTGTCCGCAGCAGTGGAATACACCTCCGTTTTACGGACGGGGATGGTCGTGTTGCGTTCGATCATCACGGTCATCACGCTGCCCATCGTTTCCACGCCCAGTGAAAGCGGGGTCACGTCGAGCAGGAGGATATCTTTCACTTCGCCGCCGAGCACGCCGCCTTGAATTGCCGCCCCAATTGCAACGACTTCATCGGGGTTCACGCCTTTGTTCGGCTCCTTTTGCGTCAACTTGCGGACGAGGTCTGCAACCATCGGCATGCGAGTGGAACCGCCAACCAAAACAACTTCGTCGAGTTTGTCGGGGGTCATGCCTGCGTCTTTCAAAGCCGCTTCAAAGGGTGTGCGGCAGCGCTGAAGCAGGTCTTCCGTCATCTGTTCGAACTTGGCGCGAGTCAACTTCAATTGCAGGTGTTTTGGTCCGCTGGCATCGGCAGTGACGTAAGGCAGGTTGATCTCGGTTTCCATCACAGTGGAAAGTTCGATCTTCGCTTTTTCCGCAGCTTCGCGCAGGCGCTGGAGAGCCTGACGATCCTGCCGCAGGTCAATGCCCTGATCTTTCTTGAATTCATCCGCCGCCCAGTTGACGATGCGCTGGTCCCAGTCATCGCCGCCGAGGTGGGTGTCGCCGTTGGTGGCTTTCACTTCGATCACGCCTTCGCCCACTTCGAGGATGGACACGTCGAACGTACCGCCGCCGAGGTCAAAGACGAGGATGGTTTCGTTCTTCTTTTTATCGAGCCCATACGCAAGCGCGGAAGCCGTCGGCTCGTTGATGATGCGCAGGACTTCCAGACCAGCGATCTTGCCCGCGTCCTTCGTGGCTTGACGCTGGCTGTCGTTGAAATACGCCGGGACGGTGATGACCGCCTGCGTGACGGGTTCACCCAGATACGCCTCCGCATCGGACTTTAGCTTGCCCAGCACCATCGCGCTTATTTCTTGCGGGGAATATTCCTTGCCCGTCACAGGCACTTTGACGCGAACGTCGCCCGCCGGTCCCTGAATGACTTGATAGGAAACCATGGCGCGTTCGGTTTCGGTCTCTTCGTAATGCCGCCCGATAAACCGCTTGATCGAATAGATGGTGTTATCCGGGTTGACAACCGCTTGGCGTTTGGCGGTTTGCCCCACCATGCGCTCACTGTTCTTGTTGAACGCCACAACGGACGGACAAAGCCGCCCGCCCTCCGCTGTAGTAATGACGGTTGGCGCGCCGCCTTCGATGACGGATACCACGCTGTTGGTCGTGCCGAGATCAATTCCTATGATTTTGCCCATAAAAAATCTCCTTGCCAAATCGTTTTCAATGGACAAATCTTAAGCGATTAGTGCAAGAATTCTGTTAACGGCGCATAGGTTTTAAATAAAAAGGCGGCTGCCACTCATAATGTGACAGCCGCCCGTGTTCGAAGCGATATTTTCTACTCTGCGCCGACCCGCACCCATTCGATCAATATTGTCATGGGCGCTTCCCTGAAAGAGGAGGCGGAGATGCCGATTTTTCCGTACGGCAGTTCATACCGCGAAACATCCAGGTTTCGGATCAGGGCGTCATCGAGATAGAGGAGGAGGGAACTGTCCTGGCAGGAAAGCCCGATCTCATGGGTTTGCGTCCCTGCATTGAATTGCCTGATGTCAGCGGATACTATTGGGATGTATTTTGCGATCCCATCCGCCAGCCATTGACCGAGAAGGACGCTGTAGGTCCCGTCACTGGCGAGGTTGTACTCGAACCAACCGTTGTTTTCATTGTATCGGCAGACCAACCCCACCGAACCCGACGGGCTGGCTGAAAATTTTGCGCGGATATATATGTTCGAGTAGTCGTAGACATCGTGGATTCCAAGCAGCCACGTATCCGGCGAGGAGATGTCGATGCGGAGGTTGTTGTCCGCAAGGGCAGTGATGGGAGAATCCATACCGCCTGTTTGGAGGAATTTCCAATGGGGCGTCGCAGCGTCGAATTCTTCGGTGAAATAATAGGAAGGGATTTCAGCGGTGAATGTGGGGGCTGAGGCGGTGGGAGAGGCTTGGGTTGTGGCGGCAGGCGCGGGCGTAGTTTGAAGCGTTTCCACAGTGGGAGATTCAAACGTCGGGATTGGAATGCCAAAATTGCAGGCGGAGGTCAGAAGGAGAAATCCGATCAATAAAATGCGTTTCTTCATTATTGCTCCAGGATATTTAAAAATATGACCAGCAGTATACCCTGCTGGTCATAAGTGTGGAGATGCCGGGAATTGAACCCGGGTCCGAAAGATTCGACCCTCGGAACTCTACGAGCGTAGCCTGCCGTTGATCGTCATCACAGACACCCCGGCGGGCTGGTAAGCCTGTGACCATCTGCTGGTCTTTCGCGCGTTTAGCAGAATCGCGCGCGGCACTCCATCTTTGTTTCGCCCGGTCCGTCACCCGATGGAGGGCGGTGCCGGCGGACGCAGCATCATCAAAGGATGCCGACTGTTATGCGATCGCCTTAGGCGGCGAGGGGCATAGCAGCGTAAGTGCGGTTGTTGGCACTTGATTGTTTGCGCTGAGTTTACGAGTTCGGCGCGCTCTCGGCTCGCATTCCGGGACCAGCCTCTCCCGTCGAAGCCTGTCATCCCCGTTCGGCAGAAGAGATATTTCCATGTATACTGGAAACGATCCCAATGCGTTCGTATTATAGCATGGTGTTGTTAATGAAATGTAGGAACTTGTCCGTTATAATTGAAACGAGGATTGCCCGGTGAGTAGAGGTAAAAATGACTGAAAAAATCCTGATTGTTGACGACGATTTGGACACCCTGCGACTTGTGGGTCTGATGCTGCAACGGCAGGGATACCAGATCAGCGCGGCTTCCAACGGTTCACAGGGGCTGGCAAAGGCGTTCGATGAGCGCCCCGACTTGATCCTGCTGGACGTGATGATGCCCGACATGGACGGCTATGAAGTGACGCGCCGCCTCCGAAACAACCCCGCGACGGTTTCCATCCCCATTCTGATGTTCACCGCCAAAACACAGCTGGATGATAAAGTGGTGGGTTTCGAGGTTGGCGCCGACGATTACCTTACAAAGCCAACGCACCCCACGGAACTTCAGGCGCATGTGAAGGCGTTGCTGGCGCGCGCGATACCAAAGGACAGCAGCCAGATCACAACTGCGCCGCACGAACACCAGGGTTATATGATCGGCGTCCTGTCTGTGCGGGGCGGGCTTGGGGTATCCACCCTGGCGGCTAACCTTGCGGCGGCGTTGTTCACCCGCGTTCAATCGGATGTGATCCTTGCCGAGCTTACTCCCGGTCAGGGAACGCTTGGCATGGACCTGGGAGCGCCGAACCAAAAAGGGTTGACGGAAATCCTCCAGGGAACCGTGGCGGAAGTGACCCGCGAGAAAGTGCAGGCTTCGCTTATGCCGCACAATTCAGGCGTAAAACTCTTCCTCGCCTCCGAAAACCCGCGTGACGTGACGTTGACCTCGCAGGTGCAGAACTTCCAATCCCTGGTGTCGCGCCTTGCCGCGCTCGCCCGCTTCATCGTTCTGGACCTCGGAGCCGGTCTGCCCGATTATGTGCAAAAACTCCTCCCTTTGTGCAATGAACGCATCGTCGTGCTGGAGGGTACCCCCAACACGATTCAACACACGAAACTTTTGATCGATGAAATCGCCTCCCTGGGGATCGACCGCACAAGCATTTCCGTTGTCCTGAACAATCGTCAGCGGTCTGAAGCGCAGATGCCGTGGGCACAGGCGCAGGAAAAACTGAACCACTCCATCTCAGCCACGCTTACGCCCGCGCCGGAACTGTTCCTGCAAGCCAACCGCATGCAGACGCCCGCCGTCATGGCGCAGCCCACCAACATGACATCCCAGCAATTCCTAAAGATCGCAGATGCGGTCATCGAGCGCGAAAAGGCGCGATGATCTCCTTTTCATCCCAAACGGAAACAAGCATCAAGTTCGCCGCGGACTTGTTCCGCCAATCCAAACACGCTGTCATTCTGACCGGAGCGGGGTTTTCCACGCCGTCGGGGATTCCCGATTTCCGTTCCACAGGATCAGGCTTATGGTCCCGCGATGAGCCGATGGAGGTGGCTTCGCTCAACACCTTTCGGACTCATCCCGAGGATTTTTTTTCGTGGTTTCGCCCGCTGGCGAGTCAGATCTTTTATGCCCAGCCCAACCCGGCGCATCTTGCGCTTGCCGAGTTGGAAGCCCATGGGTATGTAAAATCCATCATTACCCAGAACGTAGACACGCTGCATCAGAAGGCGGGATCGAAAACTGTAATCGAAATGCACGGGACGATGAAGACATTAACCTGTTCGCAGTGTTATCATCAAGCGCAGGCGGAAGCCCACCTGCTGCCTTTTGTGGAGCGGGGGGAGATTCCCCATTGCCCGAAGTGCGGACAGATCCTTAAACCGGATGTGATCCTGTTCGGCGAGCAGCTGCCGCAGGCGGGCTGGTTCGCGGCGCAGCGCGAGGCGCGTCAGTGCGACCTGATGCTCGTGGCGGGTTCTTCACTGGAGGTTTTGCCCGTCGCCGGACTTCCCATGCAGGCGCTGGATCGCGGCGCGCACCTTGCGATCATCAATAATATGCCCACCTATTTGAACGTCCGCGCCGATGTGGTGTTTTTCGAGGATGTGGCAGAGTTACTCCCTGCAATTACCGAAAGAGTATTGAATGGCTGAGATAAAAACCGAAAGGCTGGATGGATACCGCCGTTTAATTGACATCGCGCGCGATCTCGCCTCCACCCTGGACCTGGACATTCTTCTTGCGCGGATCGTCCATGCGGCGGCTGAGATCAGCGGCGCAGAGGCGGCATCCATCCTGTTGTATGACGATACCTCCCGCCAGTTGTATTTTCAGGTTTCCACGAACATGGACGAATCCACCCGGCGGGGCATTATCGTTCCGTTGGATGGAAGCATTGCCGGTTGGATCGTCGCCAACCGCAAGCCTGTGCGGATTACGAACGCTCATGAAGATACGCGTTTTTACGCCAATGTGGAGGCGATCACCGGGATGACCACCCAGTCCCTGTTGGGAATTCCGCTGGTGACGAAGAACAAGGTAGTCGGCGTGTTGGAAGCGCTGAACAAGCACAAGGGAAAATTTACGGATGCCGACGAGTCGATGCTGCTGGTGCTGGGCGCGCAGGCTGCTGTTGCCATCGAGAACGCCCGTTTGTTCCAGCAATCGGACTTGATCTCCGAATTTGTGCATGAATTGCGCACCCCGCTCTCCTCCCTCAGCACCGCCACCTATCTGCTGTTACGCCCTGAAATGTCGCAGGAACAGCGGGATCAGATCATCAATAACATCCATAACGAGACCATGCGCCTGAACGCTCTCGCCTCTTCCTTCCTCGACCTGGCGCGGCTCGAATCGGGGCGCGTGCAGTTCCGCAAGACGGTCTTCAGTCTCGCCGACCTGATGTATGAATGCAAGGACATCATGGCTTCCAAGTCCGCCGATGACAATATTCAATTGCGCGTGGAATCCCCGGAGGGACTTCCGCTGCTCGAAGCGGACAGGGACAAGATCAAGCAGGTTCTGCTGAATTTGCTCAGCAACGCGATCAAATATAACCGTCCCAATGGGACCGTCATGCTCAGGGCGGAAGCGAAGGAAAACGAGACCGCCATTTACGTTCAGGATACCGGCATCGGCATCCCCGATGAGGCGCTGCCCCATTTGTTCCAAAAATTCTATCGCGTTCGCGAACACGAGACGCGCACATCGGGGACGGGGCTTGGTCTGTCCATCTGCAAGCAGATCGTTCACGGTCATGGCGGGCGGATCGAGGTGAAGAGCAAGATTGGCGTCGGCACCGTGTTCATGATATGCCTGCCGAGATCCGGGAAGACCATTCCGCGCGCGGAGGATGCCGGAGCCGATGGCAAGAGGCGGGACGTCGAATAACGAATTGACTTTTTCGTCTGAAAACTGTACACTTGGCAAAATCGTTATCTGGAGGAAGAAGATGGCACAATTTCAATTCGTCATGAGATCGGGTCCCACGCCAGGCGTGACATTTCCGCTGGATGGAGATCAAATCATCATTGGACGCGATGCGTCCAACGGAGTTGCAATTAACGATGCCGAAGTTTCGCGCAAACATGCGCGCATGATGTTTCAGGGCGGAAAGTATGTCCTCGAGGATTTGGGTTCGACCAATGGCACGTTCGTCAACGGACAGCGTCTTGCCGGTCCGGTCGTGTTGAAAGCCGGAGACGTGGTCTCCCTCGGCGAGAAGATCGTCCTGATGTATGATGCGATCAACATGGACCCCGGCGCGACGGTTGCCGTCTCCCGCAAGGCGGTGCAGGCGCCTCCCATTCAGTCATCCGCTCCTGCGTACTCCCAGCCCCCCGTTCCTTCCTATTCCGCCCCGCCCGCCGGGGATAAAAAGACCAATATGACGCCGATCTTTATCGGCGCGGGCGTGTTTCTTTTTATATGCCTTTGTGTCAGTTTTTTCTGGTGGGTGGACGCCACCTATCGGTGGTGCGTCTTCTTCCCGTTCTTATCCGGATGTTAATGAGATTGCATTCGCCCCGCGGCGCAGGTACGCGGGGTGTTTTATTTAATGCGCGAAATCCTCTTCCTGTTGTCAAATCGCCCATCTTTGATAGAATCAAATCTGCAGGCTGTCTTCCCATGCGCCTTTGTTGAATGGAACCCGTCTTGGAACAAACTCCGACCCATACCTCCCCGCCCTGGGGTACAAATACCAAACTGGTCGTGGCGCTTACGATCATTGTCATCATTGGCGCGCTGCTGGTGAAATTCCAGTTCATCATCACGCCGCTGGTCATCGCTCTGGTGTTTTCGTATCTGTTCCATCCTGTTGCCGATTTTTTGCAAAAGAAACTGCGTCTTTCGTGGGGCGCAGCGGTTGGGATTATCTATCTTTTCATCATCATCCTTTTGCTTGGGCTTCTTACCCTTGGCGGCGTGGGGCTGGTCCAACAGGTGCAAAGCCTGGTTGTCATCGTGCAGGATGCGCTGCGGCAGCTCCCCAAACTGGTCGAAAGCATCTCCGGGCAGGTTTATCAGATCGGTCCCTTCAAACTCGATTTCAGCGCGCTGGATTTGAACGACCTGAGCAGTCAGATACTTGGCATGGTGCAGCCGTTACTGAGCCGCACAGGCACGCTGTTGGGAACAGTGGCGGGAAGCGCCGCCAATTTCCTGGGCTGGACATTGTTCGTTGTGATCGTCTCATACTTCGTCCTTTCAGAAAGCCGCGGACTGCGAAACCGCATCATCATCGTCGAAGTTCCGGGCTACAGTGACGACCTGGCTCGCCTCAACCGCGAACTCGGCAGGATTTGGAACGCCTTCCTGCGCGGGCAGATCATCATCTTCTTCCTGACGGTCATCGTATATTCAATTGCTCTCAGCGTGTTGGGCATTCATTATGCTATCGGTCTCGCATTCCTTGCCGGGCTGGCGCGCTTCGTTCCCTACGTGGGACCTGCCGTAAACTGGATGTTGTTGGTAATCGTCGCATACTTTCAGGCGTATAAGCTCTTTGGTCTTTCGCCCATCTATTACACTCTTCTCGTTCTCGGCATTGCCCTGCTGATTGACCAGATCTTCGATAACATCGTTTCGCCGCGCATTCTTTCCGATGCTTTAAAAGTCCACCCGGCAGGCGTGCTTGTCGCCGCAATCATTGCCGCCAATCTCTTTGGCATTCTCGGCGTGGTGGTTGCCGCCCCCATCCTTGCCACCGCCATGCTTCTGTGGCGGTACACCATGCGGAAAATGCTGGACCTCGACCCCTGGCCCGAAAAGGAGGAACATCATCCCCCGCCTCCGCCCGGCTCGCGCTTCATCGTTTCCATCCGGCGCCGCCTTCTTCGCCTCGGCTTGAAACTCAAAAAGGGAAAATAGACTCCCCGTTACATGTTTTGAATCCACATCCGTTCGACAGGAGAACATAATGAGCAACAACAACCATGAACCCCGCACCGAAACCATTGCAGAGACCGAAAACTTCCTCGCCTGGAAAGCCGAGGAACCCGACGACGAAACGACCTATCACATCGAATTGAACAACGTCACCATCCATTTCTTTGAAGAGGAATGGACGGAGTTCCTGCAGCTTGTACAGGAATTGAAATAACGGACCTGCCGGGCAGGCAAATGAAATTACACAATTCCATCACCGACATGCCGGGGATCGAGGTGGGACATGCGCAAAACGAGGAGGCGCTGACCGGCTGTACTGTGATCCTGTGCCGGGAGGGCGCCGCCGCAGGCGTGGACGTGCGCGGCGGCGCGCCAGGGACGCGCGAAACGGATTTGCTGAACCCGGTCAATCTTGTGCAAAGCATACATGCTGTCTTGCTGGCAGGCGGCTCCGCCTTTGGGTTGGATGCCGCTTCCGGCGTAATGCGCTATCTCGAAGAACAGCAGGTTGGATTTCGCACGCTTCATGCGAACGTCCCCATCGTCCCTGCCGCGATCCTCTATGACCTCGACCTTGGGCGTTCGGACGTGCGCCCTGACGCCGGGATGGGATACCAAGCCTGTCTGAACGCTTCGAACGGGGAAACCGCCGAAGGCGTGGTGGGGGCGGGAACAGGCGCGAGCGTGGGAAAAATTCTGGGGCAGGAACAGGCAATGAAGTCCGGGGTGGGAGGCGCGAGCATCCATATCGGTGAAGGTGTTGTCGTTGGGGCGTTGGTCGTCGTCAACGCGCTGGGCGATGTGCGCGATCCGCAGACGGGCGAATGGGTTGCGGGCGTTCGCGGAGGGAAAACGACGCTGGAGTTGATGCGATCAAACGCTTTCAGTTTTTCCGCGCGCGCAAACACGGTGATTGGCGTGGTTGCCGTGAATGCCGATTTTTCAAAGACAGAAATGACGCGCGTGGCACAGATGGCGCACGACGGATTGGCGCGCGCCATTCACCCGGCGCACACGCAGTTTGACGGCGATACAATCTTTGCGCTCGCCACTGGCGGCAAAAAAGTTGACCTTTCAACTGTGGGCGCGTATGCGGCGGAAGCGGTTGCGCTGGCAATCGTCCGCGCGGCGCGTATGTCGGCTTCAGCCGGGGGACTGCCGGGTTTGCGCAAGCAATAATTTTGGCGGAATTATTTTTATGGCAAAACATGCGCTTGCAGGCGCGGGGAAATTCATCCTGAGTATTGCGGCTGGTTTTTCGATATCGTTTGCTCTCGCCGTTCGTTTCTTTGAATACAACGAACGCGCGCCCATTGACCGTTTCTTTTTGTTCGCCATCCCCGCCCTGGCTGTCGGCGTTTGCGCTTATTCGATCCTGCCCCGCTTGCGGAAGCGGTTGGAGCCAGCCGCCGCTCGTGCGCGGATCACGCTCGCAATTCTGGTTTTGCTCTCCGCAATTTCCGCCGCGTGGCTGGGAAGCGGACGGATAACCGTCATCTTTTTTGCGGAGTTCGCCGCGCTTTCCTTCGTTTTTGGCGCGATTGCGATTCCCGCCGCCCCCTTCGTTCAACGCGCCTTCGACGAAAAAACGCACGCCCGCATCTTTTTCGACTGGGTCGGCTCCACTCTGATCGTCTTTTTCATCATCGGATTTCTCGATGATTTTTATGGAAGTTTCCTCGAAGTCGCCGCGCTGACAACGCTTCTGCAATTTGCATTCGGAATCGCGGGTCAGTTTTTTGTAAAACGGATTTCGCGCCCGCTCCGCGAACGTCTTGCTGACTCCGTTTTCATGATGCTTCCATTCTTTTTGACGTTTGCATTTGCAGGCATGATCTTTCAGGCGAACAGGCAATCGCCTCTTTTCCCCGCCGAAAACTTTACCCTGAACCCAAACCTCTTCTCCGCCTTTTTCATTCCCGGTTTATTGACGCTTCCCTGGCTGGCATGGGCGCGCTTCAAATTAGTGTCGGCGGGATTTTATGAATATATAAAAAGCGCGCGGCTTTATTCGTTCGTCAATGCAAACTGGGCGGGACTTGCGCTTTCCGCGGCATTCTTTGTTGTTTACCTGCTGACTGCCTCCATTCTCAACCACCCTGATCTTGATGTGGATGACATCTTCTTCGACGCCGACGGCTTGAATTGGCGTCTCCGCCTCACCACCGACACCTGGCGGGATTTTTACTGGCGGTCAGTGCATCCCTTTGTGTTGCTTCTCCTCAAACCCCCGGTTGATCTTGTCGGCTTTTTCCTTAAGGGCAACAAGTTGTTCGCGGCGTATATTATTGTCGCCTTGGGCGGCGCGTTGTGCGTGTTTCTGGCTTGGAGAATCATCAAGAAAACTTCCGGCAGCGCGCTTTACGCCTCGTTGATCGCCGCCATGCTGGGTTTCTCGACCTCGCACCTCATCTTTGGAGCATTGATCGAATCCTATATTTTTTTGGCGGCGAGCCTGCTGTTGTTCTATTTATTCCTCGTTGAAGAGAAACCGCTTTCAACGCTCATCCTTGCGGCGCTGCCTGCCATTGGCATCACGCATTCGAATTTTGCGCAAAATGTGATTGCGATATTCACAGTCCGACCGAACCTCAAAACGATATTTCGTTTCGTCGCATCCGTTTTGGTTCTGCTTGTTCTGCTGAGTTTGCTGAATAATCTTATTTATCCCGACGCCCACCCGTTTTTCTTTATCCCTTCCGCCCTGCTTGCCGAAGAACAAAACATCTTCCCGTTGAACACGCTTCGAGTTCAAGCGTTGATTCGGGCGTTCCTGTTCCAGAATATCGTCGCGCCGGAGCCGATTTTGTATTCCGGCGATATTCCATTCGTGCAGTTCCGTTTCTTCAAACCGGAGATTGACACGCTGAGCGGATACGACTTCCTTTTGCAGGACGCCGCCGCGTGGTTCTGGCTGGCGCTGCTGATTGCCGCCGCCGTCCTTTTCCTTGTGAATTTCAGGAAAAATCAATACAACCGAATTTCGCTGGCGCTGGCGGGGTGCATGGCATTGAACGTCGCGCTTCATCTTCGCTACGGCAAGGAGTTATTCCTGTACTCCCCAAATTGGACATACGCGCTGATTCTTCTGCTTGGGTTGGCATGGCAGCCGCTTTCGCGGCGCAGATGGTTTCAGGCTGTCTTGCTGGCTTTCCTGATAATCATGACGCTCAATAACGGGGCATTGCTGACGACGATCTTCGATGTGCTGGCTTCGCAATTCGATTGACCCGCGTCACTTCGGCAGGTGGACTTGGAATTTCGAGAACTTCTTTTCCTTGAATTCGATGCCTGAGATTGGAAGGGTCTCTTTCAGCGTGAGGATATAAGCCGCGGTTGGGTCACTCAGGCAATCGTCGAGACGGAAGCGATATTGTTTGAGAGAACGGGGAGTCCGCGCGGGGTCAGCCGGGTCTTCGGGGGCGATCCATTCCAATTCATTGACATAATCCGACGGATGATATTTCTGCGCGAGCAGGACATAAATGTAAAGAGAGTATCGCTGCTCCGTAAAGCAGATCAGCGAGCCGCCGTTTTCGGTCGCATATTCGATGGCGGGAATGATACCCTCGTTGAAAATACCGCTGGCGCGTTTTTCGTATTCCTCGCCGTGATATGCCCGGTTGAACAAAACAAATCCAAACAAAAGAAGGATGACAGACGCGGGCAGGATTTGTGGGAAGCGCTTGTTCAACTCGAAGATCAGCAGGGCAAGGCAGAGCAGAATGGGCGTAAAGATCAGGTTGATGCGCGTCAGGTTGACCGGATGCAGAACGCCGATTGTAATGGAGGCTGCCATCCATGAGAAAATCAGCCAGCGCTCGGTTTTGTTTTTGTCAATGAACTTGAACGGCAAAGTCAGCAGGAAACCGATAATGATAAGCGGCAGGGTGTATTTATAGAAATACCCGAAAGGCTCGACGAAGTTCCAGGGAAAGGCATCCTCCTGCTTCCAGAGGACAGTGAACATCGTTTTTGTGTTCTCCGCGATTGCGGCAAATGGATTTTCGCCGAACACAGCCGCCATCGTCTCATACCGCGCCTCGACGGGCAGGCGGGGGATGCTGATCGATCCAAGATGCAAAGTCTCCCAGCGAAAAGTGTTGACAGCAAGAAACAATCCGATTGGAACGGCGATCAATACGAAAACAACCAGCCCGATCCACATCTTTTTGAAGGATATTCGTTTTGTCTTGATGAGAACGGGAAGCGTCAAAAACAAAAAGACCGGCACGCCCACATAAGCCGTCCCGTAGGCGTACAAGCACAAGGCGAAGAGAGAGGCGGATACAACAAACCACCAATTCTTCTGCGATGAAAGCGTCAACGCGGCGAATGCCGCCAAAAAGACGAACGGCATGATGTTCGATTCAACCGCCCAGCGCGAGTTGACCACATGCCAGGGCGAGACCGCCATCAAAAACATTGCCAGCAATCCAAATCTTTTTCCGAGCAGGCGTTCTCCTGCAATGTAAATCAGGAAGAGGGAAAGGATTCCCGCCAGCATCATGGGAAGCCTGACGGAAAATGCGTTGACGCCTTTCAACGCCACGAACGGCATCAGCAGGTAGGCATAGAGCGCGTTCTGTCCGCTTCCCCACGAGATCAAATGAACCGGGTAGGATAACCCGTAACGGTCAACGCCGAATTTATAAAGATAATACGCCTCGACGCCAATGGACGCCTCATCCGGGTTCAAACCGGCTGGCAGCGCGCCGAACTCCCACACTCTGGCAAAAACGCCAATGCCCAATATGACGACAAACCACAAGTGAAACGTCGTTGGATTAACTCGATTGCGAAACGTCTTGATGGCTGCTTCCATTTTCCTGCCGGGATAAGTGAATGATCAATCGAATATACCATTCCTGATAAAATTTGATAACCTTTGGTAAACTTCACGGGCTTTATAAAGCGCCATGAAAAGGATTTTTGTCTCGTGCGTTTTCTGAATAAACGTTTTGCGCTCGCTTATCTATTCGGCATTTTGCCCAGCGTTTTCGCGTCGAGTTTTTTGGATAATTACTATTCATCGGCTGTTGAAGTTCTTCTGCTTTCCGCAATCGCCCACACCTTTGCAAGCCTTTTCCTCTATTATCTGTTTGGCAGAATTGCGAAAGACCTCCGCCTGACGCCTGTGGATGCGGGCATGTCCATCGCGCTTTTTACGGCGTTGACTGTCTTCCTCGCCGCGGTGATGAATCTTTTGGGACGATTCCCCAGCCTGTTCGACACATCCACGCTTCGCTTCGCCGCCGGAAACTGGCTCTACTTTTCCATCGGATTGATCGCCGCCCTTCCCGCCTCCATCTGGACCTTGTCCCTGATTCAAACCAGACGGTTGCGCCTCGCCCGCATCCGTGCGTTTGTGGATGCGAATCTGGGCGGACTTCTCGTAGGAATTGTCTTCTTCCTCGTCTATTTCCTGCTTGCCTCCGCCTTTAACCAGCCCGTCTTTGAATTCGACGACATCTTCTTCGACACCGACAGCAACCTCTGGCGCTGGCGGTTTGCAACCGACCACTATCAGGATTACTACACGCGGACCGTGCATCCCTTCGTGCTGATCATTGTGCGTCCGTTCGTTGCGTTGATGGGATTCTTCCTGAAAGGAGATACCCTATACGCGTCCTTTGCGGTGATCGCCCTGACGGGCGCGCTTTGCGTTTTCCTCGTCTGGTATTTTGCCAAAAATGCAATCGGCGGATCGTTATATGCGCTTTTGATTGCCGCATTGTTTGGGGCATCTGCTTCCCAGCTGGTATTCGGTTCGCTTCTCGAAACGTATGGTTTTCTGGGGGCGGTCGCGTTGATTTTTATCGTTCTTCTGCTTCGGGAAAAGCCTTTGTACATGCTGGTCATAACTGGACTCGCGGCATTTGGCATCACCGTCTCCAACCTGGCGCAGACTGTTATTGCGCATTTTTTCGTCAAACGCGATATCAAACAATTGATCAAATACGGCTTGATTGTTGGGGCGTTGGTTGTGCCGTTGAACCTGCTCAATAATTTCATCTATCCAGACGCGCACCCCTACATGTGGGATTTATCCACGCTGGCATGGGAGGAAAAGAACGTCTTTCCGCCCACGCTGCAGCGCGCCAATTATCTGGGACGGGTGATGACGCTGCACAGCGTCGTCGCACCGGAGCCGTTGCTGATGAAAGAGGATATTCCCTTCATCAAAGTGTGGATGTTCCGCGCCTCCCTGAAGAAAGCGCCAATGCGCATCGCCCAATATGAGGATTGGCTTGGTTCATCCCTTTCCTATCTTTGGATGGGATTTATGGCGTTTGGCGTTTTGCTTTTCTTAAAGAATATCTTCAAACAGGACAACCGCTTCTCCTTTGCCTTTATCCTGACCATCCTTTTCTATTTTGCGCTTCACCTGCGCTATGGCAGGGATGTGTTCCTGTACTCCTCCAATTGGACGTATGCCATCATCCTCACCCTTGCGCTGGCGTGGAAGGAAGTTTCGGAGAAGCGTTGGTTCCAAATTGCACTGCTTGTTTTTATCATGCTCTTGCTGGCAAATAATTTCAAACTACTTCTAACCATGTTGACCGTGTCGGTTTTGCACATTTCATAGGAAATTGGCGTCTTCCAGATGAATCATTTTCCCGCCCACGCGCTGAATAAACGCCTGATCCTGGCATGGATGTTCGGAATCATCCCCGGCTATTTTGCGCTTGGTTTCCTTGACCGTTATTACACGTCCTTCATCGGGTTTGGGTTGGCGGCATTCCTGTTCCATATCCCTGCGGCGCTCTTTGTTTATTATCTATTCGGCAGGCTGCGAAGAGATTTTCAAACGAGACCTTTCGAGACAGGCATTGCCATTGCGCTGTTCGCGGCGTTGTCGCTTTTCGGGTGGAGTCTGTTGGATGGGGCGAATCAGTTTCCCCGTCTGTTCGAGGCGCGGACGTTTCTCATTCAAGAAAATAGGCTGCTTCCGTTTGCTGTTGGCGTCATCCTTTCATTCGCAGCATCCGCGTGGATGATGACCGCGTTCGGAAAAAGAATCAGGGAATCGCGCCTTGCACAATTTTTGGATGCCAATCTTGGCGGCTTGCTCCTTGGGCTAATCTTCTTCTCGATCTATTTTCTCATCGCGTATATCATCAACCAGCCCGTCTTCAACTCGGACGATATTTTCTTTGATGCGGACAGCCGGCTCTGGCGTTGGCGGTTTGCCACGGAAAACTACCGCGATTATTATTGGCGCCCGGTGCATCCCTTTGCGCTGATCGTCATCCGCCCGCTGGTTGGGTTGATTTCCATATTATTCAAAGGCGATACGCTCGTTGCCGCGTTTGCTCTGGTCGCAGGGACAGGCGCATTGTGCGTCTTTTTGGTTTGGCATTTTATGAAACGCGCGGTGGGCAGCTCGACCTACGCGCTGTTGATCGCTTCCATGCTGGGCGCATCTTCGGCGCATCTTGTGTTTGGTTCGCTGATCGAGACTTATATCTTTCTGGCGGCGGTTGCGCTGATCTTCATCGTCCTGCTGTTGGAGAACAAGCCGCTTCATGCGCTAGTGATTACCGGGTTGGTCGCCTTTGGCATTACCATCTCGAATTTCGGTCAGACTGTCATCGCGCATCTGATGGTCAGACGCAGCATCAGGCAGTTAATTGTTTATGGGTTGATCGTGGCGGCTCTGGTCGTCCCGCTGACACTCTTGAATAATTTTGTGTACCCCGATTCCCAGCCTTATTTCTTTGACCCTTCCACTTACGAAGGCGAAGGACATAATTCCTTCCCGCCGACGCTTCAACGCGCCAACTTTTTGGGGCGCGTGATGTTCCTGCACGGCATGGTCGCTCCCCAGCCGTTGATCTACGAAGAGGAAATCCCGTTTCTGAAAGTGTGGATGTTCCGCGCCGCCATCAAAAAGGAACCAATGCGCCTTGCACGCTACGAAACCTGGTTCGACACCTCGCTGGCGTATGCCTGGCTGGGACTTCTCCTGCTCGGCGGCATGATGTTCCTGAAGAATCTTCGGCGCGATGACAACCGCTTCTCACTGACCTTCATCCTGACCATCCTCTTCAACTTTGCGCTTCACATGCAGTACGGCAAGGACGTATTCCTTTATTCGGTCAATTGGACGTATGCCGTTCTCCTTTTCCTTGGGCTGGCATGGCGGGATTTCGCCGGAAAGAGATGGTTCCAGATTCTCCTGCTGATATTCATTGCGCTTTTGCTGGCAAACAATTTGCAATTGATTCTGACCATGTTGAGCGCGTCTGCGCTGCGGATTAAATGAGAAACATGATTAACCCCGAATTTAATCTGGGACGCTGACGAGCGCGGATAAACGCGGAAACCCATGAAAAATCCGCGTATTCAGCGTTTTTCAGCGTCCCAATGGGTCTTAAAAACGAACTCACCCACGAAACCTTAATTTCGGGGTGAGTCATGTTTTGTATCTGCTTTCCTTATTACTTCCTGCCCTTCAACTCGTCGCGAACGAACAGGCTGAGCGCCACGCTCACCAAACTGATGACCAGGCTGCCCAGCAGCGCAGCCCAGAAGCCGTCCACCGTGAAGCCGAGACCGAAGGATTGACCGATATAACTGGTCAACATTAATAGAAGCGTATTGATGAGGATGGTGAACAACCCCAGCGTGAGAATGATGAGCGGGCAGGTGAGCAGTTTGAGCAGGGGGCGCAGAAGCGCGTTGAGCAGCCCAAAGATGAGCGCCACCCATAAAATACCCGTCCACTCGCCGAAGAATTCAATGCCGGGTACGACCAGCACGGCGGCGTACAATGCCGCCGCGTTGATGAGCCAGCGCAGAAAAAATCGCGTCATGTTTACTCCTTTCATGGTTGCGTATCATACCTTACGTATGCCGTATTATAAAGTTGCCCGCATCCAAAACAGCGTGCGGAGCGGTTTGAAGCCTGCGGCGCGAATGGCGTCGTCGAATTCGCCGGCGGGGAAATCGAGCGTGACGTTTGGATGGAGATAAAAAAGATCGCGCCGCGCCTGGATCAGCAGCGCCGTCAACGCCTCGGGCGCGGACCTCGGACCCGCTCCCGCAAACAGGCTTTCTCCACGCCCGGTCGGAATCCACGAGAGTGTGGCGTGCAGTTCGCCCCCCCGCGTTGCCGCCCATTGACGGATGTTCATGTCCACGAAGAGCAGGTAGAACCAGCCCCACAGACCCGGCTTGAGCGGGGCGAAGTTCCAATGGAGGTGCCAGGCTAACGGGTCGGGGTAGAGGCGGGTGAGCCATTTTTGCTGGGTCGCCCAAAAGCGTGGATGGCGCCTCGTGAGCGTGACGTCCGTATCCGGTTTTTGGGCGTGTCCATCCGTGGAGGCCTTCCACGAAGTGCGCCGGGCTTGCACGCTAAATCCGAGGGCGGTATAAAGCTGGAGCGCTTCGGGGTTGTCGTCGCGGACGTGAAGCCAGATGTCGTTGATGTTCTTTTCGCGGGCGTGCTGCAGGGCGCGTTCGGTGAGGGCGCGGGCGATGCCTTTGCGCCGGTAATCCGGGTGGACAGCAACGTTGGCGATGAGATACAGCCGCCAATTGCGATGACGAAACGGCACGAGGCTGGTGTTGCCGACAATGCGCCCGTCTTCCTCCCAGATGTATCCGGTAAGCGGCAGGGACGTCGTTTCAGCGGCGCGGTTTGCCCAGCGCAAAAAGGAATTGTCGTAGCCCGCGCGGCGCATTTCGCGGATGTAGCCCCTGCCTTCGCTGTCCATCGTGTCGGAGAAGCACAGTTCGATCAGGTCTGCCACGGCGGGCAAATCGCGCAGGATGTTGAGCGGGCGCAGGTTGGAGTGATGCTCCTCGCGCGCGGAAATGGTGATGGAGGTCATTGGAGGAATTATAGCCGGTGGAGCAGCGAGTGGAAAGTGGAGAGTTGTATAGGGAGCATTCAGATTCTGTAGAATCGCCTATCAGAACATTTTTCGTTTTTTTACCGCCAAGGACGCCAAGCCGCCAAGTTTCTTCTTTTTCTTGGCGTT
>JAGUZU010000051.1 GCA_020060625.1 Anaerolineales bacterium | reverse complement strand
TAGCGCGGCAAGCCGCAGCCAAAGTAAGTCGGATTGGCAATCCGACCTACGCGCAAAATCTTCGCGGTAGGCGTAGTTTTTACAGAGCAATACTATAAAAGCTCCGCGCACTCTGCGCCTCTGCGGTTTAAAACAGGCGACTTTCCTGTTCCTTTTTTGAAGGTGGCAACTTGCGTTAATATAGAATAGGCTGAAAAATCCATCCAGAACTTGAAATTCCCGCTTTAGGCGGGATTTTTCCTTAATAATCTTGAATTCACAATAAAATATATTGATTTTAGTATTGACAATTTAAAAATCGGGTTGTAAAATACAAATATAAAGACTGAAAAAAATCAATTTTCCAAACAATTCCTTTAAAAAGGAGAAAAAACATGTCCGATCTTGCAATAGAAGCGCGCCAATTGGTCAAGAAGTTCCCCGCCCGTCCGGGGAGTGGGGATAAAGCGAAAGTCGGCGAACCAGTTCAAAGTCCGCGAAAGAGGCGTTGGCAGTTCTGGAAAAAGAAAGCCCAAGCCATGTTCACCGCTGTGGATGGCGTCGACCTGCAAATCCGTCGCGGGGAGATTTTCGGTTTGCTCGGTCCGAACGGCGCGGGCAAATCCACAACCATCCGCATGTTATGCACGCTGCTCGAACCGACCAGCGGCACGGCGACGGTCAACGGCTTCGACGTGGTCAGCCAGGCAAACGAAGTGCGGCGCAGCCTCGGCACGGTACTTGCGGGCGAACGAAGCATTTACTGGAAACTGACCGGGCGCGAGAACCTGGAATATTTCGCCGCGTTGTACCACATCCCTGCCAATATTACGAAGAGGCGCGTGGATGAGTTGATCGAACGCATGGAAATCAAGGATCGCGCCAACGAATTGGTTGAAAAATATTCGACCGGGATGCGCCAGCGCATCGCGATTGCAAAGGCGCTGCTTGCCCGCCCGCCCATTCTTTTGCTGGATGAACCAACGCTCGGTCTGGACCCGCAAGCGGCTCGCAACTTAAGAAGCCTGATCGCGCAGCTGAAACAGGAAGGTCACACCATTCTGCTGACGACGCACTATATGGAAGAAGCCGACCAACTCTCCGACCGCATCGGCATCATTGACACGGGCAAAGTCATTGCGCTCGACACGCCTGAAGGGTTGAAGCGCCGCATCGACCAGAAGGAAATCATCCGCCTCGAACTCACGGGCTGGCACGACGATCTCAACGACAAATTGAAGGGCATCGAGGGTGTCGAAGCATTGACCACTCACCAGCAAAATGAAGCCGACTTGTGGGAAGTGAACATGCACGCGCAAAACAGCCGCGCCACCCTGCCGCGCATCGTGGAAGCCATCAGCGGCAATGGGACGCGGCTGGTCAACATGAACATCGTCAAGCCTTCGCTGGAGGATGTGTTTATTCATCTTACCGGCAAGGCGTTGCGGGATTAGGAGAATTCATGCAAGCGTCTCTTTTCAACACTTCGCCTGGCAAAGCCAGAATTACCTCGGAATTGCGCTCGCTGTGGGCAATCGTCCGCCGCGAATGGATTATCTTCACCCGTTACCCGTCATGGATTATTGCGCTGTTCATCTGGCCCCTGATCTTCCCAATGATGTACATCTTCACGGCGCGGGCGCTCTCCGGTCCCGACGGAAGCGGGTTGGATGTTTTCATCCAGAACACGGGCGCGAACGAATTCATCGGCTACATCATTGTCGGCACCACGGTGTGGATGTGGCAGAACATTGTGCTGTGGGACGTGGGCTTTTCCCTCCGCAATGAACAGATGCGCGGCACGCTCGAATCGAACTGGCTCTCCCCCGCCTGGCGCTTTTCCCATCTGCTGGGACCCACTGGTCCGCAGATCGTCTCGATGGGAATGTTCATCGGGATCACCGCGCTCGAATTCGGTCTGCTGTTCGGCGTGAGGCTGAACGGGAGCGTCTGGATGATCGTGCTGATGATGCTCGCCGCGATCCCCGCCATTTATGGGCTGGGGTTTGCCTTCGCCAGTCTCGTCATCACCATAAAGGAAGCCAGCGCCTTCGTCTACCTCGTGCGTGGGCTGGTGATGATCTTCTGCGGTATCACCTTTCCCATCAGCCTCCTGCCCGAATGGATGCAGGAAGTTGCCAAATGGCTCCCACAGACCTATCTCATCCACGGGATGCGCGCCGCGGCGTTTTCAAACGCCGGACTCCCTGAACTCATCCCGGACGTGATCCCGCTTCTTCTCTTCGGGGCATTCTGGCTCGCCGTCGGCTACTCGACCTTCCTTTGGATGGAACGCCGCGCCCGTCAAACCGGCGCAATCGGACAATACTAGAGGTATCCATGCAATTGACAAATCTTTCACAACCCAGCCTCAAAACACAAGTACGCGCCTTGTTCATCATCGCCCGCAAGGATTGGAAAGTATTCTGGCGGTATCCGTTGAACGCAGTCTCGCACGTCCTGCAACCCATCATCTGGGTCACGCCTGTCTATTTCATGGGCAAGGCGTTCAGCACGAATGGACAGGCGCTCGGCTTCGCGGCATACACCGGAAGCGGCGATTACATGTCCTTTATCCTGCTTGGCACCGCCCTGAGCAACTTCGTCACGACCGTGTTCTGGGGCATGGGCTTCGCCCTCAAACAGGATATGGATTCCGGCGTGCTTGAATCCAATTGGCTGGCTCCCATATCGCGCCTGCTCATTCTCGTGGGGCGCACGCTCGCCAGCCTGCTCACCACCATCATCACATCCATGACGATGCTGGCAATCGCATCGCTCCTCTTCGGCTTCAAACCAACCGGCAATGTCATCGCCGCCATTCTCGCCGTCATTCCAATGCTCATCGGCTTGTATGGATTTGGCTTTGCCTTTGCCGCCATCGTGCTGATGATGCGCGAAGCAAACACCATGGTGGACGTGAGCAGTTTCCTCGTGCAGGGTCTCTCCGGCGCAAACTTCCCGATCAAATCCCTGCCATCCTGGCTCATCCCGGTCTCGCTCGCGCTTCCCGTCACCTACGGCTTCGACGCCGTCCGCGGGTTCCTGCTCAAAACGAACACCCTGCTGCCCCTGCATATCGAAATCATGGTGATTATTGGAACCATGTTCCTGATGCTGTGGTTTGGCGCGTGGTTCTTCTACAGGACGGAACGCCGCATCCGCACTTTGGGGACGCTTGGTCAGCACTAACAAACCTTATCCACCCTCCCGGCGACCTCACCGCTTGGGAAGTAAAAAAAATCCCTCAGTTGTGAGGGATTTTTTTTATGGCTCCTGGCATAGGACTTGAACCTATAACCTAGCGGTTAACAGCCGCTCGCTCCGCCAATTGAGCTAGCCAGGAACGCGAAGGGCATTATACGAATAAGCGCCGGGAATGTCAAGTAAGTTGCGCGTTACCGAATTAATAATGAACCGAAGTTAGATTCTCGAGTTTATGGGTCGTGTGTGTGGCAGTAATTTGGCGGACAGTGCCCGTCAAGCCGCGCACCACCAACGTATCGGTGGTGATGTGATCGCCATAGTAACGCACGCCTTGAAGCAGTTCTCCATCCGTGATACCGGTGGTGGCGAAGAACACATCTTCGGAGGAGACAAGGTCGTTCATCGTAAGCACCTTGTCGAAATCATAACCTGCTTCACGTCCGCGCCGCAATTCGCCATCATCACGCGCGTATAACTTTCCCTGAATCTCGCCGCCCATGGCGCGCAAAGCGCAAGCCGTAATCACGCCTTCAGGTGTGCCACCGACGCCGAACAGGACATCCACGCCCGAATCGGAACGCGCCGTCATCAAAGCCGCCGCCACGTCGCCATCGGGAATCTGACGGATGCGCGCGCCCGCCTTGCGAATCTCGGCAACCATCGCTTCGTGACGCGGGCGGTCAAGAATGATGGTGGTCAGGTCTTCAACGGCTTTGCCTTTTGCCTTGGCAATTGCATTCAGATTTTCAGTGATGGATTTTTCGATATTGATCTTCCCCTTCGCTTCGGGACCCACCGCAATCTTGTTCATATAAACGAAGGGACCCGGGTCGAACATTGTTCCGCGCGGCGCAATCGCCACCATCGCCAGAGAGTTCGAACGCCCAAAAGCCAAAGGGCGAGTCCCATCAATGGGGTCCACAGCAACATCCACGTCCGGTTTTGAGCCGTTGCCCACGACCTCGCCATTGAACAACATGGGAGCCTTGTCCTTCTCCCCTTCCCCGATGACAATGACTCCATTCATATCCACCGTACCGAGGATCAGACGCATCGCATTCACCGCAGCCTGGTCCGCCCCTTCTTTATCGCCCCGCCCCATAAAGCGACCTGCCATCATCGCCGCCGCTTCGGTCACCCGCGCAAGCTCAAGCGCAAGATTGCGAGTGGGTGTAGCGCCAAGAATTTCCATCATTGCCTCCAGGTTGATTGTCTTTCCGTCTTACAAACTTCTCTATAACACAAACCAAACAATAAAATAATAACCAATCACCGCGCCCCAAAGCCAGGAATCAATGCGGTCAAAGAAACCGCCATGACCGGGAATGATGTCGCTTGAATCCTTGATGCCAGATTGGCGTTTGATCATGCTTTCGCCGAGGTCGCCCAACGGGGGTAATGCCCCAAGCAGAAGCCCCATGACCGCGCCCTGCCAGATGGCGATATCGTAGATATGCCCGCCGAAGGTCTGAAATACCCAAACGTAAAAACCGCCGGTGACCGCTCCCGTGAACACGCTGGCGGCATAGCCTTCCCAACTCTTTCTGGGGCTGAGGCGCGGCGCCAATTTGTGTTTGCCGTACGCCCTGCCGATGGAATATGCGCCCGAATCCCCCGCCCACACGCAGAACATGACCAGCATGAACCACCAACCGCCTTCGGGCAGATTGCGCAAGTCGAGCAGGTAGGCGCCGATCCAGCCGATATATACAATGCCGCCAACTGTCACGCCAAAATCGAGCGCGGACTGGTCACGTCCGCGCTCGTAGGCGATCAAATGAACAGCCATCGCCGCGAGAATGGCGACGGCAAAGGCAGGCTGGGCATATTCGGGGAGGAACATGCGGGCAAAGGTCACGACTATCACGCCTCCCACTGTAACGATCATGTTCGGGTCGAACTTCACCGCGCGAAACAGATGCACATATTCCCACGCCGCGCCGGCGAGAAAAATCCCCATTAACAAATAATAAAGGGTGCCGCCAAATAGAATGGAAGGCAATCCTATTGCAGCCAGTCCAAGCGCTGTCAGTAATCTTCTACGCATTCGATTCCTGTAATTCCCCCGAAGAGACCTTTCCATAGCGTCTGTCGCGGTGCGCGAACGTTTCAAGGGCGCGGCGGTATTCGTCCTTGTCGAAATCGGGCCAGTAGGTTGGTGTGATATACCATTCCGAGTACGCCGCCTGCCAGATGAGAAAATTGCTTACCCGCAATTCACCCGACGTGCGGATGATGAGGTCGGGGTCTGGGACGCCTGCGGTGAAAAGATATTTGTTGACCAGGTCGTCGGTCACATCGGAAGCGGGGATGCCGTCATTGATGATCTTCTGAATGGCGCAGACAATTTCATCGCGCCCGCCATAATTGAACGCGACGTTAAGGACAAGCTTGTCGTTGTTTTTTGTAAGCTCGATGGCTTTGATCACTTTTTTCTGAATTTTTGGATCCAGCCTTTCCAGCCTTCCGATGTGACGCAACTGTACCCCCTCTTTGTGCAATTCGCCCAGTTCGCGGTCGATCACATCCTGCAAGATCAACATCAGCCCCTGCACTTCCTCGGGCGGGCGTCCCCAGTTTTCGGTCGAAAAGGCATAGATGGTCAGGTACTTGATCCCAAATTCAACTGTTGCGCGAATCACGCGGCGCAGGTTTTCCGTCCCGGCTTTGTGACCGGCAAGACGGGGCAAACCGCGTTGAATCGCCCAGCGTCCATTACCGTCCATAATGATGGCGACATGCCGGGGAATCTTTTCAAGGGGAATGTTCAGGGGCATTTCAGTCATATAAAAACATTATTTTCAACGCATTACGGACATTGAAAATACATTCAGGCTAGACTTCCATAATGTCTTTTTCTTTATTCTGTCCAAGCCTATTGATTTCCTCGATGAATTTATCCGTAGTCTTTTGCAGATCATCTTCTCCGCGCTTAAGATCGTCCTCAGTGATCAACTTTTCCTTTTCGAACTCGCGCAGGTCGTTATGCAGGTCGCGGCGAATGTTTCGGACTGCGATGCGCGCCTCTTCGAGACGATGATGCACATGCTTGACCAGGTCGCGGCGGCGTTCCTCGTTAAGCGGAGGCAGGTTGAGGTGGATGGATTTTCCGTCGTTGTTGGGATTCAGCCCAAGGTCTGAATTGCGAATCGCCTTTTCAATATCCTTCAGGGAACCCGCATCGAAAGGCTTGATCATCAAAGAACGGGGTTCGGGAACGCTGATGGACGCCAATTGCATGAGCGGCGTCGGCGTGCCGTAATATTCAACGGACAATTTTTCAACAAGAGCGGGGCTGGCGCGTCCCGTGCGGACGCCGGCGAGGTCATCAGTAAGGGATTGGATCGCACCGTTCATGCGGGATTCAGCGTCTTTCAACAGGTCTTTTATTTCGTCAGTGCTCACGATCTTCCTCCTAAAAATGATTACGATACAAGGATACCTTAAAACAAGAATTTAGGCTATGGGGTCGGGAATAAGCGATAGTCCGTGCAAGATATTGAGAGTCCATCAAACGGAAAATTCCTCCCCCATCATGCCCATGGAGAAGGAATTCTGTCAAAATCAAACTGGCAGGCTCAGCCTGAGACGAGCGTTCCTACTGCTTCGCCGCTCAGCGCCCTGGTTAACGCGCTGTTATCCCACAGGTTTACCACCAGAATGGGCAGATTATTTTCCATGCACAAGGTAATGGCA
This sequence comes from Anaerolineales bacterium, assembly GCA_020060625.1. Classification (GTDB taxonomy): domain Bacteria; phylum Chloroflexota; class Anaerolineae; order Anaerolineales; family Villigracilaceae; genus Villigracilis. Next base: position 61,138 of record JAGUZU010000051.1, on the reverse strand, counting down.
GTGCTGTCCATGACCTCGAGGCGGCGGTTAAGGACTTCGATATAACTTAGTTTGTCGAACTTTTTGGCATCGGGGTTCTTTTTCGGGTCGGAATCGTACACGCCATCCACCTTGGTGGCTTTGATGACCACTTGCGCGCCAATTTCGGTAGCTCGCAGCGCCGCAGCGGTATCGGTGGAGAAAAAGGGGTTTCCCGTCCCTCCGCCAAAGATGACGACCCGCCCCTTTTCGAGGTGGCGAATCGCTCTCCGCCAGATATAAGGCTCGGCAATGGCTCGCATCTCGATGGCAGACATGACGCGCGTGAACACATTCATTCGTTCGAGGGCGTCCATCAACGTCATGGCATTCATCACGGTGGCGAGCATGCCCATATAGTCAGCCGTGGAGCGATCCATACCGCGCTCAAGCCCCTGTTTGCCGCGCCAGAGGTTACCCGCGCCAATGACCACTGCCACATCCACACCCATTTCGTGGACTTCCTTGATGCGGCGGGCGATGGATTCCGCTTCCTGTACGTCGATACCGTATCCCATCGGTCCGCCCAACGCTTCGCCGCTTAACTTGAGCAGGATCCTCTTGTATTTCAGTTCAGCCATTCCTACCTCCAATCCGTTTTTCACAAATCCCTGACAGAAAAAAAGCCAACCCGAAGGCTGGCTTTTTATTTATTCCTGAGATGTGCTTTCACCCAACTCCCAACGTTGGAAGCGGCGCACAATCACATTTTCACCAATGGCTGCGACGTTTTGCAAAATAAGATTTTCGATTGTAAGCGACTCATCGCGGATATATGCCTGACGCATCAGGCAGACTTCGTCCTTGTATTTCTCGAGACGTCCTTCGACAATCTTTTCCATCACATTATCGGGCTTGCCCTCTTCTTTCGCGCGGGCGCGGGCGATCTCCGCTTCGTGTTCAAGTTCCGCGGCAGGGATATCGTCTGCGGCGACGTACTTCGGCGCGCTTGCAGCAATTTGCAGGGCTATCTCATGAGCGAGATTGCGGAACTGTTCGGCGCGCGCCACAAAATCCGTCTCACAGTTGACTTCGACCATGACGCCAACGCGTCCGTTGCCGTGAGCGTATAACTCAACCACGCCATTGGAGGCGTCCCGGTCAGCACGTTTTGCGGCGGTTGCCATGCCCTTTTCGCGAAGCCAGTCCACTGCCTTATTAAAATCTCCATCCGCTTCCTGCAACGCCTTGCGACAATCCAACATTGGGGCGTTGGTCGCGGCGCGCAGTTGTTTGATCATTTCGGTTGTTATTTCCATTTCAAAATCCTCTGACGGTTTCGATCATTCCGTTGCATCGCCGGCGGTTTTTTCCGCAGGTTTCTTTTCCTCTTCACTTTGAATTGCGGAGGGTTCTGTAGAACCTTCATCGGAAGTTTCTTCGTCCGCTTTGCGGGTAACGTTCAATTTTGCAAGTGTAGCCTCGCCGAGCAGTTCATCCTCGCCAACGTTATCGTCTTCTTCGGCTGCCATCGCCTGGCGGGCGGAACGTGATTTGGACTTGGCGTCGGACTTTGTCCCTTCAGGCTGTTCGGGTTCCTCTTCCTTGCGCATGGCTTTGCCTTCCAGAACGGCGTCTGCCATCTTGGAGACAAGCAATTTGATGGCGCGAATGGCGTCGTCATTGGAGGGAATCACGTAATCGATACTCTGGGGATTGCAGTTGGTGTCCACCAGAGCAACAATCGGAATCTTGAGCAGGTTGGCTTCATGAACGGCGGAATCCTCACGCCCAACATCCACGATGAAGAGCAGGTCTGGAACCCGCTTCATGGAACGTGTACCAGACAGTCGAGTCTGGAGGCGGGTAATCTCACGCTCGATAAGCAGTCCTTCCTTCTTGGTGAGGCGGTTGATTTCATCCGTGTCGCGAATCTTCTCCAGCCGTTCCAGCTCCTGAATACGCTGATGGATGGTGGACCAGTTGGTCAGCATGCCGCCCATCCAGCGCTCAGTGACGTAGGGCATGCCGCAGCGGGTCGCCTCTTCCGCCACAGTTTCCTGCGCCTGGCGTTTTGTGCCGACAAAAAGGATCGTACCACCGTTGGCAACCGTGTCGCGGATGATGTTATATGCCTGATTTGCCAGTTTTACGGTCTGCTGCAAATCGAGAATGTGAATACCGTTGCGCTCCGTGAAAATGTAAGGACGCATACGAGGATCCCACTTGTTGGTGCGATGTCCAAAATGGACGCCGCTCTCAAGCAGGGCTTTCATGGAAATGGTAGCCATGTTTCTCCTTGGTTTCCGCTTGTCAACATGCAGGCTTGTATCCCTGATGAGGAGCGGAGTAAGTTTAGCGGGGGTCGTTTACCCGCTCAGGGACGCTTGTTGCCCGTCCCAGGCAAAATATGTGGCGCTTTTGGCGCCACGGCAGGATTATAACACAAAACAAAGTCACCCTGTTTGGGAATTTCCGGGCTCTTTAGGGTTTGCCGTGATTCTGTACACAGACGACACGGATACTTCGACAGGCTCAGTACAAGTCTCACGGATTCACACAGAAAAAGCCTTTAGAAATCCGTGTTATCCCGTGTAATCCGTGTCCAAAAAGGTTTTAATCACGGCGATTCCCGATGAGCCGAATTTCCGGCAGAAGTTTGGCAAACTTTAATGCAAAAGGCGGAATAACCAGTATTATTATGACCGCGCTGTTCAATGCCTTTCTTGACAATCCATATAAGTACGTGTAAAATCACGGGCGCTTAACAAAACAATACGTTGGCCGAGATAGCTCAGTTGGTAGAGCACGCGACTGAAAATCGCGGTGTCCCCAGTTCGATCCTGGGTCTCGGCACTCTCGGCCGGAAGCAAAGGTCGCAGCATGCGGGCGTGGTTCAGTGGTAGAACGTCTCCTTGCCAAGGAGAAGGTCGTGGGTTCGAATCCCATCGCCCGCTCAAACCGGAGGATTGCAGATTGAAGGGAGTTTCGGTCGGCAATCCTTTTGTTTATTGGCGTCGTGGCCAAGTGGTAAGGCAAGGGTCTGCAAAACCCTCATTCACGGGTTCAAATCCCGTCGACGCCTCATGAAACGAGTCCATAAACGGGCTCGTTTTCGTTTAATCTCAAAAAACATCTCCCCAAGGCATTACAATCAATTCGGCATGAAATTTTTTAGTAAAATGCCTATAATAAACGCAATACAGCGGCCTACGACATCATGAAGGAACGGAATATCCCCCTGATCATAAAAACCTCTCTTATCTATTTTGCGATAGGGGCTCTATCAATACTGTTAATCAACAAAGCGCTGACACTGCTGTTCCCCCAAATTGAGGGACTTCCAATTCAAAATTGGTTGGTTTCAACAGCAGGGGCGCTGACTCTATACTTTCTGATAACGAACTGGCAGGCAAAAATAAGGGGGGGCTCGCAACGTCCGGATGAAATCGCCAAAGCCGCTGGTCTCTCCGCAGAGCTGTTCCTAAAATCTCCTCATTGGGAAAAAAACATCGAGCAGGTGCTTGCATGGTTTGGACAGGCATCGGACGCGAGTCGGGTCTTTATGTATAAAAAGGAACCCGTCAATGACCGGGGGGGCGTATCGATTTCGATCATTTATGAATGGTGCAAAAAAGACGTAACAACACAGGTTCAAAACGATCACTTAAATCACGCAAACTTGGTCGGGGTTGATTACACGCGATGGGTGGAATCGTTCAATCAAGGTATGCCGATATATGGAAAGGTAAAGGATTTGCCTGCGTCGGAGCGAGTCCCTTTGCAAAGCGGGGGCGTTTTTTCTATTGTTTGCATCCCAATTCAAATAGGCATGGATTGGTGGGGATTCATCGAATTCGATCAATGTGAAATGAAACGCGAATGGTCAGAGGCGGAGATCGAGGCGATGCAGACCGCCGCCGGCATACTCGGTCCGGCTATCGAGCGCAAACAATCCGAGGATGCACTAATCAACAGCGAAGTCGATTATCGAGGTCTATTCAACTCCGTACGGGACGCGATTTATATCCAGGACAGGCGCGGCGTTTTCCTGGACGTCAACGATGGCGCGGCGCAGATGTATGGTTACCCCCGGGAATTCTTTATAGGAAAAACTCCCGAATTCCTGAGCGCGCCCGATAAAAACAATATGGCAAAATTATCAAAAGCCATCAGCGACGCGTTCGAGGGAAAGCCGCAGGAATTCGAGTTCTGGGGAATACGAAGCAATGGAGAGATTTTCCCAAAGGATGTGCGTCTTTTCAAAGGCGCGTATTTCGGTCAGGACGTGATCATTGCCGTGGCGCAGGACATCACATCCCGGAAGGAATACGAGGAAGCCCTTCAAAACCAATTAAGGGAATTAAGCGTCCTCCACACCGCAGCCTTGATCGAGTCCACCTCGCTGAATGCAAACGCGTTGATTCAACAGATCACGGATGTCATCGGTAATACGTTATATTCGGATAACTGCGGCGTTCTATTACTTAACGAAACACAGGACATCTTGACGCCTCATTATTCCTATCGCGGCAGCGACATTGAAAAAATTGGCGAGAGCCTGCCGGTAACAAAAGGCATAAGCGGGAAGGTTGTAACGACAAGGCGCTCGATCCGGGTGGATGACGTTTCAATCGAGCCTTCTTATTACGAAGTAACCGGCGACACGCGCTCCGAACTTTGCGTGCCCATCATCAGTGGACCAAAGATTTTCGGCGTTTTAAATGTGGAAAGTCGCAAGGTAAACGCGTTCACAGAGAGGGATGAAAGGCTGCTTAACACCATTGCAGGGGGGATGGCAAATGCCCTGGAGCGGATCCAGCTCTTCGAGTTGGAAAAGAAGCGCCGCCAGCAGGCGGAAATCCTGCGCGAGGTCACATCGGAATTGACATCCTCTTTCGAACGGGAGAAACTCTTCGAAGATATCTTCACCTCGCTTGAAAGGCTGATCTATTTCGACAGCGCCTCGATTGAAATAATCAAAAAGGGATATTCCGAAATCATTGCAGGCAGAAATATCGCCGGGAATCTGATTGGAATAAAGTACCAAACCGACCCCCAAAAATGGCGCGATAGGGAAAAACTGCGCCAGCCTGTGATCATCCATGACGTTCAAACAGATGATCGTTTCGTCAAATTCGAGGCGACGAACTACATCCGAGGCTGGATGGGAATCCCGCTCATCGCGCAAAATAAATTGATCGGTTTTCTAAATCTGGACAGCAGAATACCCGGCTTCTTCAACGAGGAACACGCCGCCATCGCGCAGACATTTGCCAATCAGGCGGCAGTGGCAATCGAGAACACCCGTCTATTCGAACTTGAACAACGCCGCCGCAGGGAAGCGGAACAACTGAGTCTCGCCACATCCTCCCTGACCGCAACGCTGGACATCAACGACCTTTATGAAATTATTCTCGACTGGCTGCAAAAACTGGCTCCCTTCGACAGCGCGTCCATCATGTTGAATCAGGGAGATAACCTCTGGCTCGCGGCAAAACGGAACCTGCCGGAGGAATATCACATCGGACGCGAATTTCCCATCACTAACAAATGGAGGCATGTGGCTGAAAATCGCAAGCCTTTAATCATCGAAGACGCCCAAAAAGAGGTTGTATTCGAACAATGGACCGGCACTGAATACATTCGAGGCTGGATGTCCGCCGCCATGTTCTCCCAGGACACTTTAATCGGTTTTCTCAACCTGGATAGTATGACCCCCGGGAGATATTCAGAGGAACATGCAACCCAGGTGCAAACCTTTGCCAATCAAGCCGCAACCGTCATTGAAAAAGCGCGCATCTTCGAACTTGAGAAAAAACGACGGGAGACCGCTGAAACCGTCAGGCAGGCTGCCACCGCCCTTACCAATCTATTGGACCTTCCCTCCCTGCACCGCGCCATCCTGGAATGGCTGTATAAGATCGCGCCTTACGACAGCGCATCCGTTTTGGAGATCGAAGAAGGGGATCGCGTCCGTATTACAGCCACCAGAGGGTTGCCCAACCCGGAAAAAGCAGTGGGACAAACGTTTTCTTCGGACAACGCCCTATGCAAAATCATCGATGAAACCGGACAGACCCTGATCATTGATGATTGCAGGGAGGATCCGCGCTTCGAAAAATGGGGCGATTCGGAACATGTGCGCGGCTGGATGGGCGTCCCACTAATCTCGCGCGGACAGGTCATCGGATATATAACGGTGGACAGCCGCGCTCCAAACGCTTTCACACAGAACGACGCCACCGCCGCGCAAACGTTTGCGCAGCAAGCCGCCGCTTCGCTCGAAAATGTGAGGCTGTATACCGAGACCAGCCAAAGGTTGGAGGAATTGGAGATGGTCAGCCGGGTATCGTACGCGCTTCGCGCCGCGCGCGATATGAAAGAAATGCTTCCGATTCTTTTGGAGGAAATCAAATCAAGCACAGGAACCGATTCCGCCGCCATTTGGTTATACGATCCCCGCGACAACCTGTTGATCCCGCAGGTGCTTAGCGGGAAGTTAAAAGACATGCCAAAAAACACCTTCAAACCCAACGAAGGCGTCGTCGGAAAGGTTTACTCCAGCGGAACATCGCATATCAGCCTGGAACTCACCAGCGACATGGCAGTCATTCCAGAAAATGCGTTTTACTTCGAACAAGGCTGGAGCGGCATTGCAATTCCAATTCGCACCACGTCCGAAATCATTGGCGTCATCGTCGTGGCGATGAAAACGCCGCGAAAAATCGAAACGCATTACGCGCGCCTCATCACCACAATTGCGGAGATTGCGGGAAATGCAATCCATCGTTCCAACCTTTATGAAAGAAGCGACGAGCAGGTTCGAAGGTTAACCGCGCTGCGCGAAATGGACACAGCGATCACGTCCAGCCTCGATCTGCGCATCACACTGCATATCATCACCGAACATTTGATCTCGAAAATGGGCGTCAGCGCCGCATCCATCCTTGTCTTTAATCCGGACAGCCAGATGCTGGATTATTACGCTGCCAGCGGCTTCCAAAACAGGGAACTGCACAACGCATCGCTTAGTATTGGAGACGGCTTTGCCGGTCAAATTCTCCTTAATCGCAGACCGGTCCACATCGCCGACCTGGAAAAGGAATTCGACTATCCCCACACCAACCTGCTCGCCGGCGAAAAATTCAGAAGCTATTACGCCATCCCGCTTTTCAGCAAAGGAGCCGCGAGAGGCATCCTTGAAACCTATTTCAAACAGCCGTTCGCACCCAATGATGACTGGATGGATTTTCTGCAAACCCTTGCCGGGCAGGCGACCATCGCAATCGACAACGCCCAGCTCTTCGAAAACCTGCAACGCACCAACCAGGAACTTTCCCTCGCCTACGACACCACCCTCGAAGGATGGGGAAAAGCGCTGGAGCTGCGCGACAAGGAAACCCAGGGACATACCCAGCGCGTCACAAACCTGACCATGGAACTGGCGCGGCAAATGGGCATTCCCGAAGCCGAATTGACTCACATTCGCCGCGGCGCGCTGCTGCACGACATCGGCAAAATGGGCGTTCCAGACAGCATCCTCCGAAAACCCACCTCCCTCACAGACGAAGAAATGTTCGAGATGAGAAAACATCCGCAGTATGCCTACGACCTGCTTTCCTCCATCCCCTACCTTCGTCCCGCATTGGACATCCCCTACTGCCATCACGAATGGTGGAACGGAAGCGGCTATCCCCGCGGATTGAAGGGCGGGGAAATCCCCCTGCCAGCCCGCATCTTTGCCGTGGTGGATGTTTGGGATGCCCTGCTTTCAGACCGCCCCTATCGCAAAGCCTGGGAGGAGCCGGATGTGATGAAATACATTGCCGATCTTTCCGGCAAACAATTCGATCCACAAATCCTGAGCGCCTTCCATCAATTGTTGGAATCAAAACCGAAGGTCGCGCATTCAAACCCTTCACGCAAGAAGAAAAAGTCCGTCGGTAAAAAAACGCCTCCCAAAAAAGGAACAACCAAAGGCGAAAAGAAAAAAGCGCGATGATGAAAACCTCACCGCGCTTTTTTCAGCCTACTTCACTCTTACAAACCGCCGCTTCCCAACCTGCAAGATGCCGGGATGCGGGAAGGGCGCATCGCCGCGCTCCAGCGCTTCGCCGTCCAAACGAACGCCTTTTTGATCGATCAACGCGCGAGCCTTATTTTTACTCTCGGCAAGTTTTGCGCCCAGAATCACATCCACCACGGTCTGACCCTCCTGCAGGGAATATTCCGGCATGTCATCCGGAATTTCCTTTTGCTGAAAGGTCTTGACGAAAGCCTCCTGCGCGGACTCTGCTTCGTCATCGCCATAGAAAATACTCGTAATCTCCTTCGCCATCTTCATCTTCGCATCGCGCGGATGAAGCGCGCCGGATTCCACATCCTTTTCGATCTTCGCAATGTCATGCGGATTCCAGCGCGTGACCAGACGCATATAAACGCCCATCGCCGAATCCGGCACAGACATCAACTTGCCAAACAAGTCGTTCGCGCCCGTGTTGATCGGCACAATGTTTCCGGTGGACTTGGACATTCTTTGCATGCCGTCCGTTCCCGGCAGGATGCCCGTAATGATTCCCACCAGCGGCTTTTGACCAAGCGCCTCTTGCAACTTGCGCCCCGCCACAATGATATTGAATAGCTGATCCGAGCCGCCGACCTGGATGTCCGTTTCCATGGCGACAGCGTCGTATCCCTGCATCAAAGCGTAGAAGGTCTCGTGCAGGTAGATCGGTTCGCCTTTATCGAGGCGTTTGGAAAAATTCTCACGCGCCAGAAATTGCTGCACGGTAAAGTTCTGCCCCAGGCGGATCAAATCCACCAGCGTCAACTTGGAAAGCCACTCACCGTTATACCGAATCTTCGTCTTGTCGCGGTCCAGCACGCGGAAGGCTTGTTCGGCGTATGTCTTCGCGTTTTCGGCAACCTGCTCCTCGGTCAGGACAGGACGCGCCTTGTTCTTGTCCGAAGGATCGCCAACCAGCGCCGTGTAACTCCCGATCAAAAAAGTGACTTCATGTCCCAAATCCTGAAACTGGCGCAGTTTCCGCATGGAGATGGTATGTCCCAAATGCAAATCTGTGGACGTGGGATCGTATCCACAATAGACACGCAAAGGTCGCTTCTCTTTTTGGGCAAGCAAGAGACGTTCGCGCAGTTCAGCGGACATGGCTTTCTTCAAATCTTCATCGCCGTAATCCGTGCCCTGCATCAAAAGTTCAACTTGTTCTTCGATGTTCATAACATGCTCCCAAGATCCTAAAGGTTTTTTGAAGCCTTTAAGGTCTGAAAATGGATTTCCAAACAAAAACGCGCCCACGATGATGAGGGGCGCGTTCGTTGCACACCATCGCAATGGGAATTACGGGCGCGCGTAATAGGATTTGCAGTCGGGGGTCTTTCCAGACATGCGGCAATTATACAACAAGAATTTTACTGCGCCAAATCGAACGGAAACGTCCACGGACCCGCCACCGAAAAGAACTCGTCGCTGTAAACGATCTGCTCCGCCTGCTCCTGCGTCATCTCCGGCGGCTTGCTGACGATCTGCATGGTCAACGCGCCGTTCACATCCACGCACTCCAGCATGATGCCGATGCCGCGTTCGAGCAGCGCTTGTTGGATCTTCGGCATGTAAAGGTCGCAATAATCGCCTTCGCGCGGAGTCGCCGCAATGGAATCGATCACAATCGTCGCATTGGAAAGGTCGGCATCGGGCGGCACTACAAAAGTCAGCGTATCGCACCGCACCCCGATCTGACCATCCACCGGCTCCTGCAGGCTTGCCAGCGTCGTGCCGTATTCCTGCAACACCGTCTCGCCGTAGGTCAGGCTCGCCGCCCAGATGGACCAGTCCGACGTATCGGGCAGCGAAAAACAAACGTTGGCATTCACATCCTTGCCTTCCACCCACACGCGATCCAGTCGGATGTCAATTCCGCTTGCGGTTTGATTCGGTTCAGCCAGCGCCACTTCCGCAGTTGGATACGACGATGAATCGATATACGCTGTCGCCGTCGGGAGAAACTGCGGCAGGACAACCTGCGGTTCCTGCGCGGCGGGCAAACAGGCTGTGAGGAAAACCAGTAAAAACACGATAAACTTTTTCATGGACATTAACTCTCCTTTGACGTTATCCAAACAGATCGGTCAGCGCCTCGCGCGGACCCGGAAACTGGAACTCGAACCCAGACTCGGTCAACCGTTTGGGCTGGGAAAACCGTCCTTCGAGGATAAGGACGCTCATCTCCCCCAAAAAGGTCCTCAACAAAAATGCGGGCGTTGGAAACCAATAAGGTCGGCGTAAAGCGCTCGCAAGCGCCCGATTGAACTCCGCATTCGATGTGGGTGTGGGCGCGATCAGGTTATACACTCCGCGAGCCTGCTCGTTCTGGATCAAATGCCGCACCGCCCCCACCCAATCGCGGATGTGGATCCATGGCATGGCATGTTTGCCGGAGCCGTACGGACCGCCGACAAACAGCCGGATGGGAAGCGCCATCAAACCGAGCAAGCCGCCGTTTCGGGAAAGCGCCACCGCCGAGCGCAAAACCACGCGCCGAACTCCCAATGCTTCCACGGGCTCGGTTGCCCGCTCCCATTCGACGGCGAGTCGCGCGAGGAAGTCGTCCCCCGGAGGCGTGGTTTCATCGGCAAGTTCGCCATGCAATCCGTAGTAATTTATGCCGGAGGCTTGGATGAAAAGGCTTGGGCGGCGGGTCGCGGTTTGGATGGCTTGAACAAGCGCGCGTCCGGGAATGAGGCGGGAGTCGTAGAAGGCTTGTTTGGTCGCGGCAGTCCAGGGCCAGGAGGCGAGCGTCTTCCCTGCCATGTGAATGATCACATCCATTTCTTCTACGAGGCGCCCCCAACCCTGCGTCGTCTGCCCGTCCCACTTCACAGCCTGCGCGCCTTCCCAAACGCGCGAGCCGCGTGTGAGAATGTAAACCTGGTGTCGGTCCGCGAGAAAGGAACGGCTCAACTCGCCGCCCAGGAACCCCGACCCTCCCGCAATCATGATCTTCATTTCAAACGCTCCTGCAACGAATCGTTCTCGATGGATTTTACGAATTTTTCAAACTGGATGTATAATCACGCAGGTCGCCGAGGAACCATGTACGAACCTGTATTGGTACTCAACGCAAATTTCGAGCCAATCCATGTATGCTCGACGCGACGGGCGGTCGGCTTGCTGCTTGCCGGAAAAGCCGGGATGATCGTGAACGGACGCGGATACATCCATACAATCTCACAACTGCTTCCGCGGCCCTCGGTCATCCGGCTTGAATCGCAAGTTCACCGGCCGCGTCCGCGCGTGAAATTAACGCGCCGTGAAATATTCCGCCGCGACAATTATACCTGCCAGTATTGCGGCAAACGCGAAGGCAGCCTGACGATTGATCACGTCATCCCGCGCCACATGGGCGGACAACACACCTGGACGAACGTCGTCACCGCATGTTCCATGTGCAATCATCGCAAGGGCGGGCGAAAAGCGCATGAAATGCACATGAATCTCCTGCACATTCCAAAGGAGCCGCCCGCGAACGCTTCGTATATTTTCGGGAAACATCTCTCGGAAAACGGCGAATGGGAGCCTTACATTAAAGGCTGGTAAGCCCCGTATCCATTGCGCCCTCCTCCAAAACTGGAGGAGGGTTTTATTTCTTAATTTCCAATGACGCGCAACAACAGACCCGGGGTAATGTATGCTTCGACCACCGCGGCAACCGCCAGCAGCGGCAGGATCAAGCCGAGGAATATCTTCGCCCAATCCGCCAGCAGTTCAAGGATCACCTCGCCCATGGACCTGCCCGCCTGCGGAGTGACCAACGCCGCGCCGATGTACAGCACCACCGCGCTTCCGATCATCAAAGCCGGGATCTCGAAGACGCCGTGCGGCGCGACTCCCGCGAGAAAGATCGGCAGGGGCTGGATCCCCAGCAGTTGAAACAACGCGAACACCCCGCCGATCAACCCGATGTTGATCATGTAAAAAAGAATGCCCAGCACGCTAAACGAGACCATGCCCGCCAGGAAGATAACCGTGACCGCGCGGGTGTTATTCAAAAACAGGGACGATGCGCTGAGATGGTCCCGAAGGTTCGAGAGATCGGGCAATTCCCGAACGCGTTCCTCCAGTTTTTGAATATCTTCAGGCGATGCCAGCGCAACCGTCTCGGAGAGATTCTGGATGACCCAGTCGTAACTCATCCACAAACTTACGCCCGCGATCAGCACAACAACGAACACAGCAGGCACAATGCGGCGAAGCGCCGCGCCAAGCACGCGCCCATACCAATCCTTCAGCGAAACTGCGCCGCCGATGAAATTCGACGCGAACGCGCGCCACATCCATTTTACATTCAGGGTGTCGATCTCGCGTCCAAGCAGGTATTCGCGCTGGAAGTGGGCGATCCCCACGCGGATGAGCAGAAGTGAAATGATCATCACGCCGGCAACGCCAAGCCACAACACCTGCTCGTTACCCCAGAAAAGCATCACCGCCTCCCCCTGCATCAAAATGGCTACGGGGATTACGATGAACGATGCCAGCAGGTTCGCCGCCTTCACCGACGTGGACTGCACCGAGATCACGATTGCCGCGCTCACCATCAACACTGCATGAGCAGTGGTAAGCAGCATCAACTGCAACATCACGGAAGGAGAGGGCAGGTTGAGGTTCTGACGAGAAACCATGATCAGGTACAACCCAATGGAAAGATAACTCGCGATCAACGGCGTCGCCGCGCCGACCAGCAGCTTCCCAAAATACAACTGCCAGTCGTCGAACGGCGCGCTCAACAACGGCTCGATGGTCCCGCGCTCCTTCTCCCCCACGAACGACTCGAGCGCCACCACCAGCGAAACCGTGATCGGGAAAAAGCCGATGATCATGATCGAAAACGGAACGAGGCGGTCGAGGATCAAATTCGCGTTGTACTGATTCAAAAAATCCACCGTCTGTTTCGCAAACTCGTTCATCAAAAACGGAAAACACAACGTCAGGATCGCCATCGGCAGCAAAACGCGCCAATCGCGAAATTGATCGCGCAGTTCGCGCTTCGCCACCAGCCAGACCGGAGCGAGTTTAGTGAACATGCCCGCCTCCCCGCGCTTCCGCCATCACCTTCAAATAGACCTGCTCCAGCGTGCGAGCCTCCTCCTGAAACGTCACAACGGGAACGGACTTCGACGAAAGAATCTCCAACAGTTTTGGATTCGACTCCTCCGGCGCCTCCACACGGACCTTCAAACTGCTCGCTGTTTTCTCGAGCATTTGCATCCCCTGCGGCAGTTCCAGCCCGTTCAAGTCGCGCGGTTCCGCAAAATTGACCGCATATTCCGGCGCGCCCAATACCCTGCGCTTTAGATCGTCGAGCGTGCCTTGAATCAAAATTCGTCCGCGGTAAATGATCGCGATCTTATCCGCCAAAGATTCAACTTCGGTAAGATTATGCGAGCAGATGACAATCGTCCGCCGCGAGGATTTGAGGCGCGCGATCTCATCCCGCACCAGCCGCGCGGATTCGGGGTCCATCGCGGAAGTCGGCTCGTCCAACAACAAGACTCCGGGGTCGTGCATCATGGCGCGCGCCAATGCGAGTTTTTGACGCATCCCCTTTGAATATTCGCCGATTCTGCGCTTTGCCGCTTCCGCCAGACCAAAATATTCCAGCAGGTTGTCACTGCGTTTTTTTCTCGCAGGGGCGCCGAGTCCGTAGACCTCCCCAAAGAAATCGAGGTATTCGATGGCGGTCATGCGCATGTACAACCCATGCTGTTCGGTCAACACCCCCACCGAGGCGCGCACGTCATGCCCGTTCTTGACTACGTCATGACCTGCCACGCGCGCCCACCCGCGAGATGGGCGCAGTAACGCTGTCAACATGCGGACAGTGGTGGTCTTGCCTGCGCCATTCTGCCCCAATAACGCCAAAATCTCTCCCGCCTGCACCGAGAGATCCACGCCATCCACAGCCATAAAATCGTGAAATTGCTTGCTAAGATCGTGAGTTTCTATCATGGATATTCCTTGTAAATTCAGAAACGAGACAGGCTTATTTTATTACCCGCCCTGCCTTACCCCCTTCACAAAGTCCTTACAGTTCCCGCGCAAACCGATGCCGCCGATATAGAACGCCTCCGGCGATCACAAACAAGACAGCAAAAAATGCCTGATTGGCGTTAACTCCCGCCATTAATGCAACGTCCAGCCGGAGGAATTCGAGCAGGAAGCGGACGGCGGAGTAAAACAAAAGATAGGCAAGGAAGAGATCGCCCGCCTGAAGTTGATGAAAGAATTTCCGGGAGAGCCATAACAACAGCGCCACATTCATTATATTCATTAATACTTCGTAGGCAAACAGCGGATGATAGTACTCGATTTCTTCATAGCCGATCAACCGATGGTCGGGTTGGATGAGAATCGCCCAGGGGACATTTGCCGGCAAACCGTACAATTCCTGGTTGAAGTAATTGCCCACGCGCCCAATCGTCTGGGCGAGCGCAAGCCCGGGAGCAAGCAGATCGGTCAATTGCCAAAAGGGAAGTTCATGCTTGCGGGAAAACAGGAACAGCCCGAAGGTCCCGCCGAGAAGCGCGCCGGGGATTCCCAAGCCGCCGATCCATAGCGCGAGCATATCCAGCGGATGTGTAAGATAATGCCCGGTTGTCAGACCAAGTTGAACAGAGGAAAGAGGCGGGGTGAAGATGTGCCAGAGACGCGCGCCGATCAATCCCCATCCGATGAGAGGCGGAAGCAGGTAATAGATGATCTCCGGGTCGCCGCCGCGGCGTTTGGTTTCATAACCAGCAAGCAGCGCCCCTGCCGAAATGCCGAGGGCGATCAACACGCCGTTCCAACGCAGGAACAACGGTCCGAGTGAAATGCCTTCCGCCACGTTTATCCTTTGGCGTTCATGCGTTCGTGCCCCTGCGCGCGGACGTGAAAGATACGCTGCAGCGCGGTGACGTTGCCAAGCGCGGCAATGACGCAGACCGCAATGAACGGCTGATTGAACACAAGCAACGGAATTAAAACGATGTACCGTTCGACGCGGGTGAGAAGCCCCACTTTCGCGGTAAAGCCCAACCCTTCCGCGCGGGCTTTGACATACGAAACCAGCACAGAGCCGGATGCCGCGGCAAACGTGACCATTGCGCCAAGCGCGTCGTCGTGTGAAAGAAAGTGATAGAGGAGTCCGCCGAAAGTGATGAGTTCGGCGTACCGGTCACTGACGGAATCCACAAAGCCGCCGAAGTCGCTGGGTTCGCCGCGCAGACGCGCCATCGTGCCGTCGAAGGCATCCACAAGGACAAAAGCCAGCAGGACGAACGCCCCCGTTGTCATTTTGCCCTGCGAAATAAACCAGGCGCCAACAGTTGTGCCAGCCAGCCCAAGCAGGGTGATGCTGTTCGGGGTCAAGCCAAGCCCATTGAGAAACCCGCCAATGGAATCCAAAATTTTTTTGAAAATGGTTCGCAATCTATCTGTGAAGGTCGGCTGTGACTGCATGTTTATTCGGACTTCTCCTCATCTGTCGGGTCTTCTTCGCTTACCAGGACTTCGCGCTCCCTGCCTCCGCCTTGAGAGGGTCCAACCACCCCCATCTCTTCCAGCTGATCGAGCAAACGCGCGGCGCGCGGATACCCGATTCGCAGGCGGCGTTGAAGCAGGGACGCCGAAGCGCGTTGAGTCTGGCGGACGATGGAGACTGCCTGTTCGATCAAGCCATCGTCTTCGTCTTCGCCGGGTTCCTGCAAGAGTTTCTCCCAAGGGGGAACATCTTCCGCGGGGATGTCGCTGTTCTTCTGCCAATGGGCAATGATGCGCTCGATCTCCATGTCGGTGATCATCACGCCTTGCGCGCGGACGGGATTGCCGACTTCCGGGTTGAGGAAGAGCATGTCGCCGCGCCCAAGCAGGGATTCGGCTCCGGTGTAATCGAGGATCACGCGGCTGTCCGTTCCTGAAGCAACCGCAAACGCAAGGCGCGCCGGGAAGTTGGCTTTGATGAGACCCGTCACCACATCGGTGGATGGGCGCTGCGTGGCAACAACGAGGTGAATACCCGTGGCGCGCGCCATCTGTGCAAGGCGAACGAGATTATGCTCGGTCTGGTCCGGCGCGGACATCATCAGATCGGCGAGTTCGTCAATCATCACAACGATGCGCGGCAGGGGCTGTCCATCCGCTTTGCGCGCCATCTTTTTGTTATAGGAATTCAAATCACGCGAATGCGCGGCTTCGAGCAGGCGGTAGCGATGCTCCATTTCCACCACCACCCAACGCAAGACGCCCATGATGCGATTCAGGTTGGTCTCGACCTTGCCATACAGATGCGGCAAACCGTTGAAGCGGATCAATTCCACCATCTTGGAATCGATCATCACCATGCGCAGTTCTTCGGGCGTGTTGTTCATGGCAAGACATGCGGCAATGGACGTGATGCACACGGATTTGCCCGAACCCGTCGCGCCGGCAATCAGCAAGTGCGGCATACGCGCCAGGTCGGCGACCAGCGGATTACCGGATACATCGCGCCCCAGCGCAATGGCAAGCGGCGCGCCGACTTTGTAAAATGCGTCCGCTTCCAGCAGCGCTTTCAAGCGTACAACTGAACTGTTGATGTTGGGAACTTCGATGCCGACATAAGGCTTGCCCGGAACCGGCGCTTCGATACGCAGACGCTGGGCGGACAATGCCAGCGCGAGGTCCTTTTCGAGAGCGGCGATCTGGGCGACCCGCACTTTCATTTGCTGCGCATCTTCCTCATCCGAGCCTGGTTTTTTGATAAAGCCAGGCTGGACTGCAAACTGAGTCACTGCCGGACCGACGCGATAGCCAATCACGGTGGCGGGAATGCCGAATTCGGAGAGGGTCTTCATGATCAAGCCCGCTGTCTGGTTGATGGTGCGCTCGTCCGCGCGGACGGTGGAATCGCCGAGCAGGATGCTCAACAGCGGCAGGTGATCTTCACGGGGCGGCGGTTTGAGCGGTTTCTCTTCCTTTTTTGCAGCAGACTTCAGCGACGTGCGAAATTCCGGCGGCAGGGGCTGGGTTTTCTTGCGAGGCGTGTCGGATTTGGTCTTTCGTTCCTTTGACTTTTCCTCTTCCACAGGAACCGGCGTGGCAACAACCGGCGCCTCCTCGCCCGCGATCTTCAACAGCCACGTTTCCAGTTTCGACCACAAGCCAAAACCGGTGGCGGCTGCAAGCGCCCACAGGAGAAGCAGGAGGATCGTCCCAAAGATTTTACCCAAGTACCCCCACAACAAGGTGACAAGCCCCCAACCCAAACGCCCGCCGTCCATGCCGCCTTCGGCGCGGAGGAGGTCGTTGCCTCCGAAAACAGCGAACAAGCCCAACGTCAGGAGAGAGGCGAGTTCGAGCGAAATGAGGCGTCCCCACTTTACGCTGCTTTCGTCCCGCCGAATCAGCGAGTATCCAAAATATCCGATCCCAAAGAAGATCAGCGCGCTTCCCCAGCCAAACCAGCGTCGAAGCGCAAAGGCGAAGGGGGTGAGCAAAAAACCTTCGGTGAAACCCCACGCCGCCAGCAGGGACATGATCGCGAACGCGATCAGAACGACGCCGACCGCATCGCGCGCCATGCGCCCAAACTGGGTGTTGAAACGGGCAAGGCGTTCGAGCCAGTCGTCCGGCGGCGTGTCGTGCCTGTACTGTCTCCGGGATTGCGGCATGGGGTTATTCAAGCCTCATGCTGAGCCCCATGCGTTGATGCGGGGCGTCGAGGTGCAGGATGCGAACCCGCACAGACTGTCCTTCGTGAAGGACTTCCTTCAACAGAACGCCCTCCGCCTCTGGAATTTCGGAGATGTGGACCAACCCCTCCACGCCAAAATCGTCCAGCCGCGCGAACGCGCCATACGAAAGCACGCTTGTGACCGTGGCGGGTTTGACCGAACCAATTGGAAAATCCGTTTCGGCGGTGGACCAGGGATTTGAGAGAAGCCGTTTGAGGCTTAATGCGACGCGGCAGCGTTCGGGGGCAAGATCGAGAACCTGCACATCGATCGTTTCACCGAGTTCCACAAACTGCGAAGGGTGAGTCACGCGTCCCCATGAAAGTTCCGAAATATGGATCAGTCCTTCCACGCCGCCGAGGTCAACGAACACGCCGAAATCAGTGACGTTGGTGACAACACCCTGGACATTCTGTCCCGAATGAAGCGAGTGGAACAACTCCGCGCGTTTGCCCGGCTCCGCCTGCGCGGCGCGTTCAGAGAAGACCACGCGCCCGTCTTCCGGCACGCACTCGATGACCTTCAAATTCAGCAACCGCCCCATATACGATTCAAGATTGTGATCGCGGTCCACTTCCACCTTGCCCGCCATTTCAATCAAATGCGAAAACGGGACAAAGCCGTACAGCCCGTCGCCCTCCACAAGCAGACCGCCGCGGTTATGCCCCGTCACCATCAAGTTGACGATTTTGTCGCTCAGATACAGATCCTTGACCTGATTCCAATTGACGACGGGTTTCTTCTCCTCTGGCTCCTGCTTCGCCTCCTCCCGGACTTCGGGTTTGTTCCCCGCCAGACGGTTTGGAGACGCCGAATAGCGACTCTCCTCCGCCAGCACAGACTCCCACCAACCATCGTCTATTTCGGGCATCGGTTTTGAATTTTTTGATCTCTCGCCAGCCATGACAGGCTCCTTCTTCTCTCGCTCGATACACGATAAATGCGCGCGCCTGGTCCGTTATTGGTCCAGCAGGTTCACTTCCATTTCGAGGATCGCTTTTGCCACCGCCTCGATTGCCACGCGCTGTTTGCGGTACAAGTCCGCCTCCGACATGGCAAGGCGCGCCGCCACATCACGGACTTTGCGACCCTCGATGAATTTCATTTCAAGGATATTGTACAGTATCCACTCGGTTGTAAACTTCCGGTCGCCCTTCGGCTTGACCTGATCCACAGCACGGCGGAGTAACATCCGCAGCGCGTTGGATAGATTCCCGTCCTCATCCTCCGCCAAATCGCGCACAACCTGAAGTTTCGTCAGCGGACTGTTCATGAACTTGGGTCCGCCCCAATAATGCGTGAGCGCATCCCTGACCCAGTTCACCAAATCCGCTTCCTGCGGCAGGGGTTCGTTCAGCAGGCTTGCGCGGGAGTCGTACCGTCCTGCCGCGCGCATCCGTTGGATCAACTCGACCTGGGGCTGCAAATCCGCCAATGAGCGGAAGACCCGCTGCTGCAGCTGACGGTCTTCCAGCGCAACCGCGGCGCGGTCTGCCAAGAGCCACAGGGCATTTCGCTGGTCGTTTTCCATCCTCTGATTCTCGTCACGCCGCGCAACGCCAAGCAGACCCAGCAAAGGAGGCAGTTCATCGCGGTCCATATCGGGGCGTCTTTGGCGGTGCAGGGGCAGTACCCAAAAGTTTCCCCAAAGAAACTCACGGCGCGTATCGCCGTTCACGTGATCGAGCGCTTTCGTCAAGCCTTCCTGGTCGAGCAGGGAGCGGTTTCCCCCCACAACAATCGGAAACAAGGTTTCATCATCCAATGCCGCCACAAACGCGGCGGGCGACTGCAAGTGGTCCCGCACGGCGGCGAGAACCGCTTCCAAAAATTGTTGAAGGTCGCTCTGTGTAAGCAGCCGCTCCTCGATGTTTTGGAGCAGTTCCAACTCGTTCCGGTCGCGCCCGAAGAAAAGCCAGCGTTCCCAAACCGGCGCGGCGAAAGTGATGGTATGTTCCATCAGCAACACGGTGGCAACCATTGTAAAGGGGACAAAAGCGCTGTAAGGAACGCCAAGCAACTCGCCCCCCCGGCGCACAACCGTCATCAATGCAAGGGCGGCGGAAGCGGTTACAGGTCCGCGCATGATCCATTTGAAAAGGCGGCTTTTGATGACGCGGTCGGGCCATGAGACGCCGAAGAAAGCCACCGCATACGCCATGACGATCACCAGCGCGCCGACCAGCGCATTGATAATGGTCGCCGCGCTCCAAAAAAGATATTGATGCTGGGCGGCAAGACTATAACCAAATAAAAGGTAGGGGTAGGAACCCAAAGCCGGGGCGGTCGCGCCAGCCATCAGGTAGAGCATGCGGCGGCGTCCGGAGCGGGTCAACATGAGGTTGTAGGCGCGCGCAAAATTTATCCCCGCCCACACAAGCGCCGAAATGTAGAACGCGGTAAAGACTTCCGTCCAACCTGTGCGTTGAAGATAGGGGGCGGGCTTGCCGTCCGGCACGATCGGTCCCAGCAAATATCCGAAGGCAAGCAAAATGATGAATCCCGCCGAGACGGCGTATATGGCGCGCACAGCCAACCGCCTGCGTCCGCGCGAGGGGCGTCCGGCTGTTACAAGCAGGGCGTCTGAAAGATGCAGGTATGCCGCGGGGAGAAAGATAATGCCAAACCACTGCGCGCGCAGCAACAGGTCGAGCGTTCGAATGGAGACCGTGCTATCCTGCAAGGATTCGGCGGTAAACACAACGACTACGCACAACAGAATGATCGCAAAGGAACGCGCCACTCTATCGCGCAGGTTGAACGAAAGCGCGTATAAAAATAGAGAAAACGCCGTGATGGCGATCCCCGCAGTCAGAATCTGGTTGAGCGTCTGAATCCCCGCCAGAAATGTTTCCGGCCAACCGTTAATCATACAAGCCCTTCCAAATAAACGATTTAAAACAAGGCAGTAAATGCCGATGAACTCATTTCAACGCTTTCGCAAAGAACAAAGCGACATCTCGATTGACGTAATAATGGTCATTATACCCGCAGAACTCGAAACCGAATTTTTGCGCCAGACGGATGGCAGGCAGGTTTTTCGACTGCGTTTCCATGATAAGACGATGATGCGCTCTGGACTCCGCCCAAGCCTGTCCGGCGGACACCAGGGCATATCCCACGCCGCGGCGGCGATGCGAGACGTCCACAACGAGGTCCGTAATCCACGCCACCGAAGCGGCTCCACGTTCGAGCAGACCGATGTACCCAACCGGGTCGCCGCCGATCACAGCCGTGTACATCATGGACTTCCTCACCCAATCATCGGCAAGCGCAAAAGGATTGTGCGGATACTCAACCGAAACCGAACGCGGCAAACGCACTTCACGAAAGGAGGCGTTCACCTGACCGGCATCGCGGCGAAGTTCCAACTGCCAGACGGCGTCGCTTTTTGTGGAATGATCGAACGCCATCAATCGGGAAAGATCGGTGGCAACAGTGGGTCGAATCTGAATTTCAGACATGATAAATCCAAAGAATCCTATTGAACGGGTATTACGCGCACCGGAACGATACACGCGGGCAGTTCCACGCCCTGGTTATCCACAACCACGAGCCGTAATTGGTAATCGCCGGGGGTCAATGCGGTCGTATCCCAACGCCCAAGAGAGCCATTGACCACCACGGAGCCTCCCGCCGCAATCGTCGCCCAAACATCGCCGCCGGATGGAGCGACTTCATATTTATAGAAGCCAAAATTTGCGATGTTCACCGTCCCGGTGAGTTCGATGGCGCCTCGTATTTCGTCGCCGGATTCGGGAAACGTCAACGCAACCTGCCCGGGGACGCAACCGCCCGAATTTGCAAGGGGCGTTCCAGGGACGACGCCCGCAAACTGGGTCATGACATCTGCTGAAAGCGTTCCAGTGGGCGTGGAGATCAAATCCAAGGTGGGCGTGGCGATGAAAAATTCCGCCGGCAGTCCGGGAATCACAAAGGATGCCATGAAGAATTCGGCGCAAAAGAGAATGACGATAAGGGCGGAGATTGCAATGGAATGCCCGAGACGACGGGCGGAGAATTCCCGTTCCAGGCTGAATACGGCGATCCGCCATTCACGCCAGGAACGCCATAACCAGCGAAAGGCAAACATCCCGCCGATTGCGAGGACGATATAAATCAGCGCCTCAAAAGAGGCGAGGAAATTGTAAAATTCCGTCATTCAGGAGTTTGGTCACAAACTGCGCAACACGCCGCGGATGATGGTTTCGATCTTGGGGGTGATCACCTTACCCGCTTCAATCACCTCTTCGTGAGTTGTCATTGTGGAACCATCCAGGTTTGCCTTGTTGCTGATCCCGGAAAGACCCAGCACGCGCATATTGCCATGCCGCGCAACGATCACCTCCGGCACGGTGGACATGCCCACCGCGTCCGCGCCAGCCATGCGCAGGAAGCGCAAATCAGCGGGCGACTCGAAGGAAGGTCCGCTCAAGCCAACGTAAACGCCTTCGCGCAGGGTGATTCCATTTTCACGCGCGACCTTGCCCGCAAGGTCGCCATATTCATAATCATAGGGGCGGCTCATGTCGGGGAAACGGGGACCAATTTCATCCAGGTTGGGTCCCATGAGCGGGGTCATGCCCGCCATGCCGGCGATGTTCAACTGGTCGGTAATGAGCATTACGTCGCCGGGGACAAAATCGGGGTTGACGCCGCCAGCAGCGTTTGTGACAAAGAAGTTCTGGATGCCAAGTCTTTGCATGACCCGCACAGGCAGGGTGACCTGTCCCATCGTATAACCTTCGTAGAAATGCACCCGCCCCTGCATGACGAGGACGGGTTTGCCTTCGAGTTCGCCGATCACAAAACGTCCCACATGCCCCTGAACCGTCGAGACCGGGAAGTTGGGCAGGTCGCTGTAGGGGACGTGAATCGCTTTCTGGACAGAATCAGCCAGATCGTTAAGCCCGGAGCCGAGGGTGATTCCCACGATGGGTTGTATGGAGATTTGATTCCTGATCTTTTGGGCGATTTCGTCAATTTGAGCAAGGGAAATAAAATTTTGCATTGTGAATACCTGTCAGCGTTTTATTAGCAACCGGCCGCTCCCCCATTAAAAGCCAACTTGCGATGGGATTATATCAGAAATCATCACCGCTTTTACGACGCGATGTCAAAGCTGTAGGGAGCATTCAGATTCTGTAGAATCGCCTATCAGAACATTTTTCGTTTTTTTACCGCCAAGGACGCCAAGCCGCCAAGTTTCTTCTTTTTCTTCGCGTTCTTGGCGACTTGGCGGTTCATTTTGGAAATTTGTACAGAGTGAATTTTGGGAAAGAATCTACAACATTTAAATGCTCCCAATCTGTAAATCCGGAGAGGTAGATAAAAATCGGCTCTTATGCTATCCTTCGACTCAAATGAAGCATCCTTCTGAGAACAACTTAAACGTGTTCGCGTCGCTGCTCTTGGGGGGGATTGGGGCAAATCTTCTGCTGGTTCCCGCCCATCTTCAAATTTCAATAACAAACCCGGTGAATTGGGTTTTTATCCTTCTTGGGGGAGCCTGCTTTGCGGCTGCGTTGTCTTTACAAATCGTCTCGGTGATGCGTGTTTCTCAAAAGCGGGTGCGTCTCGTACAGGGGCTTTCCATCCTGCTGTTGATCGTTTTGGCAAGAGTCTATCAACAAAACGAATATTTCATGGAAGGGGCTATTCTTTTATTTACAGGGGTGATGCAGCTGGCGTTCATTTTATCGCCTGTAAACCGGTTCAAACATGTTGACCTGCTTAACCTGACATTTTCCCTGATCGGTTTTTCTGTCGGAATCCATCTGGCGGTTTCAACCATCGGTCTTGAACAAGTTCCCTTAGCCGCCTATGTCCCCTATCTTTCGATTGGGTTTCTCCTATTTGCTTTCATTGGCGCAAGCATCACCATCGTTCCATCGGTCAGGTATGGAAAAACCCTGTTGCGGCTGCAAGCCCTTCCCTGGGCGGCATGGTGTTTTGTTTTCATCCCATCCGACTATGGCGCCAACCTCATCGCGCCGCTCGCAGTGATTGTGATGGTTCTTTTAAATGACTTTCTTCCCTGGAACCGCCTGCGGCTGCCGGAAGGCGATATTTTGGGGCGCAGGGCGATCATGGTCGCCACCACCATCGAGGTCGCCCTGCTGGTTTTTCTGAGTTTTTTGCTGTTTGCAGCCGAGAACCTGCTTGTGGACGAAGCGCCCGCGATCCAAGCCGCGCGGCAGGCAACATTTTTGTTCTTTACTTTTGTAACATCGGTAATCTATTACGAGGTCATCACGATTGTGATGACCGTCAACGGTCTGATGCAGGAATTGACCGATACCGGCGAAGAGGTCGAAAAGACGGCAGGTTCGGAAGAGAGCGGTCATCCATCCCCCTGGAGCGCGAGGCTGGCAAGGTACTTAAAGCCCTTTACGATGACGCGCGAGGGCATCCGCATACGCCTGATCGCGCAGGAAGACCAGATTGAAGCGCTCGAACGGCAGTTGACGAATGAAAAAAAACGCAACGCTCAATTGACCCTTCTCATGGAATTAAGCCAACAGTTGGAAAACCAATTGGACCAGCCCGTCTCGGCGCAGCTGGCAGTCAACACGCTGGAACGCGCCTTGAATTGTTCCCTTGCCTGCATTTACGTGCATGAACCGGAGAAAAAAGAGTTCATGCTTCTCACGGCTGCGGGAAACCAGACCGGGCTGATTCCTGCCGGATACCGGCAAAAGGCTTCGGATGGCATGATCGGACGAGCGTTCCGCCAGAGAAAAACACAAATCGTCAACGACATCAAACTGGACGCCGATTACATCCTATTCAAAGGCGAAAACAACCGATCCGCCGTTGTCATCCCCCTGATCTTCAACGGGCATGTCAACGGCGCGATTGTTCTCAACAAGGAAGACCCAAACGCCTTTAGCAGCATCGATATTGGACTGGCGGAGGCGGCGGCGGCGGAATTAACCCGCGCCTGGGAACGCTCCGGTTATCAGCAAAGGCTGATGGATCTCATCCAGGCGGGCAGTCAACTTTCATCCATGGTGGAGCCGGAATCCACCGCGCAGGAAGTCGCTTCGATTGCGCGGGAGATCCTAAGAGCCCGCTTCACATACGTACACATTCAACTGGGGCAGGAAAGGAATTTCACCCAAAGTTCGTCATCCGGCAATGCTCCCCACCTCATGGAATCGCTGGAGCGTTCCACAAATTCCGCGGCATTGCTGGCGATGGCGCTCCATGCCGCAAAACCCTTTCGCGTAAGGGATGTCAGAAAATACGCAACCACCTCCCATTTGATGATAGACAACGCAGGTCTCCGAAGCATGCTTGTGATACCGATCCGCTGGCACAACATGAATATTGGCGCAATTTTTGCGTTTGGAAAACAAAGCGAGGTCTTTTTCACGGAAAACGACGAGTCCCTGGCGGAATTATTGTCCATCCAGACTGCGGGCGCGTTCGAAAGCACCTGGCTTCAACAGGAACTACGCGCCTCCCTGCGGATCACGTCCCTGCTCTACCGCCTTAGCAACCAGATCATCCAAGCTGAAAATTTGGAGGAAGCCGCAACCGACATCGCGCAGACCGCCCATAAACTGGCAAAAAGCGCCGTCACTGGCATCATGCTCTTCGATACAAATGGGATCATTGCCGCCGATGTAAAGGTGAACGGGATCGGCGGGAATACCGAAACCGAACATCCCATGAAACTTATCGAAGACGCAATGGAAACGGGGCAGATGATCTATCTTTCACAGGGACAATCCGCCATCAGAACCTGCCTGCCGATCCAGACCCCCTTCCGCAAGTACGGCGCAATTTGGATGGACACGCCGGATGATCCAAAAGGCAACACCGCCACGAACCCAAGCGATTTGCAGGCGCTGGTTAATCAGGCTGCCATTGCGCTTGAAAGGTCTCTCCTGCTTGTGGAATCGCGCCGTCAAGCCGCGGAACTCAAGACCGCGTACAACACCTTGGAGGCGACCTACGACCAAACGCTTGCATCGCTTATCTCCGCACTGGATGCCCGCGACCGCGAAACAGAGGGACACAGCATCCGCGTTAGCCAGCTTGCAGTGAAACTCGGCGAAACCCTCGGCTACTCGCAAGAGCAGCTAAAGGTATTGGAACGCGGCTCGCTCCTGCACGACATCGGCAAAATAGGCATAAGCGATTCCATTCTCCATAAACCGGGTCCCCTCAGCGGGGCGGAATGGGAAATCATGAAGTTGCATCCGAATATCGGGGCGAAAATAGTGGAAGGGATTCCGTTCCTGGAGGATACGATCCCCCTCATTCGCTATCACCAGGAACGCTGGGACGGTTCAGGGTATCCCGAAGGACTGCAAAATGAACAAATCCCCATTCTAGCCCGCGTGTTCGCCGTGGTGGATGCCTTCGACGCGCTCATTAGCGATCGTCCCTATCGGAAAAAAGTATCGGTTGATGAAGCGCTTCAATACATCCGCGAACAAGCCGGGATATTGTTCGACCCGAACATTGTCAACACCTTTGAAAAAATGATCGCGGAAGATAAAACCGGCATGTTGATTCAAGAATAACCATGAACAAGGATTCGAATCGCTTCGGGTATGATCCCCAGGAAAATATCGTATCCATCTTTCCGGCGCTGATTGCCGGGATGATCAATTTGCTGTTGATCGTTGCCGCAGCGCTCCTGACCTACCCCGAATCGAATCTGATCTTCAAGTCCATCCTCTTCGCCTATGGCATCGGCGGCTGCGCATACATTGGCTTTTATTATTGGGTCTACAATACCTTTCCAGACAAATTGCTATATACATGGCTCAACGCCGTCATCGGCGGCATCGGCATTGGGGCGCTCTCGGCATTTGTCGGGCATGAGCTCGAATATCTGGTCTTCACCCTGGTATTCATCGCCACGTTGTCGGCGGCGGTCATTTCGGACCGCGGTCCTGCTTATACGTTGATCGCCATCGTTTACACCACCAACTTCGCAAGACACATCATTGACGACATCCCCCTAAGCAATTGGATCATCCACGCCGGGTTCATCATCGGCTCCGTCATCACAGCGGAGACCATACAACAGTTGAAGATCATTTCAAAGAGACAGATGAACCGGCTCGAAACGGTCAACGAGATCAGCAAACAAATTGTCTCGACCATCGAAACGAAGCAATTGATCTCCCTCCTGGATGCCGCCCTCCAAAACGCATTGAACGCCGACACGTACTTCATCGGAATTCAAAATGGGGACGAAATCCGCACCCAACTCTTCTACGACGACGGCGAATACTTCAACGACATCTGTTTTGCCATGAAAGGCTCGCTCTCCGGCTGGGTCATCAAAAACCAAAAATCCCTCTTCCTGCCCGACCTTAGAAAAGCCGCGGACCCCGAAGGGGTCATCCTCGTCACCATTGGCAAGCCCAAAGACTCGCTCTCCTGGATGGGCGTCCCCATGAAAGGCAGTCATGTAAACGGGATCATCGCCATCGCATCCTACCGCCCCAACGCCTTCAACCGCAGCGACTTTGAATTGCTCTCGAACATCGCGCAGCGCGCCGCGCTCGCGCTCGATAACACCTACCACCACGCCTGGGTGGAGGAGCAAGCCCGGCTGGACAGCCTCACCCGCGTTTACAACCACAGCTACTTCATCCAGACCCTGCATCAGCAAGCCGAAACCTGCCAGTCACTAAATCAAAAACTCAGCCTCATCATGCTCGACATCGACCACTTCAAACAATACAACGATTCATTCGGGCATCCAACCGGGGATAAAATCCTGGTAAATCTTTGCGCCATCATTCGCAAACACATCAAACAGGCGGACGCGGTCGGACGCTGGGGCGGCGAGGAATTCGCCATCTCGCTTCCGAAAACAGACGCGGCGCAGGCGCTGCTCGCCGCGCAGCGCATCCGGGAAACATTGGCATCCTTCAAATTCAGCGAAGACAACCACGCCGGCATTCCCGTCCCCACCATCAGCATGGGCATCGCCGTATTTCCCGATGAAACGGACAACGTCACAAAACTGATAGACCTCGCCGACAAACGACTCTATATCGCCAAAGAACGCGGACGCGACCAGGTCGAACCCGCGCCCGCGCAATAACCCTACTTCAAAATATCCGCAAACGCCCCCACAGACTTGCTCACCCCCGCATCGTCCACCCAATAATGCGTCACCAGGCGAAAGCGCCGCGGGCCCGCCCAATCCACCAGCACGCCGCGTTTTTTCATTTGAGCGACGATCTGATCCTCGCTCGATGAGACATGCTCCGCAAGATCGAAATACACCATGTTGGATGAAGGCGCCGCATCCAACCTCACGCCCCCAACCTGCTTCAACCCCTCATACAGACTCTTCGCCCGGGCATGATCCTGCTTAAGGCGTCCCGTCATCTTCTCCAGCGAGATCAACCCCGCCGCCGCCAACACGCCCGCCTGCCGCATCCCCCCGCCCAACATCTTCCGCAGGTGACGCGCCCGCGCGATGAACTTTTTCGATCCCGCCAGCATCGAACCGACCGGCGCGGCCAACCCCTTGCTTAAACAAAACATCACTGAATCGGCAGGCTGCACCAGTTCCTTCACATCCGCATCCAAAGCCGCCGCCGCATTGAAAATACGCGCGCCGTCTATATGCAAAAGCAGACCGTTCTCCTTTGCAATACGTCCCACCTCCCGCGTATATTCAACCGTCAGCGGAACGCCGCCGCAGACGTTCTGCGTGTTCTCGAGGCAGACGAGTCGCGTAATGGTGTGATGCACGTCCTCGGTCTGGATCGAGGCGCGAATGTCATCGAGCAGAAGCGTTCCATCGCGTTGATTCGCTATCGGGCGCGGATGAATCCCGCCCAGCGCAGACATCCCGCCCGCTTCATTAATGTAAATGTGTGATTGATCGCCGACGATCACCTCATCCCCGCGCTGACAGTGAACCAGCAAGGCAAGCAAATTGCCCATCGTCCCCGAAGGCACAAACAGTGAGTCTTCCTTGCCGAGCATGTCGGCAGCTTTCTCCTGTAATTTATTGACAGTGGGATCATCCATGTACACGTCATCGCCGACATCGGCTTCCGCCATCGCTTCGCGCATTTCAGGCGTGGGCTTGGTGACGGTGTCTGAACGAAGATCCACATAATCCGTCGTTTCATGCGCCATGTTGTTTCAGTTCCTCCAAGACTTGTTTCAATTCGTCCGGCAATTCTGCTTCAAAGGTACGCGGCTTTGTTTCACCCGGCAGGATGATCTTCAAACGAAACGCGTGCAAAAAATGACGGCTTATGTCCACGCTTGGATTCCGCCTGCCATACACCGTGTCCCCTACAATGGGACAGCCCAGAAACTGACAATGCAATCGTATCTGATGGGTGCGCCCCGTGTGAGGATGAAACTCCAAGAGCGTATGCGCGCTGAACGATTCGACCGTTTTATATTCACTGACCGCCTCGCGTCCTTTGCCCGGATGGACGATTGCCATCTTTTTTCGATGACTTGGATCGCGCCCGATGGGAGCCTCCACGCGACCTGCCGGGGTGGGCGGCTTTCCATCCACCAGTGCAAGATAGGTCTTCTCCACCTCCCGCAAGCGAAATTGAGCTTGCAGCCAGTTGTGGGCTTGTTCATTCTTCGCCAGTACGATCAAGCCCGAGGTCTCTTTATCGAGGCGGTGGACCAAACCGGGGCGTTCTTCGCCGCCAATGCCTTCCATATCGGGGTCGTATCCCAGCACCGCATTGACCAGCGTGCCGCTGGCATGTCCCGCCGCGGGATGAACCACCATGCCAGCAGGCTTGTTGACTACGATCAAATCGTCGTTTTCAAAGATGATATCGAGCGGAATATCCTCCGCCACAAGTCCGCTCGGAACGGGCGGCGGAACACGCACTTCAACCCCAAACCCGTCTTCGATCATCTGACCGGATTTCTTCGCCGGAACACCGTTCACTAAAACAAATCCGTCCGCCACCAAGCCTTGCAAACGCGCGCGCGAAAACTCCGGCAGGCATGTCACAAGGAACTTGTCGAGGCGCTCCGCTTTCTGCCCTTTGTAATGAAATATTTCGATTCGGTCACTCATGAGTGGGAAATCCAACCGCGATATTCAACCTATTGCTCGTTGGATACCGCTCCCTGTTCATTGCCCCCCGTCAGTTGGGCGTTCTGTTTCTCGTTTCGTTCCTTGATCCAAACGCCAATCAACAGCACAATGACGCCAATGGTGATGGATGAATCCGCAACATTGAAAACGGGGAATGTCCCAACCGAAATAAAATCAGTGACCTTGCCCATCGTCAGGCGGTCAATCAAATTGCCGACTGCGCCGCCGAGCTGCAAGCCCATCGCAAGTTTCAGCGTCCAATCCGCCGCGTCCACCTGGGGATAGTAGTAGATAATTGCAGCGGTCACAATGAACGCCAGGATCGTAAAGACCAGATTCCCGTTTTGGAACATGCCAAACGCCGCGCCGCTGTTATGCCAATGCACAAACCGCGCATACGGGCTGAGCCATTCCAGCCATGCGGGAAGCCACTGTCCGCCAAACTCGATGTTCTCGCGCACCAGCCACTTCGTCCATTGATCCAAACCAATCACAACGCCCGAAACGCCGAGCAACACCAGATAATCTTTAATCTTCGAATTCAATACACACCTCAATTTGAAAATAATGCGCCTTATTGTACCTCACCCACAAATACCCTCGGCACGCGCGCGCTGATATTCGTCATCACCTCGTACTCATTCGTGCCAGCCCAGTCTGCAAGGTCTTCAGGGGTGATTCCCCCGCCGAGCAAAATCACGTCATCACCTATCCTGATGTCATCATCACCCGCATCCACCATGAACTGATCCATGCAGATGCGCCCCACCTGCGGATGGGATTTCCCATGGATGATGACCCGCGCCTGATTCGTCATACGGCGGAAGTATCCATCCGCATAGCCGCACGGGATGGTGACAATCCGCCTCGGACTCCCCTCCGCCTGCCACAACGACCCATAACTGACCGGACGCCCGGGCTGAGTGATCTTGCTGTATGCCACCTTTGATTTCCATACAGCCGCAGGTTTCACGTCAATTTTTCTTTCCATATCCCGCGCGGGATATATACCGTAGAACAACACGCCGGGACGAACCATGTCGAAATGCGCTTCGGGCAGGTTCAAAATTCCGCCCGAATTGCAAACATGCCGCATGGGAACCGGCAGGCTGCGCTTTTCATAAAAGCGCAAAACTTCCTGAAACCTCTCTAATTGTAGAAGTGAATACTTCTTGTCTGCCGCCTCAGAGTTTGCAAGATGAGTGTAGATTCCTTCCACATCCACATGCTTGCAGGCAAGCGAGAGATCCAGAAATCCTTCCGCTTCGTATTCATGGACGCCCACCCGCTCCATTCCGGTATCCATCTTCAGGTGGACTTTCATCCGTTTGCGGGTGGATTCTGCCAGATGGTCGGCGGCAGTTAGCAGGTCTGGGGATGAGGCGGTGAGGGTCAAGTCATATTTAAAGAACAATGGCAACTGTTCAATTAAAGTCCCACCGGCAACCAGAATCGGTTTCCTGATTCCTAGTTGGCGGAGTTGAATCCCCTCCTCCACCAATGCAACGCCAAGCATATCCACATACGGTTCGATGAACGGCGCGACGCCGTCCACGCCGTGACCATAGGCGTTGGCTTTTACCATCGGCATGATTCTTGCAGGCGAAACATGCGCGCGAATGGCTTCGACATTTTTTTTCAACTGCGTAAGGTTGACTTCGAGATAGGTTGGTCTCATTTTCTTCGCCAGTGATATTCCACATCCGGTTCGGATTCGGGCGGCGGGCTGACGCCGAATTTCTCCGCCACAAATCTGTTCTTTTCATAAAAGGACCTTGCCATTTTGTTGGAAGCGTGCGTGTAAAGCCAAAGGTGATCGGTGGAAAGCGTTCGCGCATGGTCGAGCAGCGCCTGACCGATTCCCCGACGGTGATATGCGGGGTCTACATACAACCTGTCAATGAAGTTGTGATGGATGCCCAAAAATCCAACCGGCTTTGATTCTAATTCATAGACCCACAATTGATTTTCCACTGCGACAACGTTTTTGAAAAATTCGCGCGCGCCTTCCAGCGTGTGCCCAAGCCGGGTTTGCAAACCGGGCATGGCGGCATCCATCGCGTGGAACCAGAATTGGGTCACCGTTTCAAAATCATCGTCTCGATAGAGGCGGATCAAGCGAAAACGTCCTTTCCGATCATCCATGTGTGCAGTACAAATACGAGGCGTCCGACTTTTACCATTGGATCTGTGTCGACCCATTCGTATGCTTCGTTGTACGATTTCGCTTTCAGGATGCCTGCGCCTCGCATCTCGCCGCTGATTTGAAACGAGTCAAGGAAGGGACCTGTGACCATCAACTTTCCCTCTTCTTTCAATCTGTAGTAATTCGCCAAGTGCGCCGCCTGCAATTCTTCGATCTCCGGCGTGGAGTCGGGCGACCAAATCGGTCCTTTTTTCAAGATGAACATGTAGTAGATGGACATGCCCATTTCTTCAGCGTCGCGCCAGGCTTTCCGATCATCGTACGTCATTACTTCTCCTTAAAAACAATAAGCGGACAAAATAAATCGTCCGCTTATTGTATCGTAAAGTTAAAGGGCTTCGGTCAACGCCAGACCGCCAAAATGGCGCCGAATAACAGGAAATTAATCAGGTGGTTGCCCGCTTCAATCGCCCAAATTTTGAAGCCATGCCCGGCAAAGAGTTTGTTGACCAGAAACGTGGGGGCAATGAACCCAAGCCAGAGCATGAAGCCGGTCAACGCGCCGGAACCCGCCGTGGCGCTGCCCATGGCGTTGATCATAAACGTCACGGCAACCGCCTGGACAAAAGAGGAGAGGATGGTCAAACCCCATGTGACGCCCATATTCTCCGTGCCGGGTTGTTCCCTCCCGCCCCCCACAACCTGCCACCATGCGTTGAAGAAGGTCTTGGGGTTGTACCAGAGCGCCCCGCTGACCATGCTGATGACAACACAGACAATAACAGCCAGCCAATTGATCGTACTAAAGTCCATTTCAGCCTCCTATTGATAAGTGTGATTGGCGCGCGCCAATCTGATGAACATTATAGCAGAAAATTTGTTCTAAAAATCAATACTGAAGGAGGGATTTTCAACTTACTTGTGATGAAATGCACTTGCCCCGCGCGCCATTAAAATAAAACAGGCGCATCATTTTTGATGCGCCTGTTGAACGTTCAAACGTTAATTACATCGCCACTGCCTGGTCGTACATCTGTTGTTTGATGGAAACGATGTCCTGCTCCAGTTTGCGGTCGGCGTGGATTTGTTCCTTGATCTTCTCATACGCGGACATGACGGTGGAATGATCGCGTCCGCCGAGGACTTCGCCAATCTGCGGGAAGGAAATCTTCGCTTCTTCGCGCAGGAGATACATGGCAATCTGCCGCGGAAGCGCCACATCCTTTGTGCGGTCACGACCGAGGAGTTTTTCGGAGGTCAGACCGAATTTGCGGGCGACCAAATCTATAACATGGTTCGGCTCGATGTCGCCGCGCGAAGGCATTAAGTCCGCCAGAGCCACCTCAACCAGATCGGGCGTCAGGGACGAGCCGCTCAAATCCGCATAGGCGATGATGCGGTTCAACGCGCCTTCGAGTTCGCGGATGTTGGACTGCACTTGTTTGGCAACGCCTTCGAGAATTTCATCTGAAATGTGCCTGCCCGTCCGCTCGGCTTTGGAGCGCAGGATGGCGAGGCGGGTTTCAAAATCGGGCGCCTGGATGTCGGCAGTCAAGCCCCATTCAAAGCGGGAGCGCAGGCGTTCTTCCAGCGTAACCAGCGACTTGGGCGGGCGGTCGGACGAAACGATGATCTGCTTGTCCTGTCCATGCAGGGTGTTGAAGGTGTGGAAAAATTCCTCCTGCGTGGATTCCTTGCCCGCGATGAACTGGATGTCGTCCACGAGCAAAACATCCGCAGAGCGATATTTCTCGCGGAATGCCTGTGTGGTGTGGGTGCGAATGGCATTGATCATGTCATTCGTGAATTCTTCCGAAGAGACGTACAAGACGTTCAGCCCGCCCGCATAACAGGCGTTCCCGATGGCGTGCAGGAGGTGGGTTTTGCCGAGTCCCACGCCTCCGTACAGGAAGAGGGGGTTGTATGCCCTTGCAGGCTTGTCCGCCACAGCCTGACAAGCCGCATGAGCCAGCCGGTTGCCCGACCCAACGACGAACGTGTCGAAGGTGTAGCGCGGATTGAGGGTGACATGGCGGGGTTTCGGCTCGGGCGGGGTAATCTCAATGGAGGAAGGAGCAGGTTCGGGGTCCGGGGTGGAGGCGGATTCCTCCGCTTGCGAGACGATAAAGTTGATGGAGACGTTCGAATTGAGAATTTCGATCAGGAGGCGGGTGACATTGGTCGCAAGACGGCTTTCGAGCCAGTCGCGCGCATAGGCGTTGCGAACGCCAACGGTGAGAATCCCGTTTTCATACGCCAAAGGGCGCGTATCGCGCACCCAGGTGTCGAAGGAGGCGCGGGGCATATCCATTTGAAGTTGTGCAAGTACCGATTGCCAAGCCTGCTCTGCGTTCATAAATGTTCCTCAATGTGTGGTTGTTAAGTTTGTTTTTACGCGCATTGAACAAGTCCGCCCTTCAGCGGCTTTTGGAAGATGGTTATTGTTTTTTACTGTCGAATGTGTTACCGGGACTCGGACGTCGAAGACAGACATCCTTTATATCAGCGTGTCCCTATTCTAGCAGAACCTTTGAAATGATAACAGGCGAAAGACCTACGTTAAGTTAAAAAGATTTGTTTTTTTAAGGTTGCTTTATGTTAAAGAATCGCTCCGTATTCATGGACAATGATGCGTTGTAGTAGAACAGACGTTTCAGCCAACAACGCCTATCGACCCGCAGTTACCCCCCATATATGGGTGTTTGGGGCTTTTTTTCGGCAGGGAAGGCATATCCATGTTAAAAAAACATAAGGTGAAACTTTTCCGATTTGCCTTGTATGAGACTCGAATTCCCGTGACTCATTTTGTAATCGTATGTTGAATCCGTGATTTAACTTTTTATTCCGCGTGGAACCCATACAAAAACCGTCGTTCCTTCCCCCACAGTGGATGTAATATCGGTCTCACCGCCCACGGAATGCACGCGCGTTTGCATGTTCGCCAGTCCATGACCGATGGATGACTGCATGGTAGAGGCGTCGAAGCCTTTACCGTCGTCGCGGATTTCCATCAAGGCGCGTTCGTCGGTGGTCCAAAGGGAAATTTGGACGGTTTTTGCCTTCGCATGCTTGGCGGCATTGGCTAACGCCTCCTGGCATATATGGAACAACACCATGGATTGCGGCTGGGTCAGTTCCTTCAGGTCGGAATCGGGCATGGTGAAGACAACATCGGAGAATGTATTGGCGCGATATTCGGCGATCAGGCGTTTTATGCCGCTTATTAAGCCGTCGTTGCCGAGTTGACGCGGTCTCAAGTCGAGAATATAGGCGCGGATGTCGCGGATCGCCTGATTCAAACCGCTGATGGCATGACTGATCTGCTCCTTTGCGGCTTGCGGGTCTTCATTCAACGTGTGCTGGACGCCTTCCAATGCCAGCCCAACGCCGTAAATGGACTGGATTATGCCGTCGTGCAGGTCCATGCCGATGCGATTGCGTTCCTCCAACACTGCCAAACGCCGCGCGTTGGCATGCAAACGGGCGTTTTCGATGGCAAGCCCCGCCCACGCGCCGACTGCGCGAAGCATTTGAATGCTCCGTTCTTCGAAAGGCTCCTTCGCGCGCGTGGCAACGCTCATAACGCCCATCAAATTTTCACCCGAAACCATGGGGATACACGCAATTTGTTGAAAGCCAGCCTGCACAACTGCATCGCGCAGAAAGGTTGTATCCGTTTGCAGGGTATTGCTGATCAATGGCTGGCGGTTTTTCGCAACCATCCCGATGAAGCCATCTCCCAGATTAAAGGAATTTCTCGTCCAGAACGCTTCCGCGGCTTGACCGCGATGCAGAACCATGCGAAGCGTGGATTTATCCTCTTCGAGAAGGAATATCTCGCCCGCCTCCACCTTCATGTAGTTCATCACAAGCGCCAGCGTTTTATTAAGTATCTCGTCGAGTTCCAGGCTCGAGGTCAGAGTCGAGGCGATGCCGTTCAGGAGGGACATATCCACATGGCGGCGCGTCAACGCCAGGTCGCGCTCCCGCATCTCTTCATATAACTGCGCGTTCGTGATGGCAATCGAGGCGTAGGTGGCAAGCATCTGGATGATCATCTCGTCATCCGAGGTAAATTCGGGCGCGTCCAACTTCTCGGTGAGATAGATCTGCCCCAACTGCCTTTCGGACGAGCGGATCGGCACGCCCAAAAACGACACCATGTACGGGTGATGATCGGGGAAGCCAACCGAACGCGGATGCTCCTGAAGCACGGGAACCCGCAGGGGGATGGTCGTGTTCATCAACTCGCCGATCAAACCTTGCCCCACCGGCGGATGCGCGATTTTTTTGATCTCCTTCTCGGTCATTCCGACAGCGATGAACTTTTTGAGTTTCCCCACCTCATCCAACACGCCCAGCGCGGCGTACCGCGCGCCCGCCTGCTCGCATGCCGTGGATGCGATCCGCTCCAGCAGCGTTTCGAGCGAAACATCCTTCACCAGTTCCATGCTGGCGGCATGAAGCGCAAACAGACGCTCCTGCAATTGTTCACGGGTTAGAAGCATACAGACATTATAATCAATCAGGCGTATTTTGATAGAATTTGAAAGAACCCCAACCCTATACTTGGACAACTTATGACAACCTCCCGCATCTCCGGTTTTTACAATATGACGTTGGACGAGCGCCGCGCCAAACTAGCAGACGCGCCCGCCTCTTCGACTCCGCCCGAACTTGCCGCATGGACCTCAGGCGGACTCTCCGCCGAAGCCGCCGACCACATGATCGAAAACGTGATCGGCTTGCACAGCCTGCCGCTTGGAATTGCGCTCAACTTCATGGTCAACGGACGCGACGTGCTTGTTCCAATGGCAATCGAGGAACCATCCGTCGTGGCAGGCGCGTCGTTCATGGCGAAACTCGTCCGGGCAGGCGGCGGATTCCACGCCACAACCACCGACCCGCTCATGATCGGGCAGATGCAGGTCATCAATGTCACCAATTTAGATGAAGCGAAGCTCAAGTTATACGAGCATAAAGCAGAACTCCTCGCCGAAGCAGACTCCATCGACCCCATCCTCAAAAAATTCGGCGGCGGCGCAAGAGACCTCGAGGTTCGAATATTCGATAATTCGCCAATCGGAGGCTTTTTGGTTGTTCACCTGATCTATGATGTGCGCGATGCGATGGGCGCAAACGCTGTCAATACGGCATGCGAAAGACTTGCGCCAAGAATTGAGGCGATCACAGGCGGCAAAGTCCATTTGCGGATTTTGTCCAATCTGGCAGACCGAAGAATCGCCCGCGCGCGCTGTACGATCCCTGTCAAATCGCTGGCATTTGAATCCGTGGGGCAAGTTTCCAACTTGCCGAATGGACAAATTGGAAATTTGTCTTACAGTGGCGAGGAAGTCCGCGACGGCATCATCGCCGCCTACGCCTTCGCCGCCGTGGACCCGTACCGCGCCGCCACTCACAACAAGGGCATCATGAACGGCGTGGACTCGGTGGTCATCGCCACAGGCAACGATTGGCGCGCCATCGAAGCGGGAGCGCACGCCTACGCGGCACGGACAGGCAGGTACGCCTCCCTCTCCACTTGGGGCAAAGACGCGGACGGAAACCTCGTCGGCACGCTTGAGATGCCGATGGCGGTGGGCATCGTCGGCGGCGCGACCAAGGTTCACCCGGCGGCGCAAGCGGCGGTCAAACTCATGGGCGTGAAAACCGCCAACGAACTGGCGGAGATCATCGTCTCGGTGGGACTCGCACAAAACATGGCGGCACTGCGCGCCCTCGCCACCGAAGGCATCCAACGCGGACACATGTCGCTGCACGCAAGGCAGGTTGCCATTGCCGCTGGCGCGACAGGCGAACTGGTGGAAAAGGTCGCCAGTCAGATGGTGGCGGAGAAGGTGGTGAGGATTGATAGGGCAGAAGAGATTTTGAAAGGGATAAAATAGGTTTATGGATGTAAAACGCGTTCTCACCTCCGAAGAAATCTCCGCGATTGTGGATGGACTTAATACAATTGACCATGCACAGATGGAGTTACTTGCAAAAATGCCGCCTGGAAAAAGAATTTATCCCAGCTTGCGCGCCAGCGCCATGATACGCGCTGGTTTGCGAACTGCATTTAAAAGAAAGTTCCCTAACCTTTCGTTATCGGAAATCAACATGAAAATTCTGGATTATCTGATTTTCATGGATGGCAAATATGGACATGCTTGATTTTTACATCCGTGCTGTGAAAGCATTGGACGAAATCAGCGCGCCCTATATGATTGTCGGAGCGTTTGGCGGCACAATCTATAGTATTGCTCTGCAAAAACTACGCCTACCGCGAAGATTTTGCGCGTAGGTCGGATTGCCAATCCGACTTACTTTGGCTGCGGCTTGCCGCGCTATGGAATCACCCGCGCCACTCATGATATTGACATCATTGTAGATCTACGTGAAACCGATTATGAAGCCCTCTCCCAAAAATTCCCTCTCCCGCGTTACTATGCCGACCCTGAAATGATGAAGAATTCTGTTGAAATGGGAATTATGTTCAATATCATTGATTCGAGTGAGGGCATAAAAGCAGACCTCGTTCCTTTGAAACGCGAGCCTGATTATCAACATGCCTTTGATCGCCGCATACGCGAGACCTTCACCGATGAAAATGAAGAACCATTTGAGGCGTGGGTTGCGCAACCGACGGACATCATTATCGGAAAATTACAAGCATGGAATGAAGGCAGGTCAAACAAACACCCCGACGACATTTTCGCCATTTTATTTTTTTGCCTGCGCGGATACAGTAAATACCAGATTGATATAGAAGAAGTTGCCGAACACGCCGCCCGCATCGGACCAGAGACCCTCGACATGTGGCTAAAAACCCTTGCAAAAGCAAGAAATGAAATCGAAAAAGGGGACACGCCGCGCAAGTGGTGAATAAACCCGTTTCAGCCCGCGAGTCCGCGTCAAAGTCCGTTGTGCAACCATCCGCGCATCCGCTCTGCGGAGCAATCCGTTGAAAACCGCACGCAGGATTGAAGTCAAAGTTTTGGTATGTGTAATCCAGCCCTGAAATGCGCCTCGCAGATTGTGGAGGAGAAAGCGGTACAGATTGACTGAGAAGAAGAGATCGTGAAAAGGCTTGAAATTCGATAATTTGATATTTGCGCTCTTTCAAAGAGAATAGTTTTTCAGTTAGAATAAAAAAATGACAAAAGACATTTTTGACAAAATCTTTCAAGGCGATTGCGAGAAAATTCTTCAAGATTTTCCCGACAATTGTATTGATTTAATTTTCACTTCCCCCCCCTACGCAGACCAACGCGCAAAAACGTATGGGGGTATCAAACCAGATAACTATGTTGAATGGTTTTTACCTAAGGCCGCAGAATTTAAGCGCATTCTAAAACCCAGTGGAACATTCATTTTAAATATCAAGGAAAGAGTCGTAGACGGTGAGCGCCACACTTACGTAATAGATTTAATTTTAAAAATGCGCGAACAAGGGTGGCTTTGGACGGAAGAATTCATGTGGCACAAAAAAAATTCCTATCCAGGAAAATGGCCGAATCGTTTTCGCGACAATTGGGAAAGGCTTATTCAATTCAACAAAGCGAAAGCTTTTGCTATGTACCAAGAAGCCGTTATGGTTCCAATTGGCGATTGGGCAAAAGACCGTTTGGCAAATTTAAGCGAAACCGACAAAATACGCGACGAGTCAAGGGCTGGCAGCGGTTTCGGGAAAAATGTTTCTAATTGGATTGGAAGAGATATGGTTTATCCGACCAATGTTTTACATATGGCAACGGAAACTGGCAACAAAAATCATAGCGCGGTATTTCCGCTTGATTTACCACAATGGTTTATTAAATTGTTTACCAAGCCAGGAGACGTTGTTTTAGATCCGTTTGTCGGTTCAGGGACAACCGCATTAGCCGCTATAAAGCTGGGACGGCATTTTGTTGGAATTGATATTAGTCCTGAATATGTTGAGATATCAAACCAACGGCTTTTAGAAACTCAACTTCGGTTACCGACAATTGCCGAGAAAAAGGCAAAATATTCTGTTTCTAAAAATGGAAAGAGACACAAAAAATGAATTCAATAAACTTGAACGATGTGAGAGATTATGTAAACGAGAATATTGTTGATTTCCATCAACGGCGCTTGAAATCGCTTGAGGAATTGAGGCTTGAAAAATTATTGACAAAGAATCCATATCTTTTCAAAGCAAAAAATCTATTAACTGCCAACGCTCTCATCGAAGATTTGTTGTCCGCCTTTTTATCTTCATCCGAAGAAAAATTGTTTGGTGACTTTCTTGAAGGGTTGGCTGTGTTTGTCGCTCAAAAAACTTGTGGGGGTCATAAGTCTACGGCTCAAGGTGTAGATTTGGAGTTCTTCAACAACGACACACATTACATTGTCTCAATAAAATCTGGACCAAATTGGGGCAACAGTTCTCAACAAGATAAATTGGAACAAGACTTAAAAACAGCCGTTGCAAGATTGAAGCAATCAAAGCGTTCTTCAAACATTCAACCA
Organism: Anaerolineales bacterium; assembly: GCA_020060625.1. Taxonomy (GTDB): domain Bacteria; phylum Chloroflexota; class Anaerolineae; order Anaerolineales; family Villigracilaceae; genus Villigracilis. The sequence goes on along the minus strand of JAGUZU010000051.1, from coordinate 20,699 downwards.
GTTTTGGGAATTTGTTACGGGAAAACAAGAACTACGTTCTTGCGGGGTTACATGAAAATTGTTGGTCAAAATTTCTGGTATTTGATTAGCGAGAATCCAAATCTATATACAGACATCGTTGAACCAATTGGATATAGAGCAAGAGAACACAATGAAGATTTTGCAAAAAAGAAGGCGGGAATAGTCAACATGTTTGCGATGGAGTTTATTCCAAAGTTTTGTAACCCATCGAATGGTTATATTGACTGGGTTAAACTTGTCCAATTCAATAGCGGCAATTACAAGCCTGATTAAACGCCGCTTGCAATAAAAGGTTTAAATGACAACCCCTCACCCCCACTCCCCCACCCTCCTCAAACCTGCCAAGCCCGTTGGCATCATTGGCTATGGCGCGTACGTGCCGCGCTATCGCCTGCCCGCCAAGGAAGTCGCACGCGTATGGACGGGCGGCAAAGGCGGACTCCCCATCAAGGAGAAAGCCGTCCCTGGGCTGGATGAAGACGTGATCACCATGTCCATTGAAGCGGCGCGCAACGCCATGAAACGGGCGCAGATCGACCCGACCGAATTGCGGGCGGTCTGGGTCGGATCAGAGTCGCACCCTTATGCGGTGAAACCAACTTCCACTTTGGTCGCTGAAGCGATTGGCGCCGTTCCCAACACGCAAGCCGCGGACTGGGAATTCGCCTGCAAGGCTGGTACTGAGGCGCTCGTCGCCGCGATGGGTCTGGTCGGCTCGGGCATGGGTCACTATGCCATGGCAATCGGCATGGACACCGCGCAGGGCAAGCCTGGCGACGCGCTCGAATACACCGCGGGCGCGGGCGGCGGCGCGTACATCCTCGGTCCCGCCGAAGAGTCGTTGGCGGTCATCAACGCCTCGTATTCCTACGTCACCGACACGCCCGATTTCTGGCGGCGCGAATATCAGAAATATCCCGAACACGGCATGCGCTTCACGGGCGAACCCGCCTACTTCAAGCACATCACCGAAGCCGCCACGCATTTGATGGAAGCGATGGGCTCCACTGCCAAGGATTACAAGTGGGCGATCTTCCACCAGCCGAACGTCAAGTTTCCGCAGCGCGTGGCGGGACAACTTGGATTCTCCGCCGAACAGATCGAACCCGGCTTGCTCGTCGGCACGATCGGAAATACATACGCGGGCGCAGCGATGATCGGGCTGACTGCGACTCTCGACATCGCCCAACCCGGTGACCGAATCCTCGTCGTCTCTTTCGGCTCCGGGGCTGGCTCCGACGCCTTCGACATTACCGTCACTGATAAAGTGACTGCCAGGCAAAACCTTGCCACGAAGACTCAGGAATACATTGCGCGGCGGACAGAGATCGATTACGCCACGTATGTCCGCTTCCGCGGCAAGTTGGCGCTGAAGTAAATTATCCTGTCATTGCGAGGGCGTTCTTGCTTTTTGCCCGAAGCAATCTCCAACTCAACGAGCGAGATTGCTTCGTCGGGCTGGCGCCCTCCTCGCAATGACAAAAGGTGAGTACATGACAGACGTCGTTATTGCAGGAATTGGACAAACTGAAGTCGGCGAGCATTGGGAACTTAGTCTGCGTGACCTTGCTTTTGCCGCCATTCAGGACGCGATCAGGGACGCGGGCGGGCTCAAGCCGCAGTCGCTATTCGTGGGCAATATGCTCGCACCCAACCTTTCGCGTCAGGCACACGTCGGCGCGCTGCTCGCGGACTTTGCCGGACTGAACGGCATCGAAGCGGTGACCGTCGAAGCGGCAGGGGCTTCGGGCGGGGCGGCGCTTCGACAGGGTTATCTTGCCGTCGCCAGCGGATTTGTAGATGTGGCACTGGTCGTCGGCGTGGAAAAGTTCACCGACAAGGTCGGTGCGGCAGTGGATGAGGCGCTTGCAACCCAATCCGATTCGGATTTTGAAGCGGTACAAGGCATGACTCCCGCCGCCCAAGCCGCGCTGTTGATGAAGCGTTACATGCACGAGTACGAAGTCCCCAAAGACGGGTTCGCGGGATTCGCATTAACCGCCCACGAAAACGGAGCGCGCAACAAACATGCCATGTTCCGCAAAGCCATCAAGCCAGAGGTTTATGCCAAAGCCGAGATGATCAGTGACCCGCTCAACATGTTCGACATGGCTCCCAATGCGGATGGCGCTGCCGCGCTCGTTCTGACTCGCCGCGAGCTGCTCCCGTCCAGTTTTACGAATCCACTCGTGAAGATTGCTGGCTCCGGGGCGTCGTCCGATACGTTGGCGCTGCACGACCGCAAGGACATGTTGTACTTCGACACGGCGCAACTCTCCGCAGGCAAGGCGATAAAGCAAGTCGGCTTGACGCTGGATGGCATTGACTTCTTCGAGTATCACGATACCTTCAGCATCTATGCTGCAATGCAACTCGAAGCGGTTGGGTTTGCGATCAAAGGTAAGGGATGGCGTCTCGCCGAGGACGGCGAGATCAGCAGGACGGGAAAAATCCCCTGCGCGACGATGGGCGGCATGAAAGCGCGCGGATTCCCCGGCGGCGGCGCCGGTGTGTATCAAGCCGTCGAAGCGGCGATCCAGTTACGAGGTCAGGCTGAGGCGAACCAGGTTAAGGATGCAAAGTTCGGGTTGATCCAGTCGCTGGGCGGACCGGCATCCACAGCAGTCAGTCACATCCTGCAAAGGTTGGATTAGTCGATTGACGATTGACGATTGACGATTGACGATTGACGATTGACGATTGACCGTGGACGATAATCACTCCGCGGTCATTTTATTTGAGCGGTTTTGAGATATTGGTTTGCGGAGTCATTTTCAAAACCGAAGAAAGTGTAGAAACGAACGGTGCGTTGATCGGTTTCAAGCAAAAGTGAAATCGCGGGTTCTTTGTGACCATAATAGCGCGAACGCCATCCGCGCGTGGAGTTGGGGTCGGCGCGGAGGATGGAGAATTTTCCTTCACCATTTGTCAAGCCGGTTTGGATTTTGTATATACTCGATTCATAATTCAGGTGAATCGAGTTTTTGTTTTTTACGAATGGCACATCATTCAACAACCAATGCAAGGCGTAATGATGAGGCTCGTTTGCTTCAAGGTCATCAACCACCAGCCACCTATCCCCTTCGAGCGCCATGACGGTGCGTTTGTGGCGGACGGGTTTGTAGCCGTCGTGTTCACCCTGCCAGAGATTATCGGTGTGCTTGAGAACGTTGCCCTTCGCCCAATTTGTCCATGTGAAACGGCTAATGAGGGTCATTTGGTCTTTGTCGTCTACAGTTACGGTATTGTGCGCGGAAGTGCGGGCGAGTCCGTTGCGCCATCTTCGACCTTCGCCGCTGTAGAGGTAGGTTCCCGCGTCAATGGCGATGTTGTGACTGCCCACCCATAAATCCATGTGGAGTTGGTCGGCGTGGGAGGGGCGGGAGGTGAAGTTTGTGCAGCGGAGGAAGGCGCGGGAGTTGTCGTTGCGAAGGATGTAGGTTCCGCCGTGTGGGAAGGAAATTTCTCCCTCACCCCTAACCCCTCTCCCGTTAGGAGAGGGGGACTCTGACTCCCTTCTCCCAATGGGAGAAGGGTTGGGGATGAGGGTTTGTTCTCCACATAACCAATAGACATCTTCATCCCATTCGCCCGCTTCAAACATGGGTTGACCTGTGGTGATGACAGAGCCTAATTGCAAAAGCGGACGATAATCGGTGAAGTCGCAGTTGTTGAGCGGAAGGACTAATGCACCGTCGTTGGAGCCGTAGATGGGCATCTGCCCTGTGGCGGGGTCAATGAGGTGGGAGAGGTACGAGATGGAATTTTTGATGGAGGTTTTGAGTTGAGCGGAAAGTGGAAAGTGGTTGAGTTCGCCGAGTTGGATGGCGTAGAGATATAAATGCAAAATGAAGCGATGGTAATTGAGGGAGTACATGGCGTAACTGCCATCGGGAAAGATTTGCTTGGTTGCTTCTTCTTCGAGGATTTTTCTGCCAATGTTGAAATATGTTTCGGCGTGTTTGAGTTCGGGGAAAAGTAGACCGACCATCCATAGACCGAAGGCTTCGCTGATGGTGTGGTTGCTGCGGGTGGAGATGGCGTAGGCGATGTTTTTGTGGATGTGTTCCGCTTGAGCGGCTACATAATTGGTAAATTTGGAAATTTGTAGGTTGGTTGTAGATGGGGAGTGGATGAAGGCATAAAAGCCGAAGGTCCATGCCATGAGACGGAGGGCGATTTCTTGTCCGTCTTTCCAGTTGGCGCCGGTGTTGGGGGGATTGTGTTCCGCCCAGTCTTGGATCAATTGCCAGAAGGCTTGGGGATATTTTTCGTCCCCGCTGGCGGCGTAGGCGCGGACGAGGGTGAAGACGAAGGCGAAGCGGTTTGGTTCCCAGATGAATTTGATGTCATCATGTCGCTGCGAGGCGTTCGTTGCCGAAGCAGCCCCCATATTGGTGGAGATTGCTTCGTCGGGAAGTGCAAGAGCCCTCCTCGCAATGACATGATCATCGGAGATTTGGGACCAGTGTTTTTGATTTCCATCATGCCATGCAGGGGGGAAACCTGTTTGGCGATATTCGTGGGAGAAGTATTTGAGTTCGCCGTTGAGGAGGCGGTCCGCTTCCTGTACCGCAAGATTTATCTTGCGAGTCGCAACATGAATGTTGCGGTACGGTGAGTCAAAGAAAAATTTTGGGGCGTTTTGTTTCCGCCATGCGGCGTAAGTGTTGGGTTCGGAGGGGATGTCCGGTTTGAGCCAATGCTTGAGCGGACGGTCTGCCCAGGCGTATTGTGGGGTTTGCAGTCGGATGAGTCCGGTGCGGAGGCGGAAGGCGTAGGCGAGGCGAAAGGCTGACCAACGTGGACCAAGTTCGAGAAAGAGAGAGGCGAGGGTTTTTATCCGATTGAGCATGAGGTTTATGGGACGCGGACGAGCGCGGAAAACGCGGATAAAAAATCAGCGTTCATCCGCGTTTATCAGCGTCCAATTTTTTGGCGTATCGAGAGAGGAAAAGCCAGATAAGCGGAAGTCCAATAATAATTAAGGGTGGGGCGTAGGGTTGTCCCCAGGACCAGGCGTAGGCGAGGGCGGCAGCGAGGAGGGTGAGCAGAATATACATCGCGCTGACTCGGGCGTGTTTGTAGCCGCCGATGATGAGACGTTGATAGAGATGATCGCGGTGCGCGGAAAAGACATTTTCACGTTTGAGGACACGGCGGATGAAGGTGACGCCCGCGTCCATGATGAAGGTCCACATCAGGAGGGTGCCGAGCATGAGGGCGTCGCCGCCTTCATCGGCGGAGAGCAATGGGAGAACCGCGAAAGTGTAACCGAGGAAGGTGCTGCCTGCATCGCCCATGAAAATTTTGGCGGGTGACCAGTTGTGAAAGAGAAAGCCGAGGCTGCCCGCGGCGATGGCGAGCGCGACCCAATAGACAAAGTGATTGTCCGTGCGCGTGGCAAGGAACATCCAGCCGAGGGCGGCGGAGAGGGCGACACCGCCCGCGATGCCGTCGATGCCGTCCATGAAGTTGTAGGCGTTGGTGAGACCGACGATCCACAGGAGGGTGATGATGAAACCGACTGCGCCGAGTTGCAGTTGTCCGAAGAGCGGAATGGTGACGGATTTGAAATAGCCCATGCCGAGCACGGACGCGAGTGCGACCAGTCCTTGCACGGCAAAACGCACACGCGGACTGAGCGAATGGACGTCATCTCGCCAGCCGAGGTAGGCAATGACCGCGCCGCAGATAAGGTAGATGAGGCTTTGCGTGAGATTGGCTTGAAAGGCGGCGACACATCCCGCCGCGAGGACGACGATGACGATGGCAAGTCCCCCACCTCTAGGCGTGGGCGCAGAATGGGAACTGCGTTCGTTGGGATGGTCAATGATGCGGCGGCGTTCGGCGTATTGACGGATGATCCACACGCCAAGGGTGGAGAGGATGGTGAGGAGTGCGAAGGTGAGAATGGAGGTCACGGCAATTTCTGTTTATCGCGGACCCAAAAAATTATCCCCATTGAGGTGAATCATATGAGAAGGCATTTCTGCAATCCAAACTTCAGTCTCCCAGGCAATGTCGCTTGAATATTTTTTGTATGTTGCGAAATCCAAGAAAGCTGTCACGTAGATTTTTCCCGCTTTGCAATTCTCGAAAAGTTTTTCAAGTTCAACATGCCTTTTAGGCGAGACTGGACCATGAGCTGTTACTGCTTCAATCAGAAACAGCCATTTACGTTTTGCATCATACAAAATCACATCAGGGAATTTTCCGTGTTCAGACGAAGGAATTCCCAGTTTCTTAAAAACAATTTCATCGAGAATTAACGTTTTCTTTGCGGTATCGCCCAGATAAATTAGTTTTGCGCCTGGGGCAAAGCGCGGACCAAATTCTTCGACAATTGCCACTTCTAACTTGTTATGCTTTCCGGGGGAAAGTTTATATTCAATTCCTTCCGCAACATGCAGAGGAATTTTGTTGTGTTCTTTAGCTTTTTGATAAACATCTAGCAATTTTCCTTGTTGCTCAATAAATCTTTTGAGTTGAGATTGCCATTTGGGGCTACCGTAGGAACGAATCACCGCTAAAGCGGCTTCGGATAATTTATAGTTTGTTAATCCGCTATTTGTCGGGCGGGCAGGATCATCTTCATTCCGAAGCACAAGTCCAGCCTGTTCAAACTGATGCAGTACCTTACGACGAATGGTTTCGCGGCTGTTTTCTGCATACTCCCGTCCATATCTCCGTTTTATCTCAACCAGAATATCATGAACGCGCAGCATTGGATTTGTTGCCTCCCGCCATTGCGTACGCTCAGACAATTGCGCCAAAGATAATATTGTCAAAGCAGACACTTCATTCTGTTGCGCAGAAGGCAAGCCAAGCGCCTCCAAAATTTCCTGAGCCTGTTCGATTTTTCCCATTGTGATTCTTGTCTCCTGTATCATTGGAAAGTCTTCTGAAAGCAATTTTGACGTCGAAAGGATGGAGAAAATAATATTCTCAATTTTTTCTGGTGTATCTGCCTGAGTTGTTTGAATTTTCTCGCCAATATTCTTTACTACTTCCAACGGGGGAATAGGCAATATCCTTAACTCTGCTGCATTAACTTGAGTATTACCATTCACAATTCGAAAGTAACGATCAATGATTGCGCTATTCAAGATAGCAGAAAGACCAATAGTCTCAGAAGTAGAAAGTGTCCCTGTTTTTCTAAATATCACATTCAAGTGATTCTCGAAACCGATTTGTTCAAATTCAAACTCTTCACCAATGAACGGAGCGGAAATCAGGCGACGGCGGTCTTCCTTTGCGCTAAAACGACGTAACAAAACATAATTTGCATTTGGAACAAGCAAGGAAGGGTCATTTACTGAAACCGCTTGTGGTTTCTCAAAGCCTTCAAGCGGATATTCAACCTGATAAGATTTAACATTTTGCATCCACAGCAAAGGTGCAGTTCCATTTCCTGCCTTAACTCGCTCTTTTAGTAGCCGCTTTGCTCGAAAGGGTACAACTCGACCTGTTGAAACTTGAAAACCAAGCTTTTCAAGCGTGTCTTTCCACTTATCAACAGTATCCAAGATTTGCTCATCAAGCATCCCAGTCGGCAATCGGAATTGGAGAAGCCCATTGTGGTCACTTAAAAAATGTTTATAAGAAACCTGACGAGAGATAATTCCCTCCTCCAAATTTTTATCGTCATTAGACGATGAAATATTTATATAGCCAGCCCAATATCGGTTCTCTTGCGGCTGAGATAATTTCTCAAAAGAAAAAATTACATTTTCCTGCAGAACTGCATCTTTTTTGAAAACATCATTACGGGATTGAAAGACATGAAGAGAGAATGGAGTGACCTCCTTAAGTAGGTCACGGCGAAATTCTGAGAAATAAACACCTGAGCAGAAACTACGCGGAACAATAAAAGTTGCTTTTCCTTCTGGCAAAAGCAACTTTGCAGAAAGAGCCATGAACAATGTATAGATGTTTGTATGTCCGTTTAATTTTCCGTAAACAGCTTTTACGCGTCTATCTTCTGCATTGAGTTTGAAATAAGGTGGATTACTAATAACATGGGTAAACGTTTTTTTTCTTGATTTACTCGAATCGAACAAGGAGGGTTGATCGTCAGGAATACATGCAAGCACAAAATCTTCCTGAAACACTTGCCAATTAATTTTTATTCCGACCTTATAAGCTTCCTTGCTCGCGAACTTCAAAATTTCCCGACTTAATTCACACAGTTCATTGTCTGTTTCGTAAGCCGTAATTGATATTTCAAGTGAGCGTTTCTCCGCAATTAGTCGCTCAATTACTGCACAAACCAATACCCCAGAGCCAATTGCAGGCTCAAGTAGTGACGCACCATTCTGAATTTGCCCCAACTGCTTTGCCATATGACGAGCAACAGATGGGGGCGTGAAAAATTGCCCGTTTTCCTTGAGAATATCCGCATTCCGCCTTTCAAGGATACGTTTTCCCCGTTCATAGCTGAGAGAAACTAAATCAGTAAAGTCCATTGATTGAATTATACCTTCCCCCAAACCTTCTCAGATTGAAACCGAAATCTTCGACTACCTCACAACTTCTCTCACCTGCAAATCCGAGTAAGCGACGCCCAAATTCGTCTCGCCGTTGGGTATATGTAGTTGTAGCAATTATTTTGCGAAAAAACTACCCATCATCCCCTTGCGTGCCTCGGAAATATCTTTTGAATTAATGCCAGCGCCAGTCCACAATCCACGCAGGGATTTACGCACACGAACCTGTTTGCCCAAACTTTTCTCTATTTCAGGCAGGGCAAGCGAAATAATCCGCAACTGCTCACTTGGCGGGAGTTGACGAAGCAATTTTAGAACATCAGAAGTTGTCGGTGTAACCATAAATCACCTCACAGGTCAATTATACACCGTTGAATTTATCTCCATCCCAATCCCTTCCTCAAAACTGCGCGGGCTGAAGCCTAAGTCCTTTTGGGCTTCCTGATAAGAGAACGCCTTATCCTCGTTAAGTCTCAGCACCTGCTCGGCTTTGATGGGCAAACGCAGGCGTATCTTCTCGGTAAATTGCAGGAAACGGACAATAGGCATGTAAGGGATATGTAGTTTCCAAACGCGCCTGCCGAGGGCGGATGACACCGTGTCTATGACCTGGTTATAGGTCAGCGGGGCTTTGCCTGCGATGTTGTAACTCTTGCGAATGGTCGCATCGTTTTGCAAAGCCAAAAGCACAGCTTGAGCAACATCGTCCACGAAGATGGACTGTTGCAGGGACTCACCGTCCCCAAAGATCGGGATGACGGGCGAGTATCGCAGGAAGCGAATCAGCCGCCACATGTTGCGGTCGCGTGGACTGCCATAGATCATGGTCGGGCGCAGGATGGTGTAGTCCAGTCCGCTGGCTTGGATGGCTTCTTCTGCGGCAAGGCGGATGGATTTGCTGCCCGCATTCAACCGGGTGAAGATGGCGGTGGTGCTGATGAAGATTCCGCGCTTCACACCCGCCTCTTTTGCGGACCTCAGAATTGAGTCTACGTGCCCGAAGCCGAGTGATGCGATGTTGACAAGAGCGTCCACGCCGCGCAGGGCGGCGGTCAATGTTTCAGGGTTGGATAAGTCACCGGTCACCCACTCCACTGTCAGCGTGGAAAGAGGCGAGCGGTCACTGGTGGGGCGCACAAAGGCGCGGACTTGGAATCCGCTTTTGAGGAGGAGAGGGACAAGGCGTGAGCCGGTAAATCCAGTTGCGCCTGTAACGAGGACTTTCATAAGCTCCTATTTGTTGTCATGCTGAGCGATAGCGAAGCATCTCTACAATTATCTAAGAGACCCTTCGCTGTCGCTCAGGGTGACATTTGCTTTACCAGACTTTCAAGCAAACTCAAAGTTTCATTCAACTTATCGCGGCGATCCAAATTCTTGACCAAATACTCGCGGGCATTCGTGCCCATCACTTTGACCTGCGCGGGGTTCTGCGACAGTTCGAGGATCTTCTGCGCGAGCATGGCATCATCCGCCGGGTGAACATACACGCCACCCTGCGACGACTCGATCAGCTCGCGCGTGATGCCATCGATGACGATGATGCTGGCGCGTCCCGCCGCCATGTAATCGAAAACCTTGTTCGGGTAGGTGGTGCGGAAGGCGGGAATGTCCTGCAAGATGGCAAGGCAGACGTCTGCGGATGCGACGATGAGCGGCATATCCTTTTTGGGACGCGTGCCCGCGAAGATGATGTTGCGTAAATTCATGCGCTTCGCCTCGGACTCCAACCGAGCCCGTTCCTTGCCATCCCCAAACAACACAATGCTGATTCTTTCTTCTTTCTTCAATCTTTCTGCGGCACGGAGAAGCGTGTCAATGTTGTTGGCTTGACCGAGCGCACCCGCGTACAAAACCACGAATTTATCTTCGACGTTGAGTTCCCTGCGAATGGAGGAGCCATCGATGGACGGATCGAACATGTCCACATCGGCGCCGTAGGCGATGTAGGTCACTTTGTTTTCAGGCACGCCTTTGGCGAGCATGTAATCACGGTAAGCGGGCGAGTTCACCAAAATGTGATCCGCGCGTTTATACAAAAAGTTTTCCAGCCAGCGTGAAAGCGCAATGATGAGCGGATTCTTCAACACACCCATGCTGATGCCGAACTCGGGCCACAGGTCACGCACTTCAAGCAGGAAAGGCTTACGGCGCAAGGCTGCCACCACCCAGGCTGAAACGGCTTGAAAGATCGGGGGTGTGGTGCCCAGCACGAGGTCCAAGCCTTTGAGGCGTAGCGCGGTCAAAATGGAAGAAAACATGAAACTGAAGAAGGCGATCACTCTCCAGAAGTAACTGCGGTGAATGGCGGGGTAAATGTATGAACGTAGAACGCGCACACCATCGAATATCTGTTCGGCGTAGAGTCCGCGCCGCTCGACGATGCGCTGACCGGTCTGGTAATTCAGGTCACTGGCGACGATGATGAGTTCGTGTCCGCGTTCTTTGAGGTACTTCCCCATTTCAAAGTGACGGGTATGCCCCGGTTCTTCGGGTGAGACAAAGACTTGGTTGATGAGTAGTATCTTCATGCGATGGAGGATTATAGCATTTGAAGGATAGTGAATAGTGAGTGGTGAGTAGTTGGGCTCGCTTGGTCTGTTTTTTTCTCGCAAGCGTGAATTGAAAGCCATCGCAATTGCATATTTGACTACGCGCAGAAGCGAAACTCTGATAGTCTTTGAGAGTCTGCCTGCATAGAATCAAACTTGAAGAAAGGAATTATAAAAAATGGAAATCCCAAGACACTGGCGTCTCAAAAAACAACGATACGGACTTATCGGTGAGGTTTGTCCTCACTGCGATTCAAAGATTTTCCCCCCGCGCGATGTCTGCCCAAACTGCGGCGACGAAGCCAAGGACTTGTTTACTTTCAGCGGAAAAGGCGAAGTGTATTCCTACACCACCATTTATGAAGCCCCGGCTGGCTATGAAGCGCAAGCTCCGTACACGGTGGCGTTGGTCAAACTGGAAGAAGGTCCCATGCTCACTGCGCAGTTGACCGATGTGGACAACGATGAAGTTCAGATCGGCATGCCCGTGGAAATGGTCACGAGGAAGATGCGAAACGACGGCGATGAGCGCGGGCTGATTGTATACGGGTATAAGTTCCGACCTCAAAATTTTGTACCCCAGCAGTAGAGCCTCCGGACTCAGCATCTTTTCGTAGAATATCGAGAAGATTCAGTCGGATCTGTACAAAAAGATTTCGGTCTATATCGATATCAACACGCTCAACCAAAGTATCAACAACCCGTTTCTTAAGCACAAAAATATCATGTTGCTCCTCAGGCGTCTGGGGAGCAACAAGTTTTAACTCCTCAACGCCGGCTCTCAGGTCAGCCAAGAATTCGACCACATTCTCCTCCCAATTATTCAAGGCATTAATATTGATGGTTTCTCCAAGCGTGGCAAGTTCCTGCTTAAGAGTTACCTCCTGAAAGGTAAGCTGGCTCAGCTGATATTCCATGTCATTGGTGGTAAAAGCACCTTTGCGTGCCTGGGTAATAACCCATTGCCGCTCTGTCAGTACCGCTTCCAACTGATTCTCAATTCTTATCCGATCCTGCTCCAATGTGCCCTGGCTTTCCCTGATTTGATTAACTATCTGTCGCGCCTGACCGAGCAGGTAATCAGGTTTGTCCATCGCAGCACAAACCTTTTGCCAGACAATATCCTCCGCCTTTTTGGCGCCTATGTGCCGCGGGCAATTTGGTGAAACCTGGTCCTTATGTGATTGTCCACAATAATAGACTCGAACGGGTGTTTTTCGCCTGATCAACTCACCCTTTCTATTCCTCTTGGACTTGTTGGTTCTTGCACCCCACTTGTAATTGCAATCACAAAAAAGCTTACCGCCGATCAGGTAATCATATTTGATGCTTCTAATCGGATGTGTCTTTTTGCTCTCCCGTACACGAAGATACCTTTCATACGTTACTGTATCAATAATGGGTTGAACCGGGATCTGGAAGGATTCACCCTTGCGAGTTTGAATCTTAATGCCATAGGCATATTCCTTGGCGGCAATCAATACTGCCTGAATACTTGACCTTGCCCATTGCATTCTCCTTGGGATGCTGCTGCCCTTTTGAGGCGCGTTCGCCGCAATCAACCGCTTGCGAATTTCCAAAATCGGCACCCCCTCCACATACCAGGCAAAGATCTGCCTGACCCAAAATGCTTCATCCTCAACCACTTCGATGGCATCCCCAACCCGCATATAGCCGTAGCGGTCCTGCCCGGTATTTGCCTTGCCTGATTTAAGACGGGCTTTTACACCCATCGTCATGCGTTCCTTCATCCCATCCAGCTCCATTTGTGCAACCCACGCACGAAGCGGAGCAATCTTGGGATCAAAAGTTTCCCTGGCAAGCATGATCTGTATCTTGTGTTCCTGAATGGTCTCCAACACCAGAAGCATGGAACGCATACCCCGGTAAAGACGATCTTCACGCCATGCAAGAATGATGTCAAATTCACCCTTGGATGCGTCTCTAAGCATGGACAACAACCCGGGGCGGTCGGATCGCGTGCCGGATGGCTCCACCAATTTATTCCGGACACGATATTTTTCAATATCCCGATACACTCCGACTATCTTCAATCCTTGATCAGCAGCCAATTTCCGACAATCCGCTTCCTGCTCCGCCGGACTTGATTTCTCACCTTGATGTTCAGAAGATGTGCGAACATAAATCACTGCACGTGGTTTCATTGTTATCTCCAGATTACATGCCCTGCATGATCCAATTGGCGCTCACCCGGATATGACCTATCCGCGATTTGAATCCTGTTGTTCTAATGGAAGGATTTGATCGATTTCCAGTTCCGCCCGTCGGCCACTGTCCACCATTGCTGGAACTGCCGCCATTGCCGGTTGTATTCTCCAAAATGCCCAGCAGATGCAGGCGAATCGTCACGGTGAACTGGTGATCCCGGTCAACGGAAACTTTTTCCACAAGGGTTTCAATAATCTGGCGTTTCAACTCAACGACTCTTCGCTGTTCAGCGGGAGCTTCAGGCATGCGATGCAATGCCTGAATGCCCTCCTTCAAATCAGCAAGATATTGCTGAACCTTTCCCTCCCAATCAACCAACAATTGAGCATCAACCGCATCCTGGATGGCATTCAGTTGCTTCTTTAGGTCCACCTCTCTTATGGACATATCCATCAAATGTTGATCCATGTCAGCCTCGGAGATAACCCCCTTCCTCGCCTGGGTGATCACCCATTGCCGGCCCACGACCAGGTTGTCCAATTCCTTCTCAATGAGTTCCTTGTCGTTCCCGCTTATCAATGCATCCGTTTTCAACTCATCGACCAGAAGCTTCGCCTGTTCCAGGAGAAGTTCGGGGTGATTGATGGCATTGCAAACCTGCCGCCAGACATTTCGATCCGCCTCGGCGTTTTTTACGTAACGCGGACAATCAGGGGATATAAGTTCGTCGTGCTTGCAAACACAGGTGTAATTGCCCCGGATCCTGCCGACTTCCCATTCGCCATCCCATTGATCGCGGGATGATTTCGAGATGCGAATTCCCATCTTGTAACCGCATGGACAGTACAGTAAACCCCGGATCAGAAAATCAATTTTTGGAACCTGTTGCGCCGGATGGATATAACTCTCCCTCAACTCCATGAATTTTCGATAGGTATCCATATCCAGAATGGGAATAAGCTTCATTTGAAATTGTTCCCCTTCTCGACTCTGAGTTTTGACACCCCTGGCATAGTCGCCGGCGCCGTGCAGAATTCCCTTAAGGCTGTTGAAAGACCACGGGATTCGACGAATAGCCGTCGTATCCTTTTGAGGGGCATTTGCCGCGATCAAGCGTCTGCGCATCTCGCGCATCGAAACGCCGGCGATATACCAAGCAAATATCTGCTGGACCCATTTCGCCTCCTCCGGAACCACTTCGATCTGTTCCCCCACACGGCGATAGCCATACCGATCCTGACCCGAATTCGCCTTGCCAGCCTTGAGACGCGCCTTCACCCCCATCGTCATGCGTTCCTTGATATTCTCCAGTTCCACCTGGGCGAGCCAGGCTTTCAAGGGAGCCGTTGCCGGATCAAAGGTTTCCAGCGCCAGCATGATGGTCAGGTTGTGCTGTTGGATCGTTTCAAGGATCAACAGCATTGCCCGCATGCCGCGATAAAGCCTGTCCTCCCGCCATGCGAGAATGACATCGAACTGATCGTCAGCGGCATCGCGAAGCATTGCCAGCATCGCAGGGCGGTCATAGCGTGTCCCGGAGGGTTCCACCCATTTGTTTTTGACACGATACCGTTCGGTATCGCGATATACATTGACAACCACCAGCCCCTGTTGTGCGGCAAACTTCCGGCAATCCGATTCCTGTTCGGCAGGGCTGCATTTTTCGCCCTGTTGTTCGGATGATGTACGGACATAAATCACTGCTCTTTTACCCATAGAAAACTCCAAAAAGTTTTGTTATTTGTTTTGTTTCGATACCTGAAGGGATCATGGCTGGCTGGATCCCTTCAGGTCATTCCTGAACTGCTACAGTTGCAACTTGACCAATGCCTCCCGGAAAAGCTGGTCGCCCAACACCTGGGCCTGCTCCTCCCGGGTCAACCCCAATCTGGCAGTGACATCAAAAAGAAGCAGCCCAACCGAGGCGGGAACATTGATCAGGCTGTCCCCTTCCGCAGCCTGCTCCCATTCCTGGCGCAGCACGGAGAGATTTGCGAGAGTTGACGCCCGGTCTGGCATGACCACCCGGGCGGCTTTACGAGTCAAAAATTGAACATCCATAGGTTGTCTCCTTGTTTGGGCGTTTCACTTCCCCCAGCCGGAAAGCAAAACGCCCCGATGGAATCCCACCAGGGCGTTTGCAGAGGCTATAATACGAATAGCCCGCCTACCGCTGATATCGGTGGGTTGGGTCAGGGCGTGTATCGTGTTCCAGCACTTTACGCGCCCGTTATTCGGTGCAAATACATTTTACCAGTAAAATGTATTTTTAACAAGCAAACAACGGATCGTGTAAAAAGGATTTATTTTTTGATCACTTTGGGACCATGCCGCCTATCGTCGGATTTTTCCGCAGTTTTCAGATAGGACAGCAGGGACTTTTTGCTGATTGCCCAGACCGGACCAAATTTATGGGCAACCACCTTCCCCGCTCGAACAATGATGCGCAGATATTCGGCATGATAACCGCTTACTTTCGCCGCCTGTTGGATTGTCAGCCATTCGTCATCAGTCATTATTTGCGCTCCAACAGGGAATTATACCTGTCGTTCACAGCGAGGGATACGCCCAGTGTATTAAATTTTCAATTGAGACAAACCATGCAAAGCCTCCAATCATTATCATTCGCTATTCATCGCGACGTACAACAGCCTTCTTCTTTTTTCGTGGTTGATGAACCTGCTGATCCGGTTTTGGATCCAGCGGTTCCGTCTTTTCATCCGCAGCCTGCCGGCGCAATCGAACTTTTCGACCATACTCTGCGATTGCCCTGAACATCAGTCGCAGGGCAATGCGATCTGCATCCAATGGAGGAGTGTTTTCCAAGATCAGTCCTCCCGCATATTTATTTTCATTTTCATCATCACATTACTTCCTCTTCATTCAATGTTGTACTTCCCCACTGTTTTACAAGGCGAGAGTCAAGTTTGAGTTCAGTATGTTTGATAATTTGATTATGAAAATTCAGATCCACTGTCAAAATCAAATGCGATTAACCATCGGAGCATCTATTTCCTATAAATAATGTCCTATTTATCGAATTTCAAAAATGTAAGCAATTTTTATCTTCTTTGTGAAATTTATCTCAGGTAGAATCCTCGCCCCATGAAACTTTATTCCTTGATTCGAGCCAATAAATATGGTTCACCCAAAAAAATGATCCTGATTGTCCTGCTCAAGATTGCCCTCATAGGTATTTTGCTGCATATCACCTGGTCTTATGACAACCTCGAAACCGGGCTGGGCACCGCAATGGCGCAAGTCGCCATCATGTATCATGTGGTCCTGCTGATGATATTGGTCACGGTTGGAGTTGGTCTCGGTCTTTGGATCGACCAGTTGATCCGTTTGAAGAAATCCATCTTCCATCATCCGCAAAAAGGAAGCTGGACCGAGGCGTTCATGAATCTGTGGGGCTATGAATTGAAGGAAAAGGAAGTGGTGCAAATCCAAACCACTCCCCCTGAACCACAGATGATCGAACCCTTTGACCTCTTCAACATGCCGGCTCGACGCGGTCGCAAACCCACTTTTCCCCTGGAGCGCTGGCTCCCCATTGCCATGAAGTGGGAAAATCGCGACCCGATGCGCGATGCCTTCACGCTTGGGGAATTGATCGCCGAGCATCTGGGAACCAATTCAGACGGCTCCCCGATTGTCTCCGAACAAACCTACTACAGTGTCTGGCGGCAGCGCGCGATTGATGAAATCCGCCGCCGGGCAAAGGCGAAAAAGTCCGCCCGCATACAGGAGCGCGAAAAAGAAATCGCGTAAGCAAGGCAACTGCAAGTTCAATTCAGGGAGGAAGCAAACTGGAACCCATACGTCAGGATATTTCCTGAAAAGCGTTTCCAATCATTTTGGATTCAAATTTTCCAAAACAATACAACCAGTCACATTGGCGATTCACGCCACTCAACCATTTAATTTTTGCATTTATGAATTTCCGTAGAATTCCCATAAATCAAACTGGGTAATTCCTTGACTCACGCCTGATAAAAGAGCCGTCACTGTACGGCTCTTTTATTTTTTTCACACGAGGTGAACATGGCGAAAGTCATCATCCATTTGCGGGATTACGAACTGACCGCGCTGAACGATCTGGCGCAGCGTGAGTACCGCGCTCCCAAGGCTCAGGCAGCCTTGATCATCCGCAGGGAACTGCAAAAGCTGGGCATGATCCCGGTCGAAACACCCATTCCAACCCAATCCGACATCCACCCTGTGGATGAACCAAACCAGTTGGAAATGAAAGGAGGGTAAATCATGATTGCAGGAATTCTTTCCGGTGTGGCAACCTGCTTCGGCCCTATCGCAGTGGGGCTGATCATCGTTCTGCTGGTGATCGCGTTTCTCCGCTAATCCATAACCCATTCGAGGAAATCCATCTTATGTCCACCAAAGTTATTTGCATTGCCAATCAAAAGGGCGGGGTCGGCAAAACCACCACCGCCGTTTCCCTTGCCCACGGTCTTTCCCAAAAGGGCCGGCGCGTTCTGCTGATCGATCTGGACCCACAGGGACAATCCGCCACCGCCCTGGGACGCAACCCCGAGCCCGGCGCGTTTTATCTGCTCACAATGGGAAGCACCCCCCAGGAGACCACCTTTGTGCAGTCGTGGGTGCGTTTTTCCGGACGGGAGGGATTGTATTTATTACCGGGTGACCAGCAGACAATGGCAGCCCAGACCGTGCTCAACGCGCAGGATAAACCCATCTCCGCCATCCGCCAATCGATCCAACGCTTCTTCAAGGATGGACTTCATTACATCCTCTTCGATACGGCGCCCAGTGTGGGCGGTATCCAGGAACGTGCGGTCTGGGCCTCTGACCTGGTGATCGTGCCAACTGCCACCGAGTTCCTTTCTGCAGACGGCGTCTCGAAGGTGCTGCTCATAATGAGTGTGCTTCAGGAAAAGAAAAACTGGCGCGGAAATCTATTGGGCATCCTGCCGACCTTCTTCGACGAACAAACCCGCGAGAGCAAAGCCACAATGGAAACCCTAATGGAACGGTTTGATACGAGTGTCCTGCCGCCCATCCATCGCTCCACACTGCTCAGAGAATGCGCCGCCGAAGGCAAGACGATCTTTGAAATGGACGAACTATGTCGCGCCGCGAAGCAGTATCAGGCGCTGACCCAGCATGTGATGAAGTTCTAGGAGTGGATATGACCGGAAGACGCGACCCCTTTGACAAGACCGAAACACCCAACCCCGTTCAACCACCCAGCCTCTATGACTCGCTGCGTGTGGCAGCGCCGCGCAAGCGCAACCGTCAGTGGGAAAAACAGCAACAGAGCCGCAAGGTGGTCTATCGCGGCATCGATCCCAAACTGGCATTGAAAGTCAAGGCAATAGCCGACGACCTGCTGGTTCCCTCAGGTGAGGTGGCGTGTGTGGTGCTCGACTACGCCCTGCGTTCCTATGAACGCGGGGATTTCGATCTCCATCCCCGACCCAATCCGGAACGCATGCGCATGACTCTCTTCCCACGAAGCGACTCCTCACATTCGTTCAACAGACCTCAACGTACTGCCAAACATAAACGACCGGAGGCCTTGTGGAAGGTCATCACCACCTGGCGCGGCTTCCCGCCCGAACTCAAACAGGAACTGGCGGCGCTGGCCTCCGAGGATGGCTTGCATGTACCCATCGGGGAATTGATCACAGCCCTGCTGCGCTTTGGTCTGAAAGCCTATGAAACAGGATTGTTGAGGCTGGAACCCAAACCGAAATCCACCACATTCACTTTAGCGCACAAAGGCAAATGATGAAGTTCCACCAAAAAAAACTTTTTCAATGGAATGAGATGAGGGACGCAGGCGGCATGGACAACGTGCCGCCTGCATCCTGTCCACGCGCCGCCCACACATCCGCCTGCACTGCCGCCTACGTCGAACGCTCAGGAAGGGCTGAGGCGAAAGAAATCCACCATGAACGGTCTGGGAGACCCAGGCTTGTTTTACGGGGATGTTCGGCATGAGCGATCTTCAACAAGCCTGGAGTTCCGTGCTGGCTCAATTGCAGTTGGACATGCCGCGCGCCTCGTATGAAACCTGGGTGCTCGGCACGCAAGCCCTGGAATTGAAAAACGATGTGCTGCTTGTTTCCACACGCAATGCCTATGCCCGTGACTGGTTGGAGTCGCGTCTGACCAGCACAGTCCAACGATTGCTGGTTGGGATTTTGAATCGTTCCGTCTCTGTGAAGTTCGTTGTTGGCGATGAGTCACAGGAAGAGATGGAGATGGAAACCGAAGCGGATGAGATGGAAGAATCGGAATTAAACATCGAGCCTGTGCAGTGGCTGGATTACGACCGCATCGTCCAGCCGCACAAGCAGGTCGTGGTGAAAGGCTATCTGCGAAGACTGGGGATGGAGATCGGACCGAAGGCGGTCTGGTTGTATGTTGGCTTCCATCAAGCGGCATGGCGGGTGCAGGATCAGAATGGTCCATCTGGAAAGCCGCTATACAGCCGTGAGGTGATGCGTTTCAGCGCCATGAGCAACGGTGCCTTCTGGCGATTGTTGAAACACGCCGGCATTCAAGCACACCTGACCGGACTCGTGCAACGGGTCGATTCACAGGATGCGCGCCGCTTCCGGCGTGGACGGGACGGACGCCCGCATCGCGCACCGATCCGTTACCAGGTCTGCATGACCCCGCGCCTGACACGCGCTGACGCCACGGCGGTGCATCTGCGATTGAAAGCCTTGATCGAAAAACACAGTTCCACCACCAGCGCCTTACAGGAAATGCTGGCAGTCGAAGATGTCATGGAACTCCTCGATCCGTTGGACGTGAAGTTATCCCATCCCCCATTGAACACGGTGATGGATATGGTGAAGCTGGAAACAGGTGAAAAGTTTTCAGGTGAAAACTTTTCACCTGAAATCGAGCGTCTGGCGCAGGAACTGCATCGCAGGATCATCAACTGCCTCGGTGACATCCACATCCCGCACTACTTCATCACGGAAACCATCCACCGCTACAACCTGACGCCCGCGCAGGCCTGGTTGATCACGGTCGCGCGCGATATGGCATTCATCAATGCCCGCACCGGCGAACGCCGGGATGTGGTGACGTTCAAACGCGGGTATCAGGAGATGGCGGAGTTGATCGGCTCCACCCGTTACAAGACCGTGCAAGCCTGGCTCCATCTGCATTGGACTTCGCAACAACGCGGGGGCAACCTCTCCCGCTTTCTGCAGGAAATCGACCTGCCTGATTCAAAGACCTACGCCGACCTGCGCGTGGAGTCGATGTCGCGTGCCTTTCGGGTATTGCTGGACGAACCGCTGGACGCAGATGGGAGGAATAAGGTGGACGCAAATGGGAGTCATATGGCAGACGCAGATGGGAGTAATAGCTGGACGCAAATGGGAGCATTAGCAGACGCAAATGGGAGTCATATGGTGGACGCAAATGGGAGTGATTTAAACTCTTTTAAACACCCCTTAAACAC
>JAGUZU010000137.1 GCA_020060625.1 Anaerolineales bacterium | reverse complement strand
TCCGTGATCTCCGTGTTCTCTGTGGTGGAAAAAACCTTGCACACGTGTGCCTGCGTCCCAGTGCAGGCAAAAAACAAGAATTTCATTGATAAGGTACTAAAGGTCTTGGTTTTACAATTTGATAGACGGATGTGGATTAGACCTTTAGGGTCTGACCCTTTCTTTCATCATACAGCGCGGCGCGAGACAATTTGCCTTACACTTTTGTCCGGGCGCAGGGTGACGCTGGGTTTCGGTTTTGCAAGGCGGCGTTGAGCGGGCGCGATATGCCAGCGTCGGGCGGTCAACGCAAGGACGGCAATCGCTTCGGTCGTGGCGAAGTGTTCGCCGATGCAGACCCGGCTTCCGCCGCCGAAGGGGAAGAAACTGTAACGGGGAGTCGAAGGTTGATCGAGGTCAGACCAGCGTTCGGGGCGGAATTGAAGCGGGTCTTCATAAAAGCGCGAGTCGTGATGCGTCACCCATTGGCTCATCAGCACGGTCGAACCTGCGGGGATGCGTTGTCCGCCGATCTCGCAATCGCGCGCGGCTTCGCGTCCCAGCGCCCAGGCGGGCGGGCGCATTCGCAGCGTCTCCTTGACGATCATGCGGGTGAACGAAAGTTTCTGAATGTCTTCGGGCGTGGGGAAGCGGTCGCCCAAAACCGAATCCGCTTCGGCTTGCAGAATGGACTGCTCCATGGGATGATGCGCGAGCATGTCCCAGCACCAGAAGAGCAGCAGCGCGGTGGTTTCGTGCCCCGCCAGCAAAAACGTCAGCGCGTGCGAGTGGATTTGTTCATCGGTGAATTGACCGTTGTTATTTTGTTTGAGGATGTGGACCAGCGCGCGTTCCGTTTTCGGATGTTGGAGCAGCGCCTCGGTGACCGCGCTCAGGCTTGCTTTGGCTTTCTTGAAACTTGGGAAGAAGCTGCGAGCGGATTCCGGCAAGGGCATTTGCGCGAGCGGAAAGAGGCGAATGAGAGTCTTCATCGAGTCACTGACGCGCTCCACCGTCCCTTCGGGCGCGCTGCCAAAGAACGACCACAAGGCGATGTTCAACGTCAGCCGCATCATCTCGTCGGACATATCCACCGCTTCGGCGTCCTTCCACTTGGAGATGTGAGTGTGGGTATTCTCGTTCATCAATGGAAGATATTCTTCCATCTTGTGACGGTGAAAGGCGGGCTGCAATGCGCGGCGCTGGGCGAGGTGTTCGTCGCCTTCGCTGGTGAGCAGACCTTCGCCCAAAATGATCCGCGCCCGCTGCAAGCTGGGACCTTTGACGAAGTTATCCGCCTGCCTGACCAGAACTTCTTCAATGAAGGCGGGATGGTTGAGCAGGAACAAATCGCGCCTGCGAAGTTTGACCCGCGCAATGTCGCCCTGTTCGCGGGCAAGGTCGGTCAGCGCATCGAGCGGGTTGCGGAAGACTTTCCATAGAAAGTGGAAAGTGGATGTTTTATAGGCAGGTTGTTCCAAAACTAAATTTGTCTCCATCGGCTATCTCCTGTTTATAGCCAAAGGATAACTTTTCGAGTTGATTAAGTCCGCCCGCAGAGGTGGGGAATGTCACACCCTATTTGGTGGGTATGAATACAGAAGTTTGACAAATTAGAAAACTGGGGGTATATTTTTGATTGATTAACTGGTTAATTAATCAAGAGGAAGCCATGCTTAAGACGATCAGCGCCACAAAAGCTCGAATTCATTTCGGTGACGTAATGAAACAGGCTAAAATCGCGCCTGTCATTGTAGAGCGTGACGGAAAAGCCGAAGTTGTGGTCATCTCCAAAAAGGCGTACGACCAGCTTATTGCCGCTGGCGCCCATGCCGATCTGCAAAAACGGCTGGATGACCTGCACGCTCAAATCCGCGCAGAACTGGCAGGACGCGCCCTGCCCGATCTCGCAGAAGTAATCCGTCAAGGGAGGGAAGAACGCGATGAGCAACTCCTCAGCAGTCTGCGTTGATGCCAGTATCATCCTCAGGCATGTGCTTCAACCCGATGATGCGCCAATAAAAGCGCTATGGCAAACCTGGGTCTCGAACGAAGTTAAATTAGTCTCCCCTGCCCTTCTGTATTATGAAGTAACCAACGGGTTATATCAACACCAAAGAAATAAAGTACTTTCCCCGGAAACCATTTGGACGTCGCTGGAACTATCGCTGGATTTGCCGATTACGCTCGTCAACGAAAGGAACCTGCACGTGCGCGCTCGCGAAATTGCAATGGAATACAACCTGCCCGCCGCCTACGATGCGCATTATTTGGCGCTGGCAGAGTGGATGGAAATTGACCTGTGGACGGCAGACATCCGGCTTGTGAATACACTTAAACCGTTCAAGTTGAAATGGGTTAAGGGATTGGCATAACAAAGTGACTTTCATTTTTAATTTCTACAGTTCTTCCACCAGCACCAACCCATAGCGCACCGCCATCAGAGCCGCCTGCGTTCTGTCGTTCACCCCCAGCTTCACGAAAAGATCACTGACATAGCCTTTCACGGTCATCTCCGTTAGCGATAATTCCCCCGCGATTTCCTTGTTGCTTTTTCCGCGCGCCAGCAATTTCAAAACGCCGCGCTCGCGTTCGGTCAATGAATCAAATGGGTCATCGGGCATGGGCGCGCGCTCCATCAACCGGCGGGCGATTTCGGGATGCAGTTGCGGTTTGCCTTGCGCCGCGCCGCGAATGGACTCCACCAGATCATCGCCGCTCATTTCTTTGAGCAGAAATCCGCTTGCGCCCGCGCGCAATGCCGCGTGGACATGCGCGTCATCGCTGAATGTGGTCAGGATCAAAATCGGCAGGTCGGGGCATTCAGGTCGGATCTGCTTCAACGCACCCACGCCGTTCATTTCCGGCATTTGCAAATCCATCAGCACTACATCGGGCTTGTGTTTCTTTATCAACGTCAGCACGCCCGCGCCATTCTCCGCCTCGCCCACCACGCGCATATCTTTTTCGGCGTTAATGGTCAGCGTCAACCCGCGGCGGACAACTTGATGGTCGTCGGCGATGATGATTTTCAGCATAGGGCGTCTCGTTTCAATTCGGCGCAGGACAATCCTGAAGTAGAACTTCAGGATTCCAATGATTCCAATGCGGGCAGGGGAATTCCATATTTCAAAATTGTACCGCGCCCAATTTCGGAGTCAATCGTCAACTCGCCGCCCAGCGCCAGCACGCGCTCGCGCATTCCGCGCAAGCCGTAATGACCCGCAGGCACGGCATGGACATCGAAACCCGCGCCGTCATCGGTCACGCTCACATGCAGGAACGAATCGACATCCACACTCACTGCCACAGTTCGCCCGCCGCTGTGCTTCACCACATTTTGGAGCGCCTCGCGCAGTATCCACGCGGCTTCACTCGCGATATTTTTTGGGAGGATGACTACCTGCGGCATCTCCAGCGTCACAGACAGCAGCGCCCCGCCTTCGGGTCCGCTTTGGTTGGAAAACGCCTCACACTCCGCCCGAACTGAATCAGCGAAATCAACCTTTTCCTCGCCGGAAGCGTTCCGCAATTGATCGAGCATCAACCGCATTTCCCTGAGTGTGCCGCTTGCCAGGCTCTCCAACTCGGCAATCTTCTCTTTGAAATCATTGGGGGCAGCGGCTTTCAACCCGCGCGCCATGAGGTGCAGACCGAACATCTGCTGTGTGACCGAGTCGTGCAAGTCCCGCGCGATGCGCTGGCGTTCTTCGTATGCCGCAATGGATTTATGGTCTGCGATGGCTTGCCCGGTCTGTTCCTTCACCCTCGCTTCCAGGTTGCGATTCAATTCATACAATGATTCATAAGCATTGGCATACGCCAGCGCCAAAGCCGCCTGCCCCGCCAGCGCATTGAGACGTTTCAACTCGTCCCCGTCGTACTGCGGACCGGCGCGGCGCGGTCCCAGCCAGTAGCCGCCCACGGAGACACTGCCTGCAATGAGGCGCGTATTCCATGCAGGGATTGTATGCGGCGGCGGGACATCGGGTTCGGGGAAGAGTTTCAACGCGCCCCACTCCGCGCCGATCTGGTTTGGAAAGACTTCGTTCAGCAGGTGGATGATCTCGTCCCGCCTGTTTGCGCGGGCGAGAAGGTATTGCATGGATTGAACGGCGGATTCAAATTTGAGCCGGTCTGGGTAGAGGATTTTATCGAGCCATTTCTGAATGAACTTGCGTGCCGGGTCGAATAAGATGGCGGCGACGAACAAACTGATGAGAGGCGCAAGCGGGCGCGAGGTCAGGGAATCCGCGAAGAGGGAGGTAAGGCTTGTGGTGAGAGCCAGGTATAACGTCAGGAGAAGAAGCGAAACCGCCCCATACGCCAGGGTCCGCCTGAGGACGCGGTCAATGCCGAAGAGGTCGTGTCGCAGGATGGCGTAGGAAATCCCAATCGGGATGAAAAGTTGGAAGGCGAGCAGGAGGTTGTAGGAGAAGAAATCCCAGCCCAATGCCAGCGTAAGCGGACGTATCCAGAGCGGGGTTCCGGCAAGGATCATGCTGAACATGACGATGCGCGCGCGTTGCGCGTCCGGGAGGTCTTCCGGGACGGCGCTTTGTGATGCCTTATAAAGGCTCTTGAAGAGGAAGGCGATTGCGTAGGTCATCCATGCGAAGGACAGGATCGCCGCCGGAATACCCTGCCAGGCAGTACGGCTTGTCAGGAACAGAATGAATGGGATGGATGAGAACAGATACCAGCCGGGGATTTTGCTTGGGGAAACGTCTGTGGGGCGCGGGAAACGCACGCTGACGTGCAGCGCCATGGGGGTGAGGATGGCGGCTTGAAGAAGGCGGATGATGTGGTAGGGGTCGAGAGTTCTATGGATGGGCGTTCCATGCTGAAGGGTGGGCAGGTCGCCCAGTTCAAATGGGACGATGAGAAAGAAGGCAAAAGAAATGGAAAGACAGGCGACCACCGTATGTCCCGGCTTTGGGCGGAGTAATGCGGGCAAAATGCCTGTGGTGAGGATTGCCATCGAAGCAATTGCGGAGAAGGGGGTGACAACCTCCCGGATGCTCCGCCCGCTGGCGCGCGCAGCCCAGCCAAGCATGACGACGTTTATCAATATCATCATTGCCAACGGAGTGAACAAGGCGGCTTTTTTCATTGCGAATTGGATTGTAGGACGCGCCGTGGAGCGGGTCAAGGCTTTCGACGGGGGAATCTTCTTATTGGAAAGATATGTTCGAGTAAATCACGGTCACCCAATCATCAATTTTGGTCTGTATTGCAGCGCCTCCGCCAGATGCGCGGATTGGATTTCCTCACTCCCCGCCAGATCCGCGATGGTGCGGGCGAGTTTCAGGATGCGGTGATAAGCGCGCGCCGACAGGTTGAGTTGACTCATCGCCGCCCGCATCAAACTCTGACCTTCGGGCTGCAACTTGCAAAATTGCCTGACCTCGCCGATGCGCATGTCCGCGTTGCAAACGATAGCCGATGCTTCGATATTCGAGTTACGAATACTCGAATATCGTTTTGTTTGGATGTCTCTCGCGGCTTGCACACGCTTGCGAATCGACTCGCTGGATTCGCCGAGCCTGTCTCCGCTGAGTTTTTCGTAATCTACTCGTGGAACTTCGATGTGGATGTCGATGCGGTCGAGCAGTGGACCGGAGATGCGCTTTTGATATTTGGTGACGACAGCCGGGGCGCAGGTGCAGGGCTTTTGGGAATCGCCATGATAGCCGCAGGGGCAGGGGTTCATGGCAGCGATCAATTGAAAATTTGCGGAGAAGGTCAGCGATCCCTTCGCGCGGCTGATGGTGACGACCTTGTCCTCCATTGGCTGGCGCATCACTTCGAGGACGCGGCTTCCGAATTCGGGGAACTCATCCAAAAACAAAACGCCCCTGTGAGCGAGCGAAATTTCGCCGGGCTTGGGAATGTTCCCGCCGCCGACGAGACCCGCATGGGAGATGGTGTGATGCGGCGCGCGGAAGGGACGCTGTTTGATTAATGGTGTTCCGGGCGGAAGTTGATCCGCGACGGAGTAGATGCGGGTGACATCCAGCGATTCTTCGATGGACATTTCCGGCAGGATGCCCGGCATGGCTCTCGCAAGCAGGGTTTTCCCCGCGCCAGGACTTCCGACGAGAAGCATGTTATGCCCTCCCGCGGCGGCGACTTCGAGCGCGCGTTTGACGTGTTCCTGTCCCTTGATCTCGGCGAAGTCGGTTGGGGTGTAGAGCGGTTCGACGGAGTCGCTTGAGGGGAGATAAGGTTGAATGGAATGGCGACCAGATAAATGGTCGTAGAGATGCGCAAGCGATTTGACGGGATACACTTCCAGGTCGGGGATCAGAGCCGCTTCGCCTGCATCCGCTTCGGGGACGAACATCCGCTTGAATCCATTGGCTCGCGCGGCGGCTGCCATTGGCAGGATGCCGCGCGTGTGACGGACGACTCCATCCAGCGAGAGTTCGCCGACGACAATTGCGCCTTCGATGGCTTCGTGCGGAAGAAAGCCCGCAAGGACGACGACGCCCAGCGCGATGGGAAGATCATACGCGGGACCTTCCTTGCGGATGGCGGCGGGAGATAAGTTGACGACGATGCGGTGACGGGGGAAATGCAAGCCCGCGTTCTTGACGGCGGTTTGCACGCGCTCGCGGCTTTCCTGCACGGCGGCGTCGGGCAGACCGACGATGATGACGGCGGGTAACCCATTGGTGTAATCTACTTCGACTTCGACGATTACGCCTTCCAGTCCCACCACAGCGCAGGAGTAAACTCGGGCAAGCATGGAAGCATTTTATCAGACTTTGAAAACAGTCTGCATGTATAATGCGCCCATGCAAAAAATTCGCAACTTGTTGTGGACGCGCGACTCATCCATTTTATTGGGCGGCTTTTTCGTCACCATCTTTCTCATTGTTTACATCTGGCGGCCCCTTGCGGAGGAATACCTCGCCTACGTGGATTGGAACGGCGCATGGTGGCGATATATGGACTGGCTGCTGCTCGGCATTTTTGGGTTCATGTCCGTAACCATCATCGCCCGCGCAAATCTCAAAACGGATGTATTGATTGTCTTCGTCGGTGTTTGGGGCGGGCTGGCAATCGAGAGCTGGGGGACGCAAACCAATCTTTGGCACTACTACACCGCCGAGCGCCCGCCCTTGTGGATCATCCCCGCCTGGCCCATCGCGAGTCTTTCGATTGATCGTATCACTCGGTTTATAAATTGGACGATCGGAAAGATCGAACGCCATTTCAAGCAGACTGCTTCTCACTTTCTACTTTCCACTCTCTATTGGATCACCTTCGCCTCTTTCCTGACCCTGATGCTGGTCTTTGTTTCCCCGACATTCGACAAGTCCTATACCTTTCTCGCCATCCTGTTGTGCGTCCTGCTCATCGTCACACCCACGGACTATCGCTTCGCCCTGCTGACCTTCATCGCTGGCGCGGGCTTGGGATACTTCCTTGAGGTGTGGGGTACCACCCGTCAATGCTGGACGTACTATACCTATGAAACACCGCCGCTGTTTGCAGTGCTTGCGCATGGCATGGCAGCCGTCGCGTTTTGGCGGGCGGGGTTGTTGATGAAGATGGTGATGGGGAAAGTGAAGCAGTTATCAGTTGTTAGTGAGCAGCGAACGGCGGATAGTGAATAGTGGGCAATCCCGAAGGGATGGCAGGAATATAGAAAATCATGGGGGAAATGGGTAACCCCGAAGGGGTGTTATAAAGGCTTGGGTGTAGGAAAATCTCTGAGAAAACAGAATCAGGCAGGAGCGGGGAGTGAGGCGAATGTGACATTTTTCCCTTGACTCGGGGGCGAATCGTCGTAGAATATGACCTTGTGGTCATACGACCAGCAGGTCATATCGTCTTCCCGCAGCCGACCACAGCGGGGCGAATAAAAGGACAAAGAATGATTCGCGTTGATAACCTCACATTTACCTATACTGGCGCGGACAAGCCTGCCATCAAGGATATCAGTTTCAGCGTCCAGCTTGGTGAGATCTTCGGCTTCCTCGGACCGAGCGGCGCGGGCAAATCCACCACGCAGAAGATCTTGTTTCGGCTCCTGCAAGGCTTTCAGGGATCGGTCAGCGTATTCGACCGCGACCTGCGCGAGTGGGGCTATGAATATTTCGAGCAGGTCGGCGTGAGTTTTGAAATGCCGAACCATTACACCAAATTGACCGCGCGCGAGAACCTGCGTTACTTCGGCGCGCTGTATCAGGGAGCGGTTGCAAAACCCGAAGAATTGCTAGGCATGGTCGGCTTGCTGGACGACGCCGATATGCTCGTCTCGCAGTATTCCAAAGGGATGAAGAACCGCCTCAGCGTGGCGCGTTCGCTGGTGAATAACCCGAAGTTATTGTTCATGGATGAGCCGACGGCGGGTCTCGACCCTGTCAACGCGCGCAAAATCAAGGATTTGATCAAGGCGCAAAAGGAGGCGGGCAAAACCGTCTTCCTCACCACGCACGACATGCACATCGCTGATGAATTGTGTGACCGCGTCGCCTTCATCGTGGATGGCAAACTCAGCCTGATCGATTCGCCGCGTGAACTGAAACTGCGCTACGGCAAAGCCGACGTGCGTGTGGAGTTTGGCTTGAACGGCAAAGTCGAACAACGCGACTTCGCGCTGGCGGGTCTCGCGGACAATGCCGAGTTCTTGAAGTTATTGCGTGAAGGCAGTGTCCGTACATTACACACGCAGGAAGCGACGCTGGAGAATATATTCATCCAAATGACGGGAAGGAGCCTCGCATGACGCGCCTGCTTTCCATCGCCCGCTGGGATGTGAGCCTGCAATTCCGCAACGGCTTCTATTATGTGTCGGCGTTCACGGCGGTCTTTATGATCGTCCTGCTCAAACAGTTCGAGGTCACAGACTTCGGCTATTGGTGGCCCGCCATCATCACAGGCAACCTGGCGGTCAATGCCTTTTATTTCATGGCGGGACTCGTCCTGCTCGAAAAAGCCGAAGGGACGCTCGAAGCGCAGATCGTCACGCCGCTGCGCCCGTGGGAAATCATCGGCTCGAAGGTGTTGACCCTCGGTCTGCTCTCGCTGTTCGAGACGCTCCTTCTGATCGTCATCATACAGGGTGTGAACTTCAATTGGCTCCTGCTGGTGACGGGCATCGTGCTCTACATTGCCATACTCTCACTGTATGGCTTCATCGTCGTCGCCCGCTACGACTCGATCAGTGAATTCCTCCTGCCGTCAGTGATATGGACGATAGGCTTCTCCCTGCCGCTGTTGTATTACTTCGACATCTGGCGCAGTTGGATCATGTTCCTGCACCCGTTACAGGCGATCCTGATATTGCTTCAATCGGCGTTCACGTCTGTGCCTGCGTGGCAGATCGTCTACGGCTTTGCTTATTCGATCCTGTGGACGGGCATCATCCTGTGGCTGAGCCTGCGCGCGTTTCACCGCTTCGTGGTGACGAAAGAAGGAGTTCGTAGAAAATGAACCTCAACGCTGTCTTCCGCTCGCTCGGTCCCATTGACATCCGCAATGTCCGCCGCGACAGCCTGACCTCGTGGATGATCTTCCTGCCGATCATGCTGGCGCTTCTCCTGCGCTGGGGCGTCCCTCCGCTCACCGCGCGGCTGATGGAGCAATACAACTTTGACCTGGTCGAATACTATCCCATTCTGCTGGCGTACTTTTTCGTTGGCATGTGCCCGATGGTCTTCGGCGCGTTGATCGGTTTTCTTCTGCTGGATGAAAAGGATGACCGCACCCTGAATGCCCTCCAGGTGACTCCCCTGCCCCTGAGCGGATACATCCTCTATCGGGTGACAGTTCCGATCCTTCTCACCTTTGGGCTGATGTTCGTCCTCTTTCCTTTAGCCAACCTGACGCCTTTCAACCTGCGGACGGTCCTGCTCTCGGCGATTGCCGCCGCGCCCATGGCGCCGATGCTTGCCCTGCTCTTCGGTTCCGTCGCGCAAAACAAAGTACAAGGCTTCGCGCTGATGAAACTGACAGGCTTCATCTTCATCGCCCCCGTCGTTGCCTACTTCGCGCCTGCGGGCTGGGAACTGTTGTTCGGCATCGTCCCCACGTACTGGCCCATGAAAGTCTACTGGCTGTTGTACGCGGGCGAGACGAATGTATGGCTGTATGTGATCGTCGCGGTTGTATATCAATCGCTGGTCGCCGCCTTTTTTGCGAGAAGGTTTTACAAGGTTTTGCATCAATAGAATTGCTCCCTCATCCCCGGCCCTTCTCCCAAAGGGAGAAGGGAGTCAGTCCCCTCTCCCTTCGGGAGAGGGTTAGGGTGAGGGCAAAATCACACAGGAGAACCCATCATGGACACGCTCACCATCATCGCGTACGCGCTCATCCTTTACGGCGTCTTTACGTTGTACATTGCATACTTCAAACCCAAAGCCATCTGGAACATTGGCAAGATCCAGGGCTTTGTGCAACTGCTCACCGAAACAGGAACAGTCGTCTTCTTCAGCATCGTAGGCATCGTGACCATCGTCGGCGGCGCGTTGTTATTGATGAGATAAAGGCTTGGAGCGAGAGTCCGCTTTGAGGGGCGAAGCAGGTTCGGATTAAGAGCGAAGCGGGTTCTTCATCCAAATGGAGTTGGCTATGCCCAAACAGACATTTTTCAACCTTCCCGATGAGAAACGCAACACCATCGTCAACACCGCCATAGACGAATTTGCGGAATATGGTTTTGAAGCCGCGTCCATCAACCGCATTGTGGCAAACAGCGGTATCTCAAAGGGTAGTTTCTATCAATATTTTGAAGATAAGCTGGATGTCTTCAAACACCTGATCGATTTGCTGGCGTATGAAAAGACGGAATTCTTCAAGGACAAACATCCGTCCGCCACGAACATGGATACGTTTCAATATTACCGTTGGATGATCAAGACCGGCATGGAATTCAACTCCACAAATCCGCGCCTGGTGCAAGCCATCAGCCGCGTGATGTTCGGGGAGGGATTGTATTACCAGAACTTTAACCATGTCCGCGAGCGCTCCACGCAGGGATTGCGGGCGATGATCATGCAAGCCATCCAGAACGGCGAAGTGGACCCCAGCGTGGACGTGGAACTGGCGGTGATGATCATGGAAACATGGAACAACGCGATCAGCACGTATTTTCTTAATGAAGGCATGAAGCAAAAGGACATCATGAAATGGGTGCGTTCTGCAAAAACACAGGAAGTCATTGATAAGCTGTTGTATGTGATGGAATACGGCCTGCGTAAAACGGAATCGGAATTCACATCCGCAACATAGAAAGGAAATTACCATGAATTTATACCTGCGCCTTGCGTGGCGCAATGTCTGGCGGCAGCGCCGCAGGACGCTCCTGATTGCTGTTGGCATGGGTGTGACCATGTCTCTGTTGGTGTTTTATGATGGTCTCATCGGCGGATTTGAGCAAGCCATCTACGGCAATGCCATTCAATTGCTGGGCGGCAATGTGCAAGTCCATGCGCCAGGGTACAACGAAAAAGCCGGGCGGAAGCCTTTGCTTCCCTTGGAAAACCCGGATGCGGTTGTGCAGGCGGCGGAGGCGCACCCCGATGTTGTGATTGCATCGAAGCGCATTGCCACGGGCGGGATGGTCACCAACCGCGAAGGCGCGTTTGCGGTCACGATTATCGGCGTGGAGGTGGAGAAGGAATCCCTAATCACCCCCGTTGCAGATACGATCACGCAGGGGCGCTACCTGAACGCTGACGACGGAGACATGATCGTCATCGGGCAGGGACTGGCAACCGCCATGGAAGTGGAGGCAGGCGACCGCATCACGCTGGTTGGAAACTCGAAGCACGAGCAGACCCGCCAGCGGACAATGACCATCGTCGGCATTTACGATGTGGGTGTGCCTTCCGTGGAAAAGACCATGATTTACATGTCGCTTGCGGAGGCGCAGCAGCTTTACGGGTTGAACGGGCAGGTGACAGAGGTGGTTGTTTCCCTGAAACAGATTGGACGGGAGCAAGGCGTCATATCCGCGATTAACAAGTCGGCGCCAGGGTATGAAGTGGATAGTTGGGAGACCAGCATTCCCGATTTGAAGCAGACGATGGATATGAAAACGAGCGTCATGAGCGTGTTCGGCGTGTTCATGCTTGGCATTGTCGCCATCGGCATTTTGAACTTGTTGATGATGGCGGTTTTCGAGCGCACGCGCGAGATCGGCATCGTCGGCGCGCTGGGGCTCAAGCCGCGCGAGATTACGCTGCTGTTCCTGTTGGAAGGCATCCTGATCGGTTTGATGGGCGCGGCGTTGGGGGCGGTATTGGGAACGATTCTCAACGGCATCTTCAGCGTTGTCGGTTTTGATTACACCCAATTTGCCGACCTGACCGAATACACCGCCCTGATCAGCGGGCGCATCTACACCCAGTTGATGCCGATGAAGATCCTGCAACATGCGGTCACAATAGCCGTCATTTCTGCGATTGCCGCGTTGTATCCGGCGACGGAAGCCTCCCGGCGCGAACCGGCAGAAGCGCTTCATTATGTGTAACTCTGCCTGGAAGGTGTTTCTTTAGCCAAAAATCCAAAAGATTTCACCACGGAAAACACAGAGCGCCCAGAGGTCTAAAAGGTTTTTCTCCGTGATCTTTGTGGTCTCTGTGGTGAAAAAACGGTTGAGAAACAGTCCCTCATCTCGGCGGCTGAAGCAAAAGGAAATATTATGAATTACTTAAAAATGGCATATCGTAACCTGGGCAGGCACCGCCGCCGTTCCATGCTTTCGGCGTTGGCGCTGGGGTTGGGAACCGCCCTGTTGATGTTCATCGCCGCATTCTTTCAAGGCGAAATGCGCGGCTCCATGGAGACCACCCTGCGGTTGAATACGGGTCATCTCCAAGTTTCCAATACGGAGTACGACCCCGACAAGCTCAGCGTCGCATGGGAGTATCTGATCGAGAAACCGGACCAAGCCGCGGCGAAGATCGAGACGTTGGAGCCGGTCAGGGCTGCCACGCCGCGTCTGGTCGCGAGTGGAATCGTCTCCGTGCGGGATGAGTCGGCAGGCGTTCAGATCATGGGCATTGACCCGGCTTCTCCGGCGAATGAGCCGTATCAAACGCTGGTGGACGGCGAGTTCCTGACCGCGGATGATCGTTCGGGCGTTCTCATCGGTTATCCGCTGGCGGAAAGTTTGAACTTGAAGGTCGGCGATTCGCTGCAACTGCTGGTGAACACATCCGATGGGGATGTGGACGAGCAGCAATTCACCGTGCGCGGAATTTTTACCACCGGCACGTCGGCGTACGACAAGGGCGTTGTGTTCCTGCCGCTTGCCAAGGCTCAATCGTTTTCGGGCGCGGAGAATCGCGCCAGTTATATCTTTGTTTTGCTGCATGACCGCGAGCAGGCGGAGGCAGTGGCGTCTGCCATTCAGGGGCAGAACCTTCGCATTCGCACGTGGACGGAAATGAACGAGCTGCTTGTATTGGTCAACGATTTCTCGAATGCGTATTTGACATTCATTAACTTGATCGTGCTGGGCGTCACCGCCACCGTCATTGTCAATACATTGCTCATGTCCGTCTTTGAACGCACGCGCGAGATCGGCATCCTTACCGCCATTGGCATGAAAGGCAGGCAGGTCATCGCCTTATTCCTCGCCGAAGCCGCATTGCTTGGCATGGCTGGCATTGCGTTTGGCGCGGCAGTTGGTTGGGCAGTCTCGGCGTATCTTGGCAGGGTCGGCGTATATTTTGGCGACCTGGGTATCAGCGGCGAAATGCTTTTGGAAGACCGCATCTATCCCTACCTGACGCTTGAATCAGCAATCAACCTGATCGTGACCGCATTTGTAATCACATTGCTCGCTTCGCTTTATCCTGCGCGGATGGCTTCCCGCATGGAACCGGTCGAAGCCTTGCACAGCGCGCAATAGCAATTGCCCTCACCCTAACCTTCTCCCACAGGGAGAGGGGACTCCCTTCCCCTTGTGGGGGAAGGGTTGGGGATGAGGGAAAAGGAGAAACAAAAATGGAAGTCGCAAAATTAACGGATGTCACACGCATTTACAAAATTGGCGAAGTGGAAACCCGCGCCCTGAACGGCATCAGCCTGACAATTCAGGATGGCGAATTCACGTCGCTTGTCGGTCCGTCGGGTTCCGGCAAGACCACGCTCTTGCAGCTGATCGGATGTCTCGACCAGCCCACCTCCGGCAGGGTCGTCATTGTGGGGAAGGAGACCACCAACCTCAGCCGTAACCAACGCGCCGACCTGCGCAAGGGAACCATCGGCTTCGTGTTCCAATTCTTTGCCCTGATTCCTACGTTGACCGCTTACGAAAATGTGGAAATGCCGCTTTTGCTCAACGGTAAAAGCGCGTCCGAACGCAAACAGCGCGTGATGGAATTGCTCGAAGCGGTGGATATGACGGACCGCGCGCATCATCGCCCCGATCAACTCTCCGGCGGACAGCAGCAGCGCGTCGCTGTCGCCCGAGCGCTTGCTCCTGCTCCCAAAATGATCCTCGCTGACGAACCGACCGCCAACCTCGATACCGAGAACGGCGAGCAGGTCATGGAGATTATGAAGCGGTTGAACAAGGAGACCGACACAACCTTCGTCTTCGCGACGCATGACCCGCGCGTTATCAAGTATGCGACCCGGGTCGTCACCTTGCGCGACGGCGTAATCGAAAAGGATTAGCCTGTGAAATAGGCTTCGGAGTTGGAATATGAAGAAAACCATTTTGTTGATTTTGATTCTGGCGTTCGGGTTGACCGCCTGCGGGCAGTCTGATACGCCGGAGGTCATTCCCACTGTCGTGCTGGACGGAGGCGGTTCTTCATCCGGCGCGCGTCCCGCCTCCAGCGGGGCTTCGGTCACTGCGTCTGCTGTTGTCGTACCCGCGGCAGAGGCGCGGCTTTCGTTCACCAGTGTGGGTCGGGTGACGATTGTCAACGTGGAGGCGGGGGACATGGTGAAAGCCGGGGATGTGCTGATACAACTCGACACGTCCATTTTGGAGGCGAAGGTCAGGGAAGCGGAGGCGAACCTGGCGTTTGCGGAAACGGAACTCAAGTATTTGATCCGCGTCATAGGCTGCAAGGGGGAGGGGTGCGTGCCAAGCTATAAGCACATTGAAGTGGCTGAAAATGAAGTTGCCCGCGCGCAGGCTTTGCTTGATTCCGCCAGGGCAGTTTTGGCGTCGCAATCGAATCTGACGGCGCCTTTCGACGGGGTTGTTGTCTCCGTGGATGTTTCCCCCGCTGAAACGGTTACGCCCGGGCAGGTTGTCATTGTAATGGGCGACCTGTCCCATTTCCGAATTGAAACAACCGACCTGAGCGAAGTGAATGTTGGCAGGGTAAAGATCGGGCAGGATGTGGATGTTTACATCAAAGCGTTGAACCGCGAGATGAAAGGCGAAGTGATCGATATTTCGCGCATTTCGTCCACGCTTGGCGGCGATGTGGTGTACAAAGTGACGATTGAATTGGATTCACAGCCGAAAGGCTTGCTCTGGGGCATGAGCGCCGATGCCGATATCCTTGTTGGCAATTGAACGAGGAGATGACCATGAAACGAATGAGCAGGTCAATTTTTATCTTGACCATCCTGTTGGCGGCTTGCGCCAGTCCTTCCGCCGTAACAGTAACGCCTGCAACGTCGGCGCCCGCTGAATCCGCGCCGTTTTTGTCATCGGATCACGTGGTTGTAGCCTCTGCCGTTGTGACCCCGGCGCGGGCTTCGGACCTGGGTTTTACCATCTCCGCGCCTGTGAAGGAGGTTCTCGTCAATGAAGGCGGCATGGTTAAGGAGGGCGATGTATTGATGATCCTGGATGCGCCCGACCTCGAATATGCCGTCATTGCAGCCGAAGCGGACTTCAAGGCGAGGAGTCAGGCTGCCGAGCTGCAGAAAGCCGACAAGGTGCTTTACGTCAACCCCAATACTGGCGCGAAGCGATGGTATCCCCTTCCGCGAGAAGTTTATTTGAAGGCAAAGGCGCAGGCTGACCAGAGGTACGCGGTGTTGGAATCCGCCCAGGCGGCGTTGGCGCAAGCCACCCTGATCGCGCCATTTAACGGCACGATGGTTTCCGTGAATGTCATCCCCGGTGAACCGGCGCAGGCGCAACAGACCGTGCTGACGCTTGCCACATTGGATAAAATGCAAATCACAACCACAGATTTGAGCGAACGCGATATTGCCCGCGTGAAGATCGGTCAAAGCGTGGATGTTTACATCGAAGCGTTGGATATTACCGTAAAAGGCAGGATTCTACGCATCTCGCCCATCGCCGAAACCGTCGGCGGGGACGTGGTCTTTCCCGTTGTAATCGAATTGAGCAAACAGCCCGAAGGTCTCTTATGGGGGATGAGCGCCCAAGTGGAAATACAAACGGAATAATGGACAGATGCGGAAACCCTCCTTATCGAAGTAAAATAACCACGCTGGAGAGAATCCGGTGTGGTTATTTTTTACACAACGACATATTCAGGAGAATCCATGACCACCATCACTGTCATCGGTGCGGGGAGCGCTTCGTTTGGCGAAAACACGCTTTCGGCATTGCTTCGTTCCGAAAAATTGAAAGGCTCCACCCTGCGCCTCGTGGATCGCAGCCCGCAAAGCCTCGATATTATCCACCGCCTTGCAAAAAAACTGAATCAGGAATGGGATTCGCAATTTCAGATCACCGCCCACAAACATCATAAAGAGGCGCTCGAAGACGCAAACTTTGTTGTATCCGCCATCGAGGTGGGTCCGCGCGAAGAATTATGGAAGTCGGATTTTGAAATTCCGATCAGGTATGGCGCGCGCCAGCCCTATGCCGAGAACGGTGGACCCGGCGGATTCATTCATGCCGCGCGCAATGTCAAGCCTGTGCTTGAAATCGCGCGCGATATGGAGCAGGCAT
Source organism: Anaerolineales bacterium (assembly GCA_020060625.1). Lineage (GTDB taxonomy): Bacteria > Chloroflexota > Anaerolineae > Anaerolineales > Villigracilaceae > Villigracilis. Next base: position 6,206 of record JAGUZU010000137.1, on the reverse strand, counting down.
GTCCCGATGCGTGGTTTATCAACTTTACCAATCCAATGGTGCGCATTTGCGATCTTGTCAATCGTCATAGCAAAATAAAAGCCGTTGGGTTGTGTCACCAGATCTATGCCGGTTATGGCATGGTCGGTGTTGCGCTTGCAAAAGACCTCGGCATCCATGTTCCCGACGGTCTCGAAGGCATGCACGCGGATGTGATGCAGCATCCGCTTCAACAGCAGGTCGTTCATCAAACCGTTCCGCTGGTGGATATCCGCGCCGCGGGAACCAATCACTTCACATGGATACTTTCCATTCATAACAGGCGCACGGGCGATGATTTGTATCCGCTCTTAAGGAAACGCTTCTTCGAACTCGATGAATCTTTCGAGCCGCTGACGCGCCGCATCTTTCGTGACTTTGGCTTGTTCCCCGTCCCTGGAGATACCCACCTCTGCGAATACCTGCCATGGATGAGCGACCCGGTCGCCAAACCCTGGGAAAAGTTCAACATCCGCCTCTATGACTGGGAGGTAATGGCGGGTCTGCGCGACTTCAGCCTCGACCGATTAAATGAAATGGCGAACGGAAATATGACCGTCGATGGTCTGCTCGAAACGGATTCCGAAGGCGCATTGGAGATGATCGAGAACATTGCTTTTGCGGGCAGTCATTATCACCTCGCGGCGAATATGGCGAATGTAGGGCAAATTTCCAATTTGCCCTTTGGCGCAACGGTGGAGACGCCCGTCCATGTCAATGGGGCGGGGATCCATCCCGTGCATGTCGGCGCATTGCCCGAACCGATCGCGGAATTATGCCGCCGCGAATTGATGACGGCGCAATTGGGCATCGACGCGGCGGTTGAAGGAAATTACGAGAAAGCCCTGCAATGTCTCCTGCTCGACCCCGTCGTCGCCGATCTCGATACTGCCAGGTCAATTCTGGATGATTATTTGAAGACGTACCGGGAACACCTGCCGCAATTCCACTAAATAGACACCTTAAGCGATTTTCGGAAATCAAAGGACGGGCGAAAATGCCCGTCCTTTATTCTTAAAGACGTTAAAGACCTTAAAAACCTTAACGATTAACTGGCTTGTCAGGATGAAGAGTATAAATAATACTTGCAATATTTTAAGAAACTAATATAGCAAAAAACCTTTACATAAATCAATAGTTATGTATAAAATAACTTATAACTTATCGCATTGATTGTTATCGCATCGAAACAGATGATCAATCATTACAAACACGGCTGATTGAAATCGAAACGACAGGTCAACGTGTGATCGAGAAAGACAACAAAGGAAACATCATGTACATTTGCGTATTGACAAGTTTGCCGGATGAAAACGATCCCCCCTATGATCCGTCTCCTTATATGGATGGATACCGCTGGAAACAGCACATGGTACAGCCAACCAACGTTGAAGTGCAAATCAAAAACCTGGTGGATGAAGGGGTGGACGTATTCATCAATTTATGCGACGGCACGCCCGACGACCCGCTATCGGGGATTGCGCTTGTGCATGCCCTGGAAAAATACAATGCTGCATTCAGCGGCGCCGACTCGAAATTCTTCGACCCCACGCGCGATGAAATGAAGAATGCCGCAAGGCGCGTTTCCGTCCCAACCCCGAACTGGATATTCGTCAATCGCGTCGAGGATGCCGAGAAAGTCGTCAAGCGGCTGAAATTTCCCATGCTTGTCAAACCGCCGCACGGCTATGCAAGCGTCGGCATTCGCCGCAGTTCGCGTGTGGAAAACATCGAAGACCTGCGCGGTCAGTTGAAGATCGAGATCGAAGAATTTGGACGCGCGCTCATCGAGGAATTTGTCGACGGACGCGAATTCACCTGCCTCATTGCCGAAAACCCGGATAACCCCAAAAAACCGCTTACATTCACCCCGGTCGAATTCATCTTCCCCGAAGGCGAATCCTTCAAACATTACGACATGAAATGGGTTGACTACGAAAAAATGGCGGTGGCTGTCGTTTCAGATACGCGCATCAATAAGACTCTGCGCGAACAAACCGTTCGCGTCTTCAAGGAACTGGGCGGCAACGGCTATGCCCGCTGCGACTATCGCATGGATGCGAACGGCGACATCTACATGCTCGAGATCAACCCCAATTGTGGAATTTTCTACCCGCCGCATGAACCGGGCTCCGCCGATTTCTCGCTTCTCAACGACCCGATAGATCACACCAAATTTATGAACCTGATCATTCGGAACGCCCAGCTGCGCCAAACGCGCATTGCCGCGGAGAAGATCATCAAACGACAACGCCGCAAACGCCAGTTGGAAATGGAACAAATGGCGTTCACCTAAATCAACAACGGGACACTTTTTCAGTGTCCCGTTTATTTTTGAACGACGCCCGCCCCTTCGCTCGCCTTGCAGATATAAATCCCCGCCTCCAATCCAAGCCTTGACCTGTATGCCCTTTCAACAGCCTTTTCAAACTCCTGAACCTTTTCCCGCCTGACCAGCGCCACCGCGCACCCTCCAAAGCCTGCGCCTGTCATGCGCGCCCCGTAGCAGCCTTCCTGTTCGCGCGCGCATTCCACCATAACGTCCAGCGCCTCATTCGTGACCTCAAAATCATTTTGCAGGCTGTTGTGACTGGCGTTCAGCAATCCTCCCAACTGTTCCATATCCTCATTTCTCATCGCTTCGACGGCTTCCAAAACGCGCGCATTTTCTGTGACGACGTGCCAGGCTCTTTTGAGCGCTTCCTTATTTAATCCTCTTTCCTTCCTTGATTTTTCTTCGAACATTTCCACGCTGACATCGCGCAATTTCTTCACGCCAAACCATTGCGCCGCCTTTTCACATTGACTGCGCCGGAGGTTATATGCCGTTTTCCCCAACCCCCTGCGGGTGGATGTATCGAGAACGACGACCGAGACACTGCCGGGCAGGGGGATATGTTGAGCTTCAAGCGACCGGCAATCCAGAAACAAAGCGTAACCCTCCTTGCAGGCGGCGCTTGCCATCTGATCCATAATTCCGCAGCGGACGCCGACCCATTCATGTTCGGCTTTTTGCGCGATCTCCGCCATTTTCCGCGCATCCCACTCGAAACCTGACACGGCAGCAAAAGCGCGCGCAGTCGCCAATTCAACCGCGGCTGAAGAGGACAAGCCCGCTCCGCGCGGGACATCCCCTGCCATGATCCCGTCGAAGCCGCGCAGAGGATAGCCCGCTTTCATTAATTCGTTGGCAACCCCTTTGGGATATTCGATCCACCCAGATTCCCGGACGAGGGAATGCAACTGAAAAGCCGAACCAGTTTTCAGGTCGAGAGAGAAGAGGCGGACCTGGTCATCGGCGCGGGGACGAATCGCAATCCAAATGGCGCGGTCAATTGCGATTGGCAGGACAAACCCGTCGTTATAATCGGTGTGTTCGCCGATCAAATTCACGCGTCCCGGCGCGCGGACAACGATTTCGGATTTGGCGTTAAAATAGGCGGCAAATTGCCGCTCCAGTTTTTCAATGTCCATAATCGCGGTTATACCATAGCAGAGGCAACGTGACCGACCTGGAATTGCTTGAAAAATATGAACCCGTTTTGCGCTTTGCGAAAAGCGAGCGTTTTTTTCCGATGGCGGTCGAGCCTTATTTGGAGAGGTGTTCCCTTTTCCCCGACGGTCCGCAGGGGGCGGCGGAGTTGTTCGCCCATTTGAACGAACCGTTGATCCATAAGATCGGCAGCCTTAAAAGCGAGCAATATTTCCTGCGTTTTGTGAACCGCCCCTTGAACGATTTCGACGCGTGGATATGGTGGGTGATCAGTTCAATTTTGGGCGCGGCGGCGGGATGGTTTTTCTTTGGGTTGGCGGGTTTGGAGATTGTCGTTGCCGCTTCGTTGATTGGGGCGCTGATTATTTTTATGCTGGCTTCGCCAATTCGCCTGCGGATCATTCCGGCTGTTTTGGCGGTGATCTTCTTCCTGGCGCTTGGCATTGCGCCGGTTTGGTTCTTTCTTCGACCGAGCGAGTACGTCAGCATCGGGGTGGAATATCTTATTCTTTTGCCCATCTATCTCCTGTTCCTGTTTTATTCCATGATGCGCGTTTTGAAATTCATCATCGAGCATATCCTGCCGGAAGGTCCCGGCTTGATCATGGACATGCTTTCGCAGGCGACGGAGAAGATCGCGCAGGAGGCGTATCATCAATATGCGGAGATTTTGAAAGAACATCCCCAGCCCGTTTATTACGGACGGGTCTTGCATGAGGCGGATGAGCGGGGAAGCGAATGGACGATCCTGCAATATCATTTTTTCTACGCCTTCAACGACTGGCGGCTGGCGGCAAACGGCATGAATCATCACGAAGGGGATTGGGAAATGGCGGCGGTTTATCTCAAGAACGGTTTGCCGCATTCGCTTCTGCTTTCCCAGCATGGTGCGGGAAACATCGAGAAATGGCAGGCGACAATCAAGGCTGTGGATGAGAATGGAAAGGAGACCACGCATCCCGTTGTTTATGTGGCGCTTGGATCACATGCCAATTACAGCAAACCTGATATCATCCGTTCGCCGGGCATGTATCGATCCGGCAGGGTGCAACGCCTCCTTTTCTGGATCGACGGCTTGATCCGCTACCTGTTCCTTTTATTTAACCCCGACCAAAAGGCGCGGAACATCGCCTTGAAAGAGGTTCAGGAGGGGCATCTCAACATTTTTACGGAACACGCCTTCGACGAGATGGTGGATGAGACCGACCATTATGTCGTCAGCCTGCCGATGGAGATTGCGGCTGGGGATGGGTTTCGCATCCGTCCCGCAGGGGTGGGGGCAAAAGCTCCCTATAAACGGTCGGTTGACTATCTCAAGGAAGTCATGTCTGAACGGGAGGTTGCGCGTCCGGCTGTAAAGGAATGGAAGCCCATCCTATTGAATTCCAAGCCGGGATGGGTACAATATAAGGGTCTGTGGGGCGTAAAAAGCTTGTTGAACGAAGAGTCAGGTCCCCGCGGACCGAAATGGGAAAGACCTGTAAATAAGCATACCGAAATACAGGAGCGCGTTCGTTGGAGCAAGCCGTTGGATTGGCTTGTTGAGTTGGAAAATCTAAAACATTAAACCATAGCGAGGAGAACACCATGGGCATTTCACAGATTCTTGAAGTAGTCATCGGTTTGATATTCATCTATTACGTTTTGGGTTCCATCGTTTCATTGATCACACAATGGATCAACGAATCCCTGGAGACGCGCGGCAAGGCTTTGCAGAAATACCTGGTCAAGATCGTGGGCGACGCAAAACTGGGCGATCTGGTCGAACTCCCGCAAATCCAGGCGTTGCGCCCAATTCGGTATAAAAACTTCCTAAGCGTCTTCAAATCGGCGACCGAGCCGAAAATGGTCGAAAAGATTCCCGTAGCCACCCTGGTGGACGCCTATTTCGACATCGCCGGGTTTACGGCAAACACCCAATTGGATGCGAGTCAGTTGACCGCTTTGATCAATCAACTCCCGGATTCGGATGGCAAGCAGGCATTTCTCCGATGGATCAACCAGGGCGTGACCAATCTCGAAGATTTGCGCAAGCGTTCCAACGCTTACTTTACGGGTTTGATGGAACAAGCGGCGGCAACCTTCCGCTCGAATGCGCGCAGTTTTGTGATCACGCTGTCCTTTGTCGTCACCCTCCTGCTTGGCGTGGACAGCATCCAACTGGTGCGAACCTTGTGGTTGGATGCCGAAGTGCGCGCTCTTGCAGCCGCCAAAGCGGAAATGGTCGTCCAGCAGGAGGGGGTGGACGCCACCGTCACTGACTTGATCCAGGAATTAAGCGACCTGACCGTCAACGTCGGTTGGTGGCGCATGGAACTCCCTGAAGCCGGCACAGATCCGATGGGCTGGTCTTCCTATATTGTGCTGAAGCTGCTGGGTCTTGGCTTAACGGTGATGGCTGTCTCGCAAGGCTCGTCCTTCTGGTATGACCTGCTGAAAAAGATCGCTTCTCCCGGCAAGGGGTTGGGAGGCGGCGGAAGCAGCGGCGGAGATACAGGAGAGGCGAAGGGATAGATTAAAGGCGCTTCGAGAATTTCTCGAAGCGCCTTTTTGTTCCATATCTTTTGCCTCCTAACAAAAATGTAAAGGAATGAACGCGGAGACGTGTAATAAACTAAAGAAAAAACTGCATGGGAGGAGCGCATGCGCAGCACATCCACTTCAAAAAAGAAATTCGACATCCTTGAACCAAGCC
>JAGUZU010000133.1 GCA_020060625.1 Anaerolineales bacterium | reverse complement strand
TAGCGCGGCAAGCCGCAGCCAAAGTAAGTCGGATTGGCAATCCGACCTACGCGCAAAATCTTCGCGGTAGGCGTAGTTTTTACAGAGCAATACTATAAACCCGGCGTAGGTCGCACTCTGTTGGGGAACGCCCATTATGCGCTTTCGTGAAGTACTGATTATAGCAAGGCGACGCCCCTTTAGTTTCAGACTTTATCGGGGTTCTCCGGGAGTTACCGTGATTCTGTACACGGACGACACGGATACTTCGACAGGCTTAGTACAAGTCTCACGGATTCGCACAGAAAAAGCCTTGGCTCATGTGTAAAAGTTGTGCAAAAACATGCCTGCGTAGCGGACGTTCTCTAACGTCCGCACACAGATTGCACATGAGCCAAAGTCTTTAGAAATCCGTGTTGTCCGTGCAATCCGTGTCCAAAAAGGTTTTAATCACGGCGATTCCCAATGAGCCTTTATCGGAACATATCCTGCTCTTTGGGTCGGATGATTTCCTTGAGTGTTCCATTCCCAAGTGGATAGGGAAAGCCGCGCACATGTACGACGGGAGTCCCCTCGGCAGCCTGACCCATCACGAGCGAGGCGGCGGCGGCAAGTTCATCTGCCACACCGACAACAGTGGCAATGAGCGTGCAGCCAAAAAGGTCTTGCCAGCCGCGCTCATCCACCAGCGCAGGAATCCCGCTCAAGCCAATGCAGATTCCAACCGTTCCATTCCGCCATGCGCGTCCGTGCGAATCGATAATCATCACCCCAATTTGTTTCCCCGTTTTCTCTTCCACCTGTTCGCGGATTTGTTTCGCCGATTCATCCGGGTCTTTTGGCAGCAACAGGACGAACTCTCCATTTTCACCGCCGCCCATCACGTTGGAATGGTCAATGCCCGCATTGGCGCAAATGAATCCCAATTTATGTTCAACAACGATTACACCTTTGCGAAACCGGACCACTTCGCTGCTTTCTTGCAGCATCAACTCGACGAGACGCGCATCTTTCTCTGTTTGACCAGCCAATTCCAGCGCGCGAGGCGACGGCTCGACATCCGCGAGATTGACCATCCGCCCTTCCGCCTTGCTGACGACCTTCTGCGCAAGGACGAAAATGTCGCCGTCCTGCAATTTCACGTCATTGGGTTCGATGGAATGAAGAATGACATCCGCCAGGTTGTCGCCCTGGCGGATGAAGGGAATATTCTTAAGAGCAGTCAGGGTCAGGGGCATATTCGGCGGGTTCTATGAATTCTTTGCCCCTGTGATTTTGATCCCCGCATGGGTCGAGCCGTATTTTTTATTGATGCCGATCAACACGCTGGTCAATCCCTCGACCACAACCGAATTTTCGATTGATCCGGCGTCCCAGCCGGTCAGTCCGGCAGCCTGTACCAATTTGAGCGTTTCCCCGCGCGCATCCTTGCTTGTGCCGGTTACCAGAACATCGCATTCCACGTCCGAACCTCCCATCAGATGCTCATGCGAAATATTTTGAAACGCCGCGCACACTTCCACTTCTGCGCCCACGATCTCCCTTGCCTCCTGCGAGGCGGAACCGGCGGGCGGCATCTGCACGGTGGATACCTTCGGCGGCGCGAGCGGCACGGTCACATCCACCAGAATCTTTCCCTTCAAGGCGTCTTTGACCGATTCCAGCGTGGCGCGATGCGCGGAATAGGGAACGGTCAGCACGACGATATCCGCTTCGCGCGCTGCCTCGAGGTTGCCCAGCCCTGTCACAGAGACTCCATCCTCGAGCATTTCCCTGATCTCGTTCGCTGCGTTTTTTGCCTTTTCCTCGTCCCGCGAGCCGATCAATACATGGTAGCCCGCGCGCGCCCAGCGATAGGCAAGTCCCTTGCCTTCCTTTCCTGTTCCTCCCAATACTGCAATGGATAATAAAAGTTGTTCGCCTTTCATGAATTCTCCGTTTTATTACAGAATTTTCGCAACTTCTTCCTCGTATTTCTTCCAGATGCGCGGCGCGATCTCCCTTGCGCGCGCGGCGATCTCCGCTTCGTCGAGCGTGAGCAGTTTTCGGTCTTTCATCAGGAACTTGCCTCCCACCATTGTGGCGGTCACCATGCTTTGCTGGAAGCCGAAGATGATGTGCCAGGGCAGGTTGCCGTCCGTGAGCGGGGTGTAGGGGTGGTAATCCACGAAGATCAAGTCGGCGACCGCGCCCGGAGCAACGACTCCAATCGGGGCGGCGGGGAAGAACATACCGGCGAGCGCCGCATTGTTATACACCGCCATTTGGGTCACATCATATCCGCCCATGCGGCGCGGGTCGCGGTGATGGACTTTGTGCAGGAGATAGGCGGTTTTCCATTCTTCCCACATGGCGTTGGAGAAGCCGTCGTTTCCTAGACAGACTTTTATCCCCAGCCGCATCATAGACTCGATTTGCGCGACCCCCACGCCGTTGTTCATGTTGGAGCGCGGCTGGTGCGTCAGCCAGGTTCCAGTCTCGCGCACGATTTCCATTTCACGCGCATCCAAATGGACGCCGTGCGCGGTGATGGTATTCGGTCCGAGAATTTCATGTTTTTGCAGACGATCCATCACACGCAGGTTGGATTTTGCCAGGCTGTCGTATTCATCCGATTCGTGTTCGGCGGCGTGGATGTGAAACCCCGTTCCTTCGGGGGCGGCGCCTCGGCAGGCTTGCAGGGTGGCGCCGGAAAGCGTCAGGCTGGCGTGCAAGCCAAAGGTCCCGGCGAGACGCGGGTGCGGGTCTGATGCGAGGCGCTTTAAAAACCGGACATTTTCCTTGATGCCCGCGTTGGCTTTTTCGCTGCCGTCGCGGTCGGTCACTTCATAGCAAAGCACGGCGCGCAGTCCGCTTTTATCCACGCCGTCCGCGATGACGTCGAGCGAGCCGTCAATAAAATTTGGGGAGGCGTGATGGTCTATGAGCGTGGTGGTGCCGTGCCTGATCGCGTCCACGAGACAGACGAGCGCCGAATAGCGGATGCCCTCGGCATCCAGCGAACGGTCGAGGGGCCACCACAGTTTTTGGAGAATTTCAGGAAAGTCTTTTGGAGCGGGTCCGGGGATTGCCATGCCGCGCGCGAATGCGCCATAGAAATGGGTGTGGGCGCAGATGTTGCCCGGCATCACGTATTGACCGCCGGCATCGTTTTTTTTGGCTTTTGGGTATTTGGCAGTGAGAGATTTTGTGCTGCCGATTTCCTTGATGCGCCCGCTCTCGATATAGATGGCGTGGTTGGACAAAATGCGGTTGGGCGATTCCCAGGTGATTATGTTGGCGTTCGTAATTAGCATGGTCAACTCATTTCATATTCGTTCGGGTGGGGGAGTTTTATGCCCGATGTCCCAAGTTCCCAAAGGATGTTATACGCCGTTTCGCGCAATTCGGGATCGTCCTTGTACATTGTTCCATAGATCTCCGCGATGACTTCCTTCTTGGGCGTGAACTTCAGGTATGAGAGCGCGGCGATGCGTACTTCGAGATCGTCGTCTTTCAGCGCCAGCAGAAGCAGGTCGGTTACGGGAGCGCCGGGAGAAATTCCCATCCCTTTCTTTGCCGCATATTCGATAAGCCAGGGCGTTTCGGCGGGGGGAGTGAGTTTTTTGGGGGCGTAGGAACCGGCATTCGTATTTGCATCCAGCGCTTCGGAAGCGGCGTTGCGGACGATCCATTGTTCGTCTTCCACCTGCGCTTTATGAAGAAGTTCGAGCGCCCAGGGTTCATGGATGCGTCCCAGCCCATATACGACGGAACGGCGCAGGAGGAGGTCGTCCAGTGTAACGCCGTCGCGCAGCATGGCGTGGCCCTCCTTTGGATCGTTTGCCAGCGCTTCGCCTGCGGCGCGGCGCACTTCTTCATCGCCATGAAGCAGGACGCGGGCGACGGCTTCCAAAGATTCATTTGTGCCGATGGCGACCAGCGCCATGCAAGCCGCGCGCTGTACGGAGAGACTGGGCGCCTCCAGCGCTTTTTCCAATCTGTCCACAGCCTTTGCATCTTTAAGCGCGCCCGAACCCAATACGGCAAGTTGGACGAGTTCGAACGTCAGGGAGGTTGAAAACTGACGGAACAATTTTGCGGCGCTTGGATCGTTGCTGTAAACAAATGCCGCCATGGCTTGCCCCCGCAGGCTAAGGGGGATGCCTTCGGTTTGCATGATGGCGGCAAGCGTGGCAAATAACTTGCCGCGCCAGGCGGCGTTGCGCGGCGCGTCGCGCAGCCAGCGGGCTGCCGCAAAGAGCGGACGATGAATGGGCAGGCGCGAGAACTCCATCATGGATTGCACCAATTTAGCCGCATCGCCGTGCGCGGCAAAATAACGCATTGCGAGCAGTTTCCCGGACCAGTCCGGCTGGTTCAAAATGGTTTCCTCGATTTGGAAACTCGAGAGCGAATGTCCGGCGAGATACCCGGCGAAAACTGGATGAACAAACCGCATCTTGTTATTCGGGTTGGCGATCAGCAATCCGCTGGATGCCATCTTTGCAAGTAATCCGGAAGACGGCGCTGTGACGGTCTTTCCGCCTTTTTTCCCCTTTAATGGCTGGGTCTTTGTTTCCTTTGTCTCTTCCCCCGCGGCTTCGACAGGTTCGGGTGTTTCACCCTCCGTTTTGTCCGCAGGCAGATCAAAAGCCTTTACCCATTCTCTCGCCTTGGACGGATCAAAAACAGGCTGCGCGCTCATGGCAGACTGGCTGGCAAGCGTTTCGAGCGCGGCAAGGGGCGTATTGGGCGGCGCGATCCTGCGAATGTGCGTGGCAATGGCTTCAAGCACGTGCGGTCCCAGGCTGTCGCCTGCGTATGCGCCCCATACTTTCAAGGTTAGTTCGAGCGGCGAGAGGCTGGCATTATCCGTGCCGATCCAGGTGTTGAGCAGAATCGGATCGACCTGTTCGAGTCCTTTTTGCGCCCATGCCTCCATTGCCACGGTCTGGGTCCATAGCTGTCCCCAGTGTTCAATGAATTTCCGATTCTTCTGCTCGGACCATGCGCATAACGCCAGCGGCACGAAGCCGAGCGGAATGAGCCCATCCAGAAACTCCGGCGTGCCGGTTGTTACAACGCGCGTCTTTGGATATGCCTTGAGGATGATTCGTAGATAATCAGCGACAATCGTCTGTTCTTCATGCGGGATTTCATCGTAACCGTCCACAAGAAGCAGGGCATTTCCATCTTTGAAGACGGACTGGAAGAAATTTGGGAGCCGACCAACATCCAGGATTGGCGCATGTTCCGAAGCGGCTTCGATCAGGGGAGAGAGCGCGTTTTTTGTATCATTTATCGGAAGGTTTAAATCCGCGACATGAACGAGGACCGGAACCGCATCCTTGAGCGATTCCAATTCGTCGCTTCGATTCGCGGCGAGACTTGCGATGTGAGCCAGAGCCACCGTCTTCCCGACGCCTGGTTGACCGATGATCGCGATGTTTGCGTTCCCGGCGAGCGCTTGTGGCAGGGTGAGCATCCTGGGGTTGTAGACAGCGGCGATCTCGGGCCAAGTGGGAAGATATGGAAGCGTGTGCGTGATAATATCTTCGAATTTTGGAGGCGTCCCCGGTTCGACAGGTTGACGCGGAGCAAGCAACAGCGGTTCTTGAAGGATTTCATCCAATGCAAAGAGCTGCGACGCAAGGTGCATTCCCTGCGCGCGGCGCAGCGTGGCGCGGCGGTGATTCTCCTCGACTGTGTTCGTCTTGCGTTTATGCGCCGTTTCGCGCTGTTCAGCCCAACCGGCGCGAAATTCATCCCATAACGGACGCGCGCGGGCAACAAGAAACCAGAATACCGAGGCAGTGGCGAAACCGATAAAGAAGGAGAGCGGGTCGAGTAAAGTGGCAAACATCTGGGATCTAATTTGCGAAAAGAATACGTCCGCATGACGGGCAGGCGGCGAGTTGTTTCTGCGAACGGGCGTTTTGCTGAAGGGCGGCGTTGATGGTCGTGCCGCACGAGGCGCAGGCTCCATCCTCAACTTCCGTCACCGCAACACCGTGTTTCTGAATGCGGAGTCCCTCGTAGATGCGAAGCGTTTCGCTTTCGATGGGCGCAAGCGCCGCCTCGCGTTCATCTGCCAGGCTTTCCATCTGTTTCTTGAGCGACGACTGCGTCTCGATCAGTTTTTTGTGTTCCTCGCCCAGCCGGGATTGGATGTTCTCCAGCGCGGACGTCGCATCCTGTAACGCGGTCTCCGCCTCCTCCGCTTTGACCATGGCTTCCAGTTGTCGTTCCTCGAGCGTGGCAAGATGCTTTTTTAACGATGCCGCATCTTTTTGCAAATCCTGAAGTTCCTTCGGGTTCTTCACGCTGCCGCCGTACAAACTGGATTCGACCTGCTCCATTTTTATTTTTTGCGCCTCCACCTCCGCTTCGGCGTTTTTCATTTCATGGTGAGCGCGGTGATTTTCATCCTGCGCCTGTTTCAGGCGCGCGAATGCCGCTTGTAGTTCGGCGTCATTTTCGAGTGTCTTGCGGATGGATTCCAACTCCGCGCGCGCGCGGTCCATTTGGCGGTCCACTTGTTGAAGGCGGTAAAGTCCCAGCGAGGCGCTCATAAGTCAGATTATATACGAAGTATGAAAAAATAACCCGTTTTCATTTGAAAACGGGTTTAACGGTCATTGAATTGAAATATTGAAGTAATTATAAATTGCCTGAGACAGGCTTACAAAGAGCGGGTTTGTAATATCCCAGATGTTTTGGACGGGGTGATAGGTGTAAATGGACAGCACAAAATTTCCGCCGGGGGTATAGACGATGCCCGCATCGCTGGTGTCGTGCATGACACCGTCTCTCGAAAGAACATAGCCGTGTTTGTGCGGAACGAGAGTCCCGTCCGGCACGCCGCCTTGAATGAGCGCGCCAAGCTTGTCTTGAGCCATGAAATCAATCAGCAGTTGACATGTGTCCGGGCTGACCTTATCCGGGAAGGCGGCGATCAGCGCGCCTCCGCCGTTTTGGGCGCATTGGTACAAGTCTGCCAGAAGGATGCCCATTTCGGAAGGGGTGGTTTGCGAGTATGGATCGGGGTCTGCGAATACATCGGGTCTGGAGTTGCCGGGGGTAACTCGGTTGGGTAACAGGTTGGGCGCGCCGAGATAGAACATGCCGCCCAGATAAGTGCTTTGCAAACCGATGGCTTCCATGTCATGCGTAACGATGATGGGACCATTGTGCGGGTCGATGCGTTCGAGGACCAGGTCTGTGGCGGAGTTATCCGACCTGCCAAGCGTGCGTGAAATGACATCCGCGGTTTCGGCATCCAGGTTGCTTCCGCGGTTGATCAGGTAAGATGCCACGATGGGAACCTTGATCGTGCTGGATGCCGTGAAAGCAATGTCCGGCTCGACCGGGATTTCCTGCTTGTTGTTGATCGCAAAATGGATCTCCTGCCCGGTCTGCAAATCCATCATGTAGAAGCCGATCAGCCCATCGAAATCGGAAGTGATGATGATTTGTTTGAGCAGAATCTCGAGGTTTTCGATGGTGGGTCTTGCTGCGGTGCTTCTTGTGAACGTCAAAGCGACTGTGCGGTTTGTTGGCGACCGCAAGGCGTCGGTGATGAGCAGGACGGCGCGGTCGAGGTCGAGAGTCTGCCCGGGCGCGCCGGGCAGGAACGAGGTCCCGCCGGGAATCGGTTGCGCGGGTTCAGGCGGCTGGTCGTAGCGCGAGGCGATCTCGTTTTGCAGGTACTCGCGCAGACGGTCCTCCGAGATCGAAGCGCTCAAAGGAATCTGCGTTTCGAGCGGGGAACGATTCCAGATGAAATCCCAAAATCCGCCCCAGAAGGAACCGCCCGTGCGGGTGAGGTCTGCCGCAGCGAGCATGGTTTCCACATCTACTTGAAAACCAACCGTGCCGGGGTCGATGTGAAAGACGGCATTATTGTATTGCGCTTCGATGGGGGAGGTATAGACTTCGAGCAATCGCTGGGAAGCCTGCGCGGGCGAAAGTCCGCCGACCGGCACGCCGGCGATTGTCATGCTGGATGGATAGTTGTTTCTTTGGCGGCTGTAGGCGATCAGGGATGTAATGGTCAGCACGAGGGCGGCTGTCAGAAACAGGATGGATGCACCCCGAAGGATGGTGTTGGTGTTGCGGTTTCTCACGTAGCCTCCAAAAACATGATGAAAATCACGTAAAAAGTATAACATACCGAAACGGGTCGCTTGTGCTAGAATAAGTCGTACATTAACGACACCCCACCTCTGCAAGGATGGATATGCTACGCTCTCTCTTCATCTACCTGTCCAAAGCTGTTTGGGCGCAAAATTTGATCACCAGTTGGGGATTTGCCTGGCGCACCGCCTCCCGTTTCGTTGCCGGAACAAAACTCGAAGACGCCATTCGCGTTATGCGCGAATTGAACGCGAAGGGGATCAATGCAACGCTCGACCATCTCGGCGAACACACCAGCACGCCTGAAGAGGCGCAGCAAGCCGCGGATGACATCTTTGCGACTCTCGACGCGCTCGGAGCTGATCCTGCCCTGCGGGGCAATGTCTCCATCAAGCTGACTCAGATCGGGCTTGGCTTGGACGAAGTCTTGTGCGCCGAAACCCTCGAACGCATCCTCGCCCGCGCGCGTCAAAACAAGACCTTCATCCGCATCGACATGGAAGACACACCCTACACCGACAAGACCGTCAGTCTGTATTACGCCATGCGCGAAAAAGGCTATGACAATGTCGGCATGGTCATGCAGTCGTACCTCTATCGCGCCGAAGCGGACACGCGCCGCCTCGCGCAGGATGGCGCGCGGGTGCGTTTGGTCAAGGGCGCGTATCGCGAGCCGCCTGATAAAGCCTTCCCCAAAAAAGCGGATGTGGATGCGAACTTCGATCTGCTCACCAAGATTTTGATAGACGCCGCGCTTGCAATGAAATCCGAACTGAGCGAAGACGGGCGCACACCGCCCATTCCCGCCATCGGCTCACACGACGACAAACGCATCGTATTTGCGAAGAATTACGCTCAAAAGGTTGGGTTGCCGAAAAGCGGACTTGAATTTCAAATGCTTCACGGCATCCGCCGCGACTTGCAGGAAAACCTTGTAAAAGAAGGCTACCCCGTGCGCGTGTACGTCCCGTTTGGCACGCATTGGTATCCATACTTCATGCGGCGTCTGGCGGAACGTCCCGCAAATATCTGGTTCTTCATTTCGAATTTCTTTAGAAAATAAAACGAAGACCTCGGAAGCCAATTACTTCCGAGGTCTTTTTATTTGATGGATTCATGATCCGAATTCGGGGAAAAGCGCCACCCAAGCCTCTTCGTTCCCTGCCAGCAGACCAAGCCCGCTTCTCGCCGGTCTTGAGCATGGTTCTGCATCGAAGCGTTTTGCCACACCCGAAGCGGACGGGGAGAAATACGCGATTACCTCGCAGTGCAAACGTCCTTCCGACTCGTGCCGCGTGAAGACTGCCATATCCGCAGGCTCGCCCGCGGACGCGAACATTTCTTCAAACATCGCGCAGATTTCATTGGACGGCTCGTCTGCCATGATGCCGTCGCCGAGAGGGAGGGAATGCCAGGTGGCTGTCATGCCGGGATTATAAGGCAGGATGGGCAAAACAGTTTGCTATAATTCGAACAACATAAATTTCATAATTGAACAGGCTGTGAAATGCTCAAATCCTTTATCGAAATCCCCCCCGAATCCGATTTCCC
The DNA here is from genome assembly GCA_020060625.1 of Anaerolineales bacterium. Classification (GTDB taxonomy): domain Bacteria; phylum Chloroflexota; class Anaerolineae; order Anaerolineales; family Villigracilaceae; genus Villigracilis. The sequence goes on along the minus strand of JAGUZU010000133.1, from coordinate 8,442 downwards.
CATCCAGAACCTCCCCTACGGAATTTTCTTCACAAAAGAAAATCTATCCCCGCGCGTGGGCACGCGGCTGGGTGATTTTGTCGTTGACCTCGCCTTCCTCGACGAGCAAAAATTATTCGACCAGTTGTGGAGCAGATTTTTTGTCCGCAACTATCAATACAGAAAGGATACCCTCCCGTGCTAAAATACTGGAAACAAGGAGTTTCCGATGACAGAGACAACCTTTAACGTGCAAATTCCAAACAACCTGCTTCACCTGGGTTTGGAACAGGACGAAATCCAGCGCCGCATTTCGGAGTGGTTGGTCTTTTCGCTTTTCTCTGAAGGGAAGATTTCCTCTGGCAAGGCGGGGAAATTGCTGGGGATTTCCCGCATGGAGTTCATCCAACTGCTGAAAACCCGCGGCATTGCTTTCATCAATTACTCGGAAGATGAGATCAAGGAAGAATTGGAAGCGGTTAAAAATCTTTCCCCAAAAGCGAAAAAATGATCGTTGTTTCCGATACCACACCATTGATCGGCTTGGCATCCATCGGCAGGTTGGGACTTTTGCAGGAACTCTTTGGGGAAGTATATATTCCTCAGGCGGTTTTTGATGAGACCGTTACTTTTGGCAGGACGGGAAGCCGCGCCAAACAGGAAGTTGCCAGTGCGGATTGGATTCATATTGTTGAGATAAAAGACCGACTTGCAGTGAACGTGCTGCTTGACGAAATGGACTTGGGCGAAGTCGAGACGATTGTCCTTGCCAGTGAAATGAATGCCGACTGGGTTTTGATGGATGAGAAGAAGGGACGCAGAAAATTATCCCAACTTAATATCCCAAAGATCGGCACGCTTGGAATTCTGCTCAAAGCTAAACAACTCGGTCTTGTTTCAAACTTAAAATCAGAAATTGAAGAATTGCAAAGGTCTGGTTTTTCCGTATCGCCAGCGCTTGTAGATGAAATTTTGAAAATGGCTGATGAATAAGATAATGCTCAAATCCTTTATCGAAATCCCCCCCGAATCCGATTTCTCGATCCAAAACCTGCCGTATGGAATTTTCTCAACCAAGGAAAATCCATCCCCGCGCGTGGGGACGCGATTGGGAGATTTCGTCGTTGACCTTGCCTTCCTCGACGAGCAAAAATTATTCGACGGGCATTACAGCTTCTTCGCGGATGCGTCCCTCAACCGCTTCATGTCCGCAGGGCGTGAGACGTGGCGGAGAATCCGTCAGCGTTTGACCGACCTGCTCAGCGCAGGCGGCGACACGGTCTGGGAAGAGGCGATGCGCGTGCTGGCGTTGATTCCTGTGGACGATGTCCAAATGCATTTGCCCGTTGACATCGGCGATTACACCGATTTCTACGCCTCGCGCGAACACGCCACCAATGTCGGCATCATGTTTCGCGGCAAGGAAAATGCGCTCATGCCCAACTGGCTGCATCTGCCCGTCGGCTATCATGGACGCGCGAGTTCGGTGGTGCTTTCGGGGGCGGATGTCATCCGTCCGCGCGGACAGGTGAAGCCGAAAGATGCGCCTTTGGAATTTACCGTGTCGCGTCAGTTGGATTTTGAATTGGAGATGGGGTTCTTCATCGGCACGGGTAACGACCTCGGCGAACCGATCTCCATCGAGAACGCGCACGAACACATCTTCGGCATGGTCTTGCTCAACGACTGGAGCGCGCGCGACATCCAAGCATGGGAATACCAGCCGCTCGGACCCTTCCTTGCCAAGAATTTTGCGACGTCCATTTCGCCCTGGGTGGTGACGATGGACGCGCTCGAACCCTTCCGCGTGCAGGGACCGCAGCAAGACCCTGCGCCTCTTCCCTACCTCGGAACTGGTTCAACAAGTGGAATTGATATTACTCTCGAAGTGACTCTGCAATCCGCAACGATGGACGAAGCGCAGACCATCAGCCGCTCGAATATGAAGCACCTCTATTGGAGTCTGGAGCAAATGCTTGCGCATCACACCGTTACAGGCTGTAACATGCGGACGGGTGACCTGTGCGGCACCGGCACGATCAGCGGACCAACGGAAGACAGTTACGGCTCGATGCTCGAACTGACCTGGCGCGGCGAAAAACCGATTCAATTACCCAATGGGGAAACCCGAAAATTTTTACAGGACGACGACACCATCACCATGAAGGGCTACTGTCAGGGAGACGGCTACCGCGTCGGCTTCGGCGAAGTGACGGGGAAGATCCTCCCCGCTTTATCTGACGATGGACGATAGACCGCTTCATGGTCTATCGTCCATCGTCCATCGTCTATTTGATCGTCGTCAACGTCTTCAAGAACGCCATGATCTTTTGCAATTGCGCATCGCTCAAATTGAGAACTTCCAATTCCGAATGACCGTTTGGCGCATCGGGGGCATTGTTATAGTGACTTAATACTTCTTCAAGCGTGGCAAATTGACCTGCGTGCATGAACGGCGCGCGATTTGCGACATCTCGCAGTGATGGTGCTTTGAAGGCACGTTCCAGTTCTTCGCCTTCTGCGAGCATGAAGCGCAATTCCTTGCAATCTTCAGGGGTGGCGTCACTATATTTGCTCAGGCAGTTGAATTCGTCCGCAAGTACCTGCTGTGCGCCGCGTGCGCGACCTGTGTCTTCGGGCAAATCGGCTACAGCTGGCACGCCCGTGTTGTGGAAGTCGTTGTCCGTCAGCAAAGGTCCGTTATGACAACGCGTGCAATTCGCTTCGTTCAGGAATAACTTCAAGCCTGCTTCTTCGTCGGCGGTGAAAATGTCACGGGCGGCTGAGATGTCATTTGCCAGAACCGCTTCAACGTACAGATCGAAGCGCGATTCCCCGGGCATGATCGTCCGCTCGAAAGCGGCAATCGCCTTGCCCATGTTCACATACACCAACGTCACTGCTTCGCGGTCTGCTTCGGTCATGCCTGCCCAATTCGCCGCGGCAACGTCATCGTCAATCGGCGCGGCGGGCACGGGGAAACGGCTCTCATCTGAAAAATCGGGCAATGCGCCGAACAACGCTTCGTACTCATCCTTGTAATGCTCCTGAATTAATTTCACATATTGCGCGCGCGTGCCGCCGTGCTCCACCGCGCTTTCCAACGGACCCAACGCCTGCGCCCATTGGCTGTCCTTGCGCCCGTCCCAGAACAACCAGGGGCTGTATGCCGTCCCGGCAATCGGCATCGTGCGGCGGTCAGTGGTGCCGACGCCCTGCGCGAGTTGCAAACCATCCTGAAAGTCTTTCGACGCGATGTGACAGGTGGCGCACGAAACTTCGTTATTGGAACTGAAACGGGTGTCGGAAAATAATTTTGCGCCCAACGCCACTGCGCGCGGATTGTCGGCAAATTGATTGGATGGATCGGGCGGCAACTCGGGCAGACTGCCGATCCACAGCGAGCGCATCAATTCCACCTCCGCCTCAGACCACAGAGAGGCTTGGGCGCTGCACCCGAGCAGAATCCCCGCCGAGAGCGTGAGAAAAATGCCTGTGAGTAAAATATACTTTTTCATGGTTGCTCCAAAATCCCTCATCCCCAACCCTTCTCCCAGCGGGAGAAGAGAGTCTGTTCCCCCCTCCTTTGGGAGAGGGTTAGGGTGAGGGCAAACTTTACCCGCCAAGCACAATATTGAACGTGACGTTATCTTCCACGCCATCGGCGCTGATGTTGAACTTTACTTCCCACCAGCCGCCCATCTGAAAGCGCAGACCCTCGACGAGATAATTGCCGCTGCCCAGATCCTGCGTCACCTGCGGCGACGTGGGCAAACCGTGACCATGCTCCGGCATCCCGCCGTCCACGCGGATGGTCGCTCCCTTCACGGGCTGACCGTCCGCGGTTTCGACGTGTAAAATCCACGAGTGCATCGAGCCGATTTTGATGGGGTCCAACTCGCTCTTGAACGAGACCTTGAACGCGCCGTTGTTCGTCAGACGCTCGGCGCTGGTATCCAAATCGCTGGCGGATACGCCGGGCGACCCGCCGCCGTGCATTTGCTCCGCCATGATCGGGTGCATCACGCTTGGACCGATGACGGGCAGGAGGAGATAAAATGCGGCGAACAATATGGCAAGCGTGACGACAACAGTAATGACAATCGTTTTGGTTTGAGAGTTCATGTGGGAATTTCCTTTGACAATTAAATTGGACAAACAGGCTCGCATATTAACCGCCCCGATTTTTGTCGTCAATTCGATTCCAATTTTCTTTACAAAATCTTTATAATGGTTTTATCCCGCGTTCATCCGTTTTGGCTACCATCACGGATAAAGGTAAAATCCACCCATGACCAAAATCCTCGTCATCGACGACGAACCCTCCATCGTTAATCTTGTGCAAGCCTATCTCAAGCCCGAAGGCTATGAAGTCTTCACTGCCATGGACGGTCCCTCCGGCTTGAAAGCCGCCCGCGCCTTCAAACCCGACCTTGTCGTTCTCGACGTCATGCTCCCCGGCATGGACGGGCTGGAACTGCTCACCAAACTGCGCCGCGAGTCGGATGTGTACGTCATCATGCTGACCGCCCGCACCGAAGAGACAGACAAGATCGTCGGTCTCTCCGTCGGCGCGGACGATTATGTCACCAAGCCGTTCAGCCCGCGCGAGTTGGTGGCGCGAGTCAAGGCGGCGTTGAGGCGTCTCGGAGCAGGATCAGGTTCCGGCGGAGAAGGAGGCGTGCTGTCCTTCCGTCATGTGCGTATCGATATTGGCGCGCGCCAGGTCACGGTGGACGATCACCCCATCGAATTGACCGCCATTGAATTCGACCTGTTGCGCGCGCTGGCTGAGAATCGCGGACGTGTGATGTCGCGCGAGCAGCTGCTCGAAAAAGTGTGGGGCGGCGAATACTTCGGCGAGATGCGCGTGGTGGATGTGCATCTCGGTCATGTGCGCTCGAAACTGGGCAACCCAGAAACCATCGCCACCGTGCGCGGCGTGGGCTATCGTTTCGACGACGAGGCGTTATGAAATATTTTCGCTCACACCTGACTGCAAAATTATTCGCCACGTACCTGCTGGTGGTTTTCATCGGCATAACGGCGATTTGGGTCACCACGCGCTTTACCACGCCTGCGGCGTTTACTCGTCACCTGCAATTTATGGAATCACAGTTGATGGGCGACAATATGATGGGGCAGGGTCAGGGGCGCGGTCCGCAGGGCGGCATGATGGCGGATTTCTATCGAAACTTTCAGGCGTCGTTCAACGAGTCGTTGATCATCGCGTTTATCGCGGCGTCGGTTGTGGGGCTGGTCGTTAGTTATGCCCTCAGCCGAAACATTATCGCGCCCGTGCAGAGTATGAAGAACGCCAGCCAGCGCATCGCCGAAGGTCATTACGACGAGCGCGTGCAACTGCGCGGCACGGATGAGCTGAGTCAGCTTGCGGCGAGTTTCAATCAAATGGCGGAGCAGCTCGAGCAGGTGGAGGAGATGCGCCGCCGTCTCATCGGCGATGTGGCGCACGAACTTCGCACGCCGCTCACCGCCATCAAGGGCTCCGCCGAAGGTCTCATGGACGGCGTGTTTCCCGCGAACGAAGAAACCTATCGGCAAATTCACAGCGAAGCCGAACGCCTCAACCGTTTGGTGAACGATTTGCAGGAACTCAGCCGCGTGGAAGCGAAAGCCATTCAACTGGACATCCAACCCGTGGACGCGACCCGCCTGCTCAAAACCGCCTTCAAGCGGATGCAGTTCCAATTCGACGAAAAGCGCGTCGCCCTTAACCGACAACTGCCACACGACCCGATCCTCGTCCTCGCCGACGAAGACCGCGCGCTGCAAGTCCTCACCAATTTGCTTGGCAACGCCCTGCAATATACGCCCGAAAGCGGCACAGTAACCGTGTCCATCGAGCGCGGAAAGAACATGGCGCGTTTCACCATTCGAGATACCGGCGTCGGCATTCCCCCCGAACACCTGGCGCACATCTTCGACCGCTTCTACCGCGTGGACAAGTCCCGTTCCCGCGCGCACGGCGGATCGGGCATTGGCTTGACGATTGCCAAACACCTCGTCGAAGCGCAAAATGGAAAAATTTGGGCGGAGAGCGCGGGAGAAAATAAAGGCAGTGTGTTTGTGTTCACACTGCCTTTGGCGTGATGTGTTACGCGCCTGTTTGCGAGATACCCTTCGATACGGTTTCGCAGTCGGGGCAAGAATCTCGCGGCGCTTCATTCAGCGGCGGATCAACCCCACCAGCCAGATCAAGACCACCGCGCCGATAATCGCCACGAACAGGCTCCACAGGTCGAAGCCCGTAAACCCCTGATACCCCAGGAAGTTCATGATCGCGCCGCCGAGGAACGCCCCGACGATGCCGACCACCACGTTGGCGAGTCCGCCCATCTTTTTGTTCTTGCCTGTGATGATGCTGGCGATCCATCCCGCCAGCGCGCCGAAGATGATCCATAGGATGATGTTGATAAGACTCATGTCTGCCTCCGTTTTGTAATTTCCATTAGAACGCTCTGAATGTCCGGTTCCTTGCTGGCTTTTATCACCTGCGCCGTATGCTTGTGGTGGGGAAATGATTTCACTTGTGGATGATGAGGGGCATTATCATAGCGAAATACCGGTTTTTTCTGTAACCTGCGCGCCCGACGGTTCACGCGCCAGCAGGGCATCGAGAATGACATTTGTATCCAGCAGGGCGCGGATCATTTGTATTTCTCGATCAAATAGTTTACATATTCCTTCCTGATCTGTTTATTGGAAGGAAGTCGTCCAGTTTTGGGGCGGAGCGCGCCGTATAGATGCTTCAATGTGCGTTTTCGTTTTGCAACTGAATTTTCAGCCAAAGAGTTCGCCAGCACTTTCATCAACGCCAGTTTCTCGGCTTGCGACATTCGCCTGATTTGAGTCACAACCTGTGCGTACGTCATCTCGTATTCCTTTCGTTTTTATTTTAATCCATTACCTCCGAATCGTCTCATCCCTTGCCGGTCCCACCCCAATCCACCGGACCGGCACTCCCGCCGCCTCTTCGACCATCTTCACATACTTCTGCGCGTTGACGGGCAACTCGTCAAAAGACTTTGCCTTGCTGATGTCCTCGCTCCAGCCTGGGACGGTTTCGTAAACGCACGCGACTTTATCCAAGCCATAAGCATCCACATCCGCGTAACGGACGGTCTCGCCGTTTAACTTATATTCCACACAAACTTGAATCTCTTTCAAGCCGCTCAGCACATCCAACTTCGTCAGGCAGATTTCGGTCATGCCGCTCAATTGGGCGGCGGTTTTTATGAGTTCCAAATCCAGCCAGCCCACGCGGCGCGTGCGCCCCGTCGTCGCCGCGACTTCCCCGAAATTTTTATAAGCCTCGCTGTCGGTATCGTGAATTTCCGTCGGCATGGGTCCCGCGCCGACGCGGGTGGTGTATGCCTTCGTCACGCCGACCACGTTCGTGATGTAACGCGGCGGGATGCCAAGTCCAGCCGAAGCCGCCGAGGGGATCGTCGTCGAGGCGGTGACGAAGGGGTACGTTCCCCAGTCGGTATCCAAGAATGTTCCCATTGCCTGTTCAAGCAAAAAGGTCTTGTCCGCTTTCAAGCCGTCTTGCACCATCGAGAACAACTCACGAATGTAGGGTTTCAACTTCGCGTAATAGCCGCGATACTCATCGCGGACGGCTTCATACTTCAACGCCTCGCCGCCCAGCGCAAGGATAATTTTATTTTTTAATTCCAATTGCATTTGCAAACGAGACTCGAACGCATCGCTCGCAAAATCGCTCCAACGGATGCCGTTGTAACTGACCTTATCGGCAAACACGGGACCAATTCCGCGCCGCGTGGTGCCGGTTGCGCCTGCGCCCTTCGCATCTTCGTACAAGCCATCGAGTATCTTGTGATACGGCATGATGAGATGCGAGCGCGGCGAGACCCACAAGCGCCCGTCCACGCCCACACCCGCCTTGTTGAGCATTTCGATTTCCTCGATCAACACCGCCGGGTCAATCACCACGCCGCCGCCGATCAAGCCCACTGCATTCTTTGCGAAAATTCCCGAAGGCACGAGATGAATTTTGAACGCCCCGTACTCGTTGATGACCGTATGCCCGGCGTTGTTCCCGCCGTTGAAGCGCGCCACGTAATCTGCGCGCTCTGCCAGAAAATCCACCGCCTTGCCCTTGCCCTCGTCGCCCCACTGCGAACCAATCACTGCGATGACTGTCATGTTCTCTCCTTAATGTCATTGCGAGCCCGAATGGGCGCGGCAATCTCCTGCTCCCATTCCATTTTTTGGAATTCCAACTCTCGAACTTGTTCCACGTCCGTGCAGCGCTTCTTTCTTGACGGCATGCCTGCTCCCGCGCCCCAGCCTGTACTGCGCCGCAGGATTTGTCTTGCGGTATAGTATTGCTCTGTAAAAACTACGCCTACCGCGAAGATTTTGCGCGTAGGTCGGATTGCCAATCCGACTTACTTTGGCTGCGGCTTGCCGCGCTAT
>JAGUZU010000130.1 GCA_020060625.1 Anaerolineales bacterium | reverse complement strand
TAGCGCGGCAAGCCGCAGCCAAAGTAAGTCGGATTGGCAATCCGACCTACGCGCAAAATCTTCGCGGTAGGCGTAGTTTTTACAGAGCAATACTATAACGCGGTCAGTACCGCAAAATTTATTTTGCATCCGACGCCGGGGACGGCGCGATGAGCAGGAGGGAATGTCATCGGGTATACTTGCTTTATCGGAGCATTCATGTCTGAAATTGACCTTACCCCGCTGAAACCCGCAATCGAAAAATATATCCTGCTTGGTCGTTCGGGACTTTTGCCCGCCTTGCATGAGGCTCAAAGACTTTATGGCTGGCTCCCTGAATTGGTCGCCTCCGAAGTGGCAAAAGCCCTGCGCGTGCCGCTTGCGGATGTGCATGGGGTGATCGAATTCTACGCGCTGTTCTACAACGAACCCATTGGGCGGAAAGTGATTCGAGTCTGCACCGACCAAGCCTGCGCGTTGAAGGATGCGGATGGACTGCTCGCCAAACTCTGCAAAAAACATGACGTACAACCGCATCAGACTACGGGCGACCTGTCTCTCACCATCGAGCCGAGTCCATGCCTCGGAATGTGTGAACTCGCCCCGGCGGTCTGGACGATGGACAATGGACGATGGATGGTGGACAGTAGAGAATCCCGTCCGCGTTCTTTAGTTTACGGTTCGATTCGCGAACTGACAAAAAATTGCGGCAAAGGCACGACCTCCCTGAAAAAATACGGTGAATACAAAGGACTTCAAAAAGCCCTGAAGATGAAACCTAAAGCCGTGGTCGAAGAGATCAAGTCCGCAGGTTTGGTGGGACGCGGCGGCGCAGCCTTCCCGACGGGCATCAAATGGGAAGGTGCGATGAACGCCCCGGGCGATCAAAAATATGTCATCTGCAACGCGGACGAATCCGAACCCGGCACGTTCAAAGATCGGATATTGCTGCTCGACGATCCGCATTCCACCATCGAAGGGATGTGCATTGCCGCGTATGCCATTGGCGCAAACAAGGGATATATTTACGTTCGCGGGGAATATCCGTACATCGTCCCTGTTTTGGAAAATGCGTTGAACGAAGCAAGGGAAGCGGGGTATTTGAGCGGCTTTGAAATTGAAATTCGCGTTGGCGCGGGCGCCTATATTTGCGGCGAGGAGACTGCGCTGTTTGAGTCCATCGAAGGGAAGCGCGGCTTTCCGCGTATCAAGCCGCCCTTCCCGACGACTCACGGACTGCTCGGCAAGCCAACCGTTATCAACAACGTCGAGACCTTGTGTAACGTGCCACTCATCATCGAAAACGGTTCAAAAGCGTATCGCAGGATTGGCACGAAGAAATCGCCGGGACCGAAGTTGTTTTGCGTTTCGGGCGATGTGAAGAAACCCGGTTTGTATGAAGCTCCATTCGGCGTGACTTTGCGCGAGTTGTTGAAAATGGCGGGCGGAGTTGCGGACAAAAAGAAACTGAAATCAGTCTTATTCGGCGGCGCGGCGGGAGCATTTGCCACATCCGAACATCTGGATGTGAAAATGACCTTCGAAGACCTGCGCGAGGCGGGGCTGCCGCTCGGCTCGGGCGTGGTGATGGTCTTCGACGAAACCCGCGATATGCGCGATGTGTTGAAGCGGCTTGGAAAATTCTTCGCGCACGAATCCTGTGGCAAATGCTATCCCTGCCAAATGGGAACGCAGCGCCAGATGGAAATTTTGGATCGCATTGCCGAAGGAAAAATCGAAGACGGCGACCTGATCCGCTTGCAGGATGTCGGCTGGACGATGACGGATGCGAGCATTTGCGGGTTGGGTCAAACGGCGGCAAGCGCGACCCTGTCCGCGATGAAGATTTGGCCTGAATTATTTGTCAATGGGGGAGTAGAAAGTGGAAAGAAGGCGGCGGGCGCAAAGGCTGTGAAGAAAGCCAACTTGAAGAAACCTGCTGCTACCGCAAGGACTGCGAAGAAAAGCACTGCGAAAAAGATAACCGCGAAGAAATCCACGTCGCGCAAAACCACGAAGAAACGCTAAAGGTTGAGAGATGACCGAAAAAATCACACTCACAATTGACGGACGGGAAGTGACGACCGAACAGGGCAAAACTTTGCTTGAAATCGCGCGTGAAAACGGCATTGACATCCCCACCATCTGTTTCCACGAGGCGACGACGGCGAATGCAGTGTGCAGGATTTGCGTGGTCGAAGTGGAGGGGCAGAGAGTGCTCCAGCCGGCTTGCATCGTCAAGGCGGGAGCAGGCATGAAGGTCCAGACGCGAAGCGAAAAGGTCGTCAGGTCGCGCCGGACGATCCTGGAGATGCTCGCATCCACAATGGATTTATCCGAGGCGCCCGATATCCAGCAGATGATGTACGAATACGGCGCGTCATCCAGCCGCTTCCCCGATGCGGAACGGCGCGAAACGGATGTGAAGGACGACAACCCGATGTACATCCGCGATTATTCGAAGTGCCTGTTGTGCTGGCGGTGCGTGCAGGTCTGCGCGGACGATGCGCAATATACCTTTGCCATTAATTTCGATGGGCGGGGATATGAAACGCAGATTGGCACGTTCTTCGATAAGACGATCCCCGAAACGTCGTGCGTGCTGTGCGGACAATGCGTGGGCGTTTGTCCCACAGGCGCGTTGAAGCCGAAGCGTGAATTTTTGTTGGAGTTGGGGAAAACGCCTGATGAAATTTCTGTTTTGAATACCGGTAGAAAAAATCGGTCAAAAGTCAAAGGTCAAAGGTCATAACGACCTGTGACCTTTCGACCTTTGACCCGCTTGGAGGTACGACATGATTAAACCCGACCGTATCACCACCACCACCTGCCCGTACTGCGGAGTGGGCTGCACGTTGCAATTGCACGTCAAGGATGATTTCATTTACAAGGTAACAAGCCCTTTCGATTCGCCCGTCAATCACGGGAATTTATGCGTCAAGGGACGCTTCGGCTACGACTTCGTCTATCATCCCAAACGAACCACAACCCCGCTGGTGCGCCGCTATTTGCTCGAAGGAAAAACGATATTCGATATTCGACCTTCTGCGGACGAACTTCGAGTATCGAATATCGAATTTTCGAATACCGGCTCTCCTTGGGACTGGGTTGAAACCGACTGGGACACCGCTCTCAACCTCACCGCCGATAATCTCGTCCGCATCTATCAGCGCGACGGTTCGGACGCGATGGCGGTCTATTGCTGCGCCAAAGCCACGAACGAAGATAATTATCTCCTGCAAAAAATGTACCGCGCCTTGTTCCGCACCAACAACGTGGATCACTGCACGCGGCTGTGTCATGCGGGTTCGGTGGTGGCATTGCAGCAAGCCGTCGGCTCCTCCGCCATGAGCAACACGGCGGGGCAGGTCATCATGAACGACGTGTTCATCGTGACCGGGTCGAATACGACCGAGAACCATCCCATCATTGCCCTGCAAATGAAGGAAGCGGTACAAAAACACGGCGCGAAAATGATCGTCGTGGACCCGCGCCGCATCGAGTTGGTGGACATGGCGGAGATGTGGCTTCCGCTCAAGCCCGGTACGAATGTGCCGGTCTTCTCGGCGATGGCGCACGTGATCGTGAAGGAGAATCTGGTCAATTGGGAATTTGTCAATTCGCGCACCGAAGGCTTCAACGAATACATCGAGTCGCTCGAAAAATTCACGCCCGAATATGCCGAGGAAATTTCGGGCGTCCCCGCCGAAGACATTCGCAAAGCCGCGCGCTTGTACGCCAATGCCAAGAACGCCGCGATTTATTGGGGCATGGGCATTTCCCAACTCTCGCACGGCACGGCTTCCGCGCTGGCGTTGATTCATCTTGCCTTTCTCACGGGTCACATCGGGCGCGACGGCACGGGCTTGAATCCACTGCGCGGACAAAACAACGTGCAGGGCGCGAGTGACATGGGCGCGATGCCCTTCCATTATCCCGGCTACATGCGCGTGGACAATCCCGACAACCGCGCCAAATGGGAAAAAGTCTGGAACATCGAAGAAGGCGGGTTAAGCCTGAAACTGGGACTCACCACCACGGAAATCCTCAGCCATGCACACGAGGGAGGCGTCCGCGCGTTGTACATCATGGGCGAGAACCCGATGATGTCCGAGCCAAATCTCAATGAAACGCGCAAGCATATCCAGCAACTTGAATTCATCGTCGCGCAGGATATTTTCATCAACGAGTCCGGCGCGTTTGCGGATGTCTTCCTGCCTGCGACTCCGTTCGCTGAAAAGGATGGCACGTTCTCGAATACGGATCGAAGAGTACAGCGCGTCCGCGCCGCGCATCCGCCGCGCGGGGAAGCAAGACCTGATTGGCAGATTATTTGTGATTTAGCCCTGCGCCTCGAATCTCGACTTGGGCTTGCCACTGCCCATTGGGCTTATTCCAACCCCGAAGAGATTCTGCGCGAGATGGCGGGCGTGAACACGGACTACGCGGGCATCACCTACGAACGCATCGAAAAGGAAGGATTGATCTACCCCGTGCCGACTCTCGATCATCCCGGCACGCCAACCCTCTTCACCGACTCCTTCCCGCGCGGAAAAGGCAAATTCCACCAACTTGATTACATCCCCGTCATGGAGGAAGCCGACGACGAATTCCCGTTCATCCTCACCACGGGACGGGTGCTCGAACACTGGCATGGCGGTTCGATGACCCGCAACTCCGCCTTGAATGAGGCTTACCCCGAAGCCCGCGTGGAGATTCACCCCGCGGACGCGGACATTCACGGCATAAAGAACAACGACCCCGTGCGCGTCAAATCCCGCCGCGGGGAGGTCGTCCTGCGCGCCAGCGTCACCGAGAAAACCACCGTCGGCGTGGTCTTCATCCCCTTCCACTTTGCCGAAGCCGCCGCGAACTTGCTCACCAACGACGCACTCGACCCGCAGGCGCTGATTCCCGAATTCAAAGCCTGCGCCGTGCAGGTCTTCCCTGCCAAGCGGAAGGATTTGCCGAACCCCGAAGTAATCTTGGATAGAGGAAGATACTAAATACTAAAATAAGACCTCGGAGTTTCTACAATCTCCGAGGTCTTTGTATAATCGCTTTATGTCGAAAAATTACCTCGTCCCCCTGACTGAAATCCGCCGCGAGCAGACCGTGGTCAACTCGCGCTTCATTGCCACACTCGCGCCCGCCTTTTCCATCGAAGAGGCGCGGATATTCATTGCGAGAATCAAAAAGGAATTTGCGGATGCGACCCATAACGTCCCTGCTTATATCATCGGCGGCGGGAATACCGTCACCGAGTATTTCTCCGATGACGGCGAGCCTTCGGGAACGGCGGGTAAGCCTGCCCTTGCCGTCCTGCGCGGCAGCGGACTGGGCGATGCTGCTCTGGTCATCACCCGTTATTTCGGGGGGACGCTGCTTGGCACGGGCGGACTGGTGAAAGCCTACACCGAATCCGCGCAGGTGGTCGTCCATGCGGTGGAGCGGGGAGAGCGCGTCCCCGTCCATGTGGCGCTGGCGGCGATTCCGTATAATCTGCTGGAACGGGTGAGGTTACTGGTTTCGAAGAATCGGGGGAAAGTCGTCGGCGAGGAATATGCCGGGGATGTGACGATCACGCTTCAGTTCCCGGTCGAGGCGTTCGAGGCGTTTCAATCCGCTTTGCGCGAGGTCTCGGCGGGTAAAGTTCAGGCGGAAATTATCGAAACAAAGGAAGAGATCGTTCCGGTCAAGTAAAACATGATTAACCCCGAATTTAATCTGGGACGCTGACGAGCGCAGATAAACGCGGAAACCCCATGAAAAATCCGCGTATTCAGCGTTTTTCAGCGTCC
>JAGUZU010000135.1 GCA_020060625.1 Anaerolineales bacterium | reverse complement strand
TTACCGCCAAGATGCCAAGTACGCCAAGTTTTCAAGGTTTTCTTGGCGGCTTTGGCGCACTTGGCGGTTCGATTTTGTGCGTTTGTACGGTAGCGAGTCCCGTTTTTGGGTTCTCTGGGAGTTGCCGTGATTCTGTACACGGACGACATGGATACTTAGACAGGCTCAGTACAAGTCTCACGGATTCACACAGAAAAAGCCTTTAGAAATCCGTGTTGCCCGTGCAATCCGTGTCCAAAAAGGTTTTAATCGCGGCGATTCCCAATGAGCCCCTTTTGGGAGCCTACCCCGGCTTGACGCGATGCGCTTCCATCACGTTGGGCAGGTTTTCGATGCGGGTGAGAATGCGGCTGAGCTGGGTCAGGTCTCGCACTTCGATGATCAGGCTCAAGTCCGCGATGCTGCGGTTGACGTTTACGGACACGTTGATGATGTTGACATTTTCATCCGAAAGCAGGTTGGAGATGTCGCCCATCAAGCCCTGGCGGTCATACGCTTTGATTTTGACCGGCACGGGGAAGGTGCGTTCTACATGCCCCCAGCCGACTTGCAAAAGGCGTTCCTTGTCCTGCGCTTTGAGAATGTTCGGGCAGTCCTGCCGATGGATGGAAACGCCTCGTCCGCGCGTGACAAAGCCGACAATTTGGTCGCCGGGCATGGGGCTGCAGCACTTCGCCATGTTCGACAGCATCCCTTTCAACCCCACCACGTCCACCGTATTGGTGGAAGTGGACTGCGCGGCTGGCGCGTTTGCGGCGAGAATGTCCTCGACTTCTTCATTCTGCGAGAATTGCCTGATGATCTTGCTGATGGACAGGTCGCCCGTGCCGAGCGCAATGTACATTTCGTCGGAAGTTCTAAAACCAAGTTCGCGCCCCAGCTTGTCGTAATTGATGCCGGTGATGCCGAGCCGTTGCAGCTCGCGTTCGAGCGTGTTGCGTCCCTGCGAAAGGTTTTGCTCGTCTTCCAGCTTCTTGAACCAGACCTTGATCTTCGAGCGCGCGCGCTGGGTGCGGACAAGCCCCAGATTCGGATTCAGCCAGTCGCGGCTCGGTCCTCCGCGCTTCGCCGTCAGGATTTCGACCTGGTCGCCCGTCTTCAATTCCTGATACAACGGGACGAGTTTTCCGTTGATGCGCGCGCCGCGGCAGCGATGACCAATGTCCGTGTGGACGTGATAGGCGAAGTCAATCGGCGTGGAACCGGCGGGCAGGTCAATGATGTCGCCGCGAGGCGTGAAGACGTACACCCGGTCCTGGAACACGTCGCTTCGCATCGATTCGACGAATTCGGTCGCGTCTTTCACATCCGAGCGCCATTCCATCATCGCCCGCAGGGAATTGATGCGCAGTTCGTAATTTTTATCGGAATGTTTCGTCCCTTCCTTGTATCGCCAATGCGCGGCGATACCGTATTCCGCGTTTAGGTGCATGTCCGGCGTGCGGATTTGCACCTCAAGCGGACGCTTGTCATCGTACACCACCGCCGTATGCAGGGACTGGTAGAAATTGTCCTTTGGCGCGGCGATGTAATCATCGAACTCGCCGGGGATGGGACGCCACGAAGTATGGATTACGCCGAGCGCGGCGTAGCATGAGGGAATATCCGGCACGATCAACCGCACCGCGCGGACGTCGTACAACATGTTGAAGGGCTTGTCCTTCTTTTGCATTTTTTTGTAGATCGAGTAGATGTGCTTGGGTCGCCCGCTGATCTCTGTCTTGATGTTGTGCTTTTCGAGGAGTTTGACCAGTTTTTCTTTAATATCTTCAAGCTGCGCCTCGCGGTCTGGTCTGCGCTCGGCGAGCTGTTCGGCGATCTCTTTATATTTTTCCGGGTTTACGTATCGAAAACTGAGGTCTTCCAATTCCCACTTCAACTGCCAGATGCCCAATCGGTTGGCGAGCGGCGCGAAGATGTCGAGCGTCTCCTGCGCGATGCGTTTGCGTTTCTGCTCGGGCATGAACCCAAGCGTGCGCATGTTGTGCAGGCGGTCTGCCAGTTTGATCAACACCACGCGCACGTCTTCGCCCATGGCGAGGAACGTCTTACGCAGCGTTTCCGAGACGATATCTTCATTGCGTCCCAGCAGGGCGGGTTCGATGGGTGTATCGTCAGGTTCGTGTCCGTTGTTACCGTTTTCCGCGTGCTGGTCGCCGCGTGAAACGCGCGGCAGGTGGGTTAGCTTTGTCACCCCGTCCACCAGGATTTTCACCGTGTCCCCAAACTCGCGGCGGATGTCTGCCAGCGAAACGCCCGTATCTTCCACCGTGTCATGCAGCAGCCCGGCGGCGATCACCTCCGATGGCACTTTCAACTCCGCGAGGACGACGGCAACGGCAATGCAGTGGTTGATATACGGCTCGCCCGAATGCCGCTTCTGCCCGCGATGCGCCTCCTCTGCCGTGCGATAAGCGCGCATGACCAGTTCCCGGTCTGCAAGGCTGTAGGTTTCGGGAATCTGCTCGAGGAGTTTCTCAAGCGGGATGGTGTCAATTGCCGTCTTCATTCGATAATTGTACTACGCGGACTTTGCGGAATCGAAAACAGGACGCAGAACGCCTCCGTCCGCCCCCCGCGCCTGCTCCTGTTTTCTGAAAGTTTGACTCTATGCCGAACGATCAGATTGTTTTCAACAATGCCTGCCTGCTGTTTCGCAGACGGTCTGCGATGATCTCCGCGATGCGTTTCATCACCGTAAATCCCGCTTCGGGATGCGACTCGAGCAATTTCATGAACGGTTCCGCTGGAATGACGAGCAGGTTCGAGTCTTCGTCACACTCGGCGCTGGACGTGTAATGGAAAGGCGCGACGATGGAAGACCAGCCGAAACTCTGATATGGCGTGGACATAAAGGAGACAGTCACGCTGTCGGGGCGGGAGGTCAGTTTGACGCGCAGGGCAACGCTTCCATTCAAAAGGAAGTGCAATTTGTCCGCCTTTTCGCCTTCGCGGAAGAGGACGCCGCCTTTTTTTACGGATGTCTCGGAGCTTATTTCCGCAATTTGTTTGAGCAGCGTTTCGGGCAGTTCCTTGAAAAGGCTGAATTGCGAAAGGGTGTCAATGGCGATCATCGGTGTCTCCTTTGTTCGAGTATGGAAAATGTCGGTTTGGCAGAATCAGGCTTCGGGTCGGTGTGAGGCGCGTTCTGTTATTTGATATTGTCCCTGATTCTGTCGCGGATGTCGAGCGAATTGCCGAGTATCAATCCGAATACGATCAATACCAAGGTGATGCCTGCGCTGGTGAGCGTCGCGTAGGGCGAATTCCAAAGAGTTGGGAGAATGAAAACAAGAGCGATTCCCAGAATAAGCCCATAGAATGGAACCTTGATGATGTGCGGGATGTCTTTCCACGCTTCGGACATGGAGAAGGACTTGCGCATACGCCTTTCCTTGACGGAGATGTTCCGCTGGAATTTCCGCTGCCCGACCAGCGGGTCGCGCGACTGGAGCTGGCTTTCACGAAGCCGCCTGAGTCTTTCCTGTTCCTGATTGGACATGTCTGCCTCCTTGTTATAATTGTACAGGATTTTTTCATCGAATGACGCTTACGAACAATGTCACCAGGTTTTTGGATGCGCGCAGGGTGAGTTATGTTGCGCATGAACTTCCCGCTGAAAAGGTTGGCGCGGTGGAGGCGGCTGGGATTTTGGGCGCGCCGCCTGAACAGGTTTTCAAGACCATCGTCATCAAACGCGAACGGGGCAAGCCCGTGCTGGCGGTGATTCCCGGTCCGCGCGCGGTGGATCTGAAACTGTTGGCGTCCTTTTTGGGAGAGAAGAAGATGCGCCTTCCGACCGAGCGCGAAGCCGAACAGGTGACGGGTTTGCAGGCGGGCGGCATTTCGCCGCTGGCGTTGATCAACAAGGGGTTTCAGGTGGTGATCGACTCCGCCGCGCAATCCTTTGTTACGATCTATATTTCAGGCGGACAAAGGGGTTTGAATATACAATTGCGCGTCGACGACCTGATAAGACTGGTGAACGCGAAAGTTGCGGACATCAGCAAAATGGAGTAATCGGCGGAATAATCGCTCTATTTTTGCGCAATTCTCCCGAATCCGACGGTTTGACTTGATTTTTTTTCCAAAATGGATTATTAAGGATGTTTATATTTATGGAAGGAGGTGAACCTTACAAGATAATCAATAAGGAGTTCTTTCGTGCCTATTCGTATCAAACCATGTAAATTCTCAAAGGAGGAGAATATGCGTAAAACATTTTGGCTCGTATCGTTGTTGGTTGTGGTAAGCCTTGTGCTTGCCGCCTGTGGCAGCCCCGCCGCAACCGAAGAAGCTGCGGCTCCCGCTGCTGAACCGGAAGCAGCGGCTGGTCCTGCCGGATTTGGTTCAACCCTTGCAACCGTCAAGGAACGCGGCAGCCTGATCTGCGGCGCTAACTCACAGGTTCCCGGATTTGGCTTTGTGGATGCGGATGGTAACTTCTCCGGCATCGACGTGGACTATTGCCGCGCTCTTGCCGCTGCCATCTTTGGCGACGCCGCCAAGGTTGAATTCCGCCCTGTGACCGCCGCCGAGCGCTTCACTGCATTGCAGTCCGGCGAAATTGACGTCCTCAGCCGCAACACCACCTGGTCGCTTGCCCGCGATACCGAATTGGGCGGCAACTTCACCTCCACCACTTTCTATGATGGTCAGGGCATGATGGTTCCCGTGGACAGCGGCATCACCTCCCTCGAAGGGCTGGAAGGCGGCACGATCTGCGTCCAGACCGGCACAACCACGGAATTGAACCTGGCAGATGTCATGGCGTCGCTTGGCATTTCCTACACGCCCGCCGTGTTTGAAGATGCTGATTCCACATTTGGCGCCTATGCTGAAAGCCGCTGCGACGCCGTCACCACCGACAAATCCGGTCTTGTGTCGCGCCGCGCAGTTCTGGCTGACCCGGCTGCCCACGTCATTCTCGATGTGACCATGTCCAAGGAACCGCTTGGTCCGATGGTCCGTCACGGCGACGATCAGTGGTTCGACATCGCCCAGTGGACGGTCTTCGCCATGATTGCCGCTGAAGAATACGGCATCACCTCCGCCAATGTGGATGAAGTGAAATCCAGCGCCACCAACCCTGAAATTCTGCGCCTGCTTGGCGTCGAAGGCGACATGGGCTTGAAGCTTGGTCTCTCCAACGACTGGGCGTACAACATCATCAAACTCGTCGGCAATTATGAGGAAGTGTACAACCGCAGCCTCGGACCCGATACGCCGACCTACATTCCGCGCGGCTTGAACAGCCTGTACACCGACGGCGGCTTGCTCTACGCTCCGCCTGTCCGCTAGTCAAACTGAAATAAATTGAGGGCGGGGACTCGCTCCCTGCCCTCAATCTGCATTTGGAGGACGGTCCATGCAACGCGTTGAGAAACAGAAAACAACCATCCCGTTTTGGCGTGACGAACGCATCCTCGGCGTCCTTGGGCAGGCAATATTCGTTTTCGTTGTTCTTTTTGTCGGGTGGCTCATCTACCAAAATATGAAGGCGGGGCTTGCCAAACAAGGTATTACGCTCTCCTATTCCTTTCTTAAAGGAATCTCCGGCTTCGATATTGCAGAAAGCCTTTTCGCCTACAACCGCAGTTCGAGCTATTGGCAGGCATATCTTGCAGGACTGCTAAACACCCTGTCGGTCAGCATCGTGGGCGTCATCTTTGCGACCATTTTGGGCGTCGTTCTTGGCGTGGCGCGCCTTTCCACCAACTTCATCATCAACCGGCTCGCGGCATTTTATCTCGAACTCATCCGTAATCTTTCGCTGCTTGTGTTTTTGATCTTTTGGTATCTGGGCGTATTTCTCAAACTGCCGCTTGTGAACGAGGCGATCATCTGGCCCGGAGACATCATCCTTTCGAATCGCGGCGTAGGGATCCCCTGGGGAATTCCCACCGCCTCCTTCCCGACCTTTCGCCTGATTCTGCTCGCCGGTTTCATCTTCGCCCTTATTGTTTTCTTCTCCCTCCTAGCCTACAGCCGCCGCACAGGACGCGCTCCCCTAACCTCCCTGTGGACGCTGGCAGCTTTTCTCCTCGTCGGGTTGACCGGTTGGTTTGCCCTTCCTGAAAAACCCCTTGTTCTCGACCTGCCTTTCGTCAAGGGACTCAATCTATCCGGGGGAAAAATCCTCAGCCCCGAATTCATGGCGTTGACTTCCGGGCTTGTCCTGTACACCTCCGCTTTTATCGGCGAAGTGGTTCGCGCCGGGATCGTGTCTGTTTCCAAGGGGCAGGTGGAAGCCTCGCGCGCGCTTGGGTTGAACGGTTTTCAAACCCTGCGGTTGATCGTCTTTCCGCAGGCAATGCGGGTCATCATCCCGCCGCTTACCAGTCAATACCTGAACCTGATAAAGAACTCATCGCTGGCGATTGCGGTGGGCTACCCGGATGTCTTCTACGTATCCAACACGATCCAAAACCAGACCGGGCGCGCCGTGGAAATGATTTCCATGGTGATGCTTACCTATTTGATCTTCAGCTTGATTACGTCCGTTTTCATGAACTGGTACAACCAGAAAATAAAATTGGTGGAGCGATAAGATGACAGCAATGAAACCCACTCTTCCTCCACTGACAGAGCGCTCGAACGTCCTTCGCTGGCTTCGCAGGAACCTGTTCGGCTCATGGATGGACGCCCTGCTGACCATTCTGGGCGCGTTGATCGTGTATTGGGTGGTCAAGGGCTTTTTAACCTGGGCGCTGGTCACTGCGGATTGGAGAGTTGTTGCCGCGAACATGCGCCTGTTGATGATCGGGCAGTATCCCATTGCGCAAGCCTACAGACTTTGGATCGGACTTGCGTTTCTGATGTTCCTTTCGGGGAATTCGTTGGGCATCTGGGCGCGGCAGTCCAGGTTTGGTCCGGTTCTTTTGCTGGCTCCGGCGCTGCTTGCTCTTCTTCCATTCGGCGCAGAGCCTCGTAAATGGCTGATCATCCTGACGGTTACGGGGCTGGCAGGTTGGGGGCTTGGGCTGCTCAGGCCCGAGGTCCTGAAAAGAAGCGTGATCGCCGGATGGGTGATTTCCCTGCCCATCTTCATTTTGTTGACGCGCGGCTTTTCCGAATCAGCATCCGGGTTTATGCCGGCTGTTCAAACGAACCTGTGGGGCGGTTTGCTCCTCACGTTCCTGCTGACGGTGGTCGGCATCCTGTTTTCCTTCCCGATCGGCGTTTTGCTTGCGTTGGGACGCCGCTCTGAATTGCCCGTTATTCGACTTGCAAGTGTGGGGTATATCGAACTGGTGCGCGGCGTGCCGTTGATTACCATTCTTTTTATGGCGCAGTTGATGCTGCCGCTCTTCCTGCCGCCGAACGTGACGATTGACCGCGTGCTGCGCGCAATGGTGGGAATTACGCTGTTCAGCGCGGCATATCTCGCGGAAAACGTGCGCGGCGGTTTGCAAGCCATTCCCAAAGGTCAGTTCGAGGCGGCTCACGCGCTTGGCTTGAACGGCGCGCAGACGATGATCTTTATCATCCTTCCGCAGGCGTTGCGACTGATCATCCCGATTTTGGTCGGGCAGTTCATCGCCGTATTCAAGGATACGGCGTTGGTGGCGATTGTGGGTCTGCTCGATCTCGTAGGCATCGCGCGGACGGTGCTGGCGCAGCCCGAGTTTTTGGGACGTCAGCGCGAAGTGTACGCCTTCATCTCGCTGATCTATTGGTTGTTAAGTTATGGAATGTCGTATCTCAGCCAGCAGCTCGAGGAACGACTCGGCGTAGGGAAACGATAAAATCAAAAGGAGTTATGAGCGATGACACAGGACCCCGATACGATCATCTCGGTGCATGATGTGCATAAATGGTATGGAAACTTTCATGCCCTCAAGGGCATCGATATGGATGTGAAGCGCAGGGAGGTGATTGTCATCTTCGGACCGTCGGGTTCGGGTAAATCCACCTTTATTCGGACGATCAACCGCCTCGAAGAACACCAGCGCGGGCAGATCATTGTGGATGGCATCGAGTTGAGCCATGATGTGCGGAACATCGAGAAGATTCGCATGGAGACGGGCATGGTCTTCCAGCAGTTCAACCTCTTCCCGCATTTGACCGTCCTCCAAAACATTACCCTTTCACCCATTCAGGTGCGGAAGTGGAGCAGGCAGAAGGCGGAGGAGATCGCCATGCAGTTGCTGGAACGGGTGGGCATCCCGGACCAGGCAAATAAATTCCCGGGGCAGTTGTCGGGCGGACAGCAGCAGCGGGTTGCCATTGCGCGCGCGCTAGCCATGCAGCCGAAGATTATGCTCTTCGACGAGCCGACCTCCGCGCTTGATCCCGAAATGATTAAAGAAGTACTGGACGCGATGGTGGAACTGGCGAAGTCCGGCATGACGATGTTGGTGGTCACGCATGAGATGGGTTTCGCCCGCGCCGTTGCCGACAGAATGTTTTTCTTCGATCAAGGTCAGATTGTGGAGAGCGGCACGCCCGATCAGATATTCAAATCCCCAAAAGAAGAGCGGACGAAATTATTCCTCTCGCAAATACTGAGCCATTAAAAAAATCGAGCCGGGAAATTTCTCCCGGCTCGATTTTTATGCTTGAAATTCGGCGATCATTTTGCCATTGACCCAAAGCGTGTAAGTCCCCTCAGGGAAACTGCCGAGCGGAACGTTTACTTCAAAAGGCTGGAGGACTTCCGCGCACATGGTTTCGGGGTCTGTTACAGAATACACATCAACGCCAATCCTGTTTTCCGAATCCGG
This sequence comes from Anaerolineales bacterium, assembly GCA_020060625.1. Lineage (GTDB taxonomy): Bacteria > Chloroflexota > Anaerolineae > Anaerolineales > Villigracilaceae > Villigracilis. The sequence continues at coordinate 12,642 of JAGUZU010000135.1, read as the reverse complement.
CGCGTTGACTGCGACCCGCAATTGGTGGCACGGTGTCGGAAGGTTTCCTGAAATCGAAAGCATGAATTGCAGCGGGAAGCTTTCCAAAATGAGTAAGTCGGTGGAATCCAAATACGCATTGCTGCGCGTTAGGTTTTTATCTTCCGGTTTGGGGTTGTGGTCGTTCATTTTCGGCGCGGGCGTACTGTCGCTGCTGGCAGGGGAGTCATTGGAAGTTGGGATGTCCGGCGTCGAGGCGCAGGCTGATAGCGCCAGCAGTAGAACGAGTGTTGTGAAGGTTAGTCGTTTCATAATCTCTCCTTTTTCGTTCACGACGTTTTCTTGAGAAGAAAAGTTCCATCAAGGGAGTTCGTACGCGACAAAATCTCCAACGAGATCGTCATTTACCCAAACCGTGTACCTCCCGCTGGAATACTTCCCGAACAGCACGCTGGCTTCGAACTGCTGGAACACATTGTCGCATTGAATGTCCGGATTTATAAGGCTGTACACTTCGACAAAGACGCGGTAATTTTTATCCGGCGGGTTGACATCGATCCGCAGTTCATTGCACACGCTTGGCATATAGCCGATGATCCCGATCACTGTCCGGGGCGGTGCGAAATCGAACCGCTCTGACAAATTCACCGAGGTGATCGTTACGCCCGCGATTTGCATGCCAAGGTCGCCCGTGCGCGGGGCGTGCGCATTCTCCTCCAGCGTAATACGGTAAGGCGCGGATGCCGTCGTGGTCGGCTCGGCGGTTGGGGCGGGAATGCAGGCTCCGAGAAATAGAAATGCAATGATAAAACGGATACGCCTCATCCCTGCCTTTCCCTGCCGAACTGGACGCTTTCGAACAGTTTCGGCGCGACGACGTAAATCCCGCGTCCGCTCACGGCGACGGTTGAATCTGCAAGTCGAATTTCTCCCACGCTGAAAATTTTCCGCTCATCCATCTGGGTGATTTTCGCTTCGAGTGTCAGCGGCTTGTGGAGTGGAAGCGGCTTGTGATAATTTACCTCGATGTTGACCGCCGCTACTTTATGCCCCGCCGCCCATACCACCAGACCCATCGCTTCGTCCAAAATTGCCGCGGATGCGCCGCCGTGCGCGTGACCGGGCGGTCCCTGTTGCGCTTCATTCAACGTGAATTCGGAGGTCATGATCCCGTCATCGTCCACGTACCAGGTCAGACCAATACTATGCGGATTATCGTGTCCGCACACAAAACACCAGCCATGATAGGGGAGTTGTCTCTTCATGCCTAATATTTTATCCGCTTTCATGCTAAAATTCACAAATGATGATCCGCGTTAAGTTGATTGCCAATTACCGCGAAGCTCTTCCACCCGAAGCGAAAAACGGGGTTGTGGAATTGAATGTCCCCGCAGGGACGACGGTCTACGACGCCATATCCCGTTTTGATATTCCATTGAATGACGAAAGCGTCATTGTTTTGAACGGCTTGACAGTGGATATGGACACACCCCTCAAAGAAGGTGACATGGTTACGGCATTTTCCGCGATTGCTGGCGGATAATTTTCCAACTTCCAACTTCCAACCTCCAACCTTCAACCTTCAACTTTCAAACCTGCAACCCCAAAACCCAAGGAGAAATCATGTACGGCTGGCACCTCAGAATCCTACGCGTAAACCTCACCACCCGAAAAGTTACCACCGAAGATGTTGACCCCAAGATCGCGCGCGATTATCTCGGCGGGCGCGGATGGGCGATCCATTATATGTACAAAGAAATGGACCCGTCCGTTGATCCGCTTTCGCCAGAGAACATGCTTATTTTCGCCACAGGTCCGCTGACAGCAACGCCCGCGCCGACGGGCAACCGCTACATGGTCGTCACCAAATCCCCGTTGACGGGCGCGCTGGCGCACTCCAACTCGGGCGGCGAATTTCCAACCTGGATGAAACGCACGGGATTCGACATGTTCATCTTTGAGGGAAAAGCCTCAGAGCCAGTCTACGTTTTGGTGAACGAAGATCAGATCGAAGTTAAGTCCGCGGCGCATGTTTGGGGGAAGGATACGCACGAGACAACGGACATCCTAAAAGCGGAAACGTCCACAGAGGCGAGAGTCGCCTGCATCGGACCTGCCGGTGAGAACCTCGCTTTAATGGCAGCCATCATGAATGACAAGCATCGTGCTGCGGCTCGTTCGGGCGTGGGTGCGGTGATGGGAAGCAAAAATCTTAAGGCTGTTGTGGCGATGGGGAATAAGAACCCGCCTTTGCATGACCCCGAAGGGATGCGCTCCATCAGCGTGGAGACCTCCAAGAACGTGGGCGCGGATGTGAAGAAGGGCTCGAACATGCGCATCTATGGAACGTCGTATGTGCCGCAGGTGACGAACACGCTTGGCATTTTGCCGACGCGCAATTTCTTGCAAGGCACATTCGAGCATGTCCACAACATTGACGGCGATGCGCTCAAAGATAATTATCTCATTCGTCACACGCCTTGTTATCGCTGCCCGCTTTCGTGCGGACGTCTCACCGAAGTGCCGGATGGTCCGTACAAGGGCAAGGGGGAAGGTCCTGAATATGAAACGATCTCGTCGCTGGGGACGGGCTGTGGTGTCAGCAATCTTGCAGCTTTGGTGAAGGCGAATTATCTATGCAATGAATACGGTATGGATACCATCACCACCGGCATGACGATTGCCGTTGCAATGGAAATGTATGAAAAAGGTTATATCTCTGAAGATGTGATCGGAATGCCGCTCAAGTTCGGTGACCATGATGCCATGATCGAGATGATCAAGTTGATGGCACACAACAAGGGCTTCGGCAAAGACCTCGCAATGGGCAGTTATCGTCTCGCCGAAAAATATGGCCACCCCGAGCTTGCCGTCACCACGCGCAAACAGGAATTCCCCGGCTACGATCCGCGCGGCTCGCAGGGCATGGGCTTGCTGTATGCCACATCCAACAAGGGCGCCTCGCACATGGAAGGTGACGTCGCCTACGAAGAAGTCTTCGGTGTGCCCGTCAAAGAGAATCCGCTTACGACCGAAGGCAAGCCAGAACTTGTAAAGCACTTCCAAGACTCCTTTGCTTTGATCGACTCGTCGGGTTTGTGTGTATTCGTCGCAATCCGCTACGTCTTCGACAAGAATCGCATGATCTGGCCCGAAACACTTGCCGCCATGATGAACCTGACCACAGGCGCGGGCTACACGCCTGAAGAAGTAATGAAAGCCGCTGACCGCGTCTATACGCTTGAGCGCATGTTCCTTATCAAAGCGGGTTCCGGTCCTGAATGGGATGTGCTTCCATATCGCATGTTGCACGAACCTCTGCCGGATGGTCCCGCCAAGGGTATGGTGGCAGAACTTGACAAGATGCTGCCCGAATTCTACGAAAAACGCGGCTGGGACGAAAAGGGCTATCCCACCAAAGAGAAGTTGATGGAATTGGGATTGCCGTTGAATTAGGATAATAGATTGTAGGTCACGCTTCAAGCGTGACCTACTTTTTCGCTTCCATCCCTTAACTGGAAACTGATTCTGTTTCCTGAATCATTTGTTATCATCCAAGCATGACCGATTCCCCCGCCAACTTCCTTTGCAAAGCCTGCGGACTGTGCTGTTCCGGGCATCTCTTCTCATGGGTGCGGCTCAATGCTCCTGAGCTTGACCCAATTGAAAAACTCGGCATCAAGGTAATCCGCGATGACCCCCGCCAGCGCGGATTTACCCAGCCCTGTCCGCTCTGGGATGGGGCTTGCACGATCTACACTTCCCATGCTTATCCGCGTAGTTGCGCCAAATACAAATGCAGTGTTTTCCGCAGGCTGGAAGATGATGACCTCTCCCCGCCTGAAGCCCTGTCCATCATTCAAGAAACGTTGGACATGATTCGCGAGATCGAACCGCTTTTACCAAAATCATCCGCAGTTAGTTTTCGTGAGCGATTAATCGCTCATAAAGAAGAATTGGAGGCGGAAGGGCAAGGCAGTTTGAATGCCAGTGACGCGCGGTTTTTAAAAGCGGTTGACAATTTGTTGAACCGCTATGACAATTATTTCGGTGTGGACGATTTTATTGATTACGAACAATGAGACGGGGTTATTGAAATAATTTTTTCAAATCTGTAACTGTTGAGAAATATTTTCGATAAGCGGAGGTTTCATTCAATGCGCCGCGCAGGGCGATGAATAATTCCGCTTGCAGGTAGGGATTCTTTTCCTGCGTGTCTTTGGTCAGTGCGACTTCGTCGTCTTCGATGTGGACGGTGAGTTCGCCGCTGGCGGCGAGCCATTGCAAGCCGAGCTGAATGGCGGATTCGCGCGCGGCGGAGGCGGCGGCGAGTTCGGATACGGTTGTTTTTCCGCGGCGTTGGTTGAGGACGAATTTACACAAGCCCGCCAGATAGGTGAGGAATTCATCGGGCTTTTGTTCGGAGGGGGAAATGCCAAAGACATAGACCGTTTTTGGTTGGGCAATCTCCAATGCTTTGCGTAATTCAGCGGGGGAGGGTGGTGTGGTGTAGATGGTTAATTCATCCGCTTGAGTGAGTTCGAGACGGTTGACGCCTGCGCTGCGGTCGGGTCCTTCTGCCCAGATGAGGGTGGAAGGTTGCAGGTTCAAGGTGGAAGATTGCAGGCGCATGTCTCGAATATCAACTTTCGATTCTCGAATTTCGATAGGTCTTTCTTCAGTGATGCGGAATTCTTTGAATTGCAGGGTGACTTGGCGCTGTCCGCGGTAGGAGGTGGCGCGCAGGGTGTAGGCGATGTCGAATTTGGTTTCGGTTGGCGGGAGTTCTTCGCCCGCGCCGCCCCACCACAGGAAACTACTGACTTCACCGTTTTCATCTTCCACGTTCAGGCGCAGATGTTCTTTCGTTTTACCCAACGCAATTGCAGATTTCATCGTCACGTTCCGCGTGGCAAGAGTCAATTCGGGGTTGCCTGCGCCGAAGGGGGCGAGCAGTTCTAAATTGTCGGCGAGGGAAAGGCTCAGGTCTGGCAGAGCAAGCCAGGCGTCGATTTGAAGCGTGGGTTCTTCAAAGACGATGTCACCGAGTTGACGTTCAATCGCTTTGCCAAGTCCCTTTCTAAATGCGGAAAGGTCATCCTTTTTCAAAGACATACCCGCCGCCATGGGATGTCCGCCGAAGCCGAGCAAGATATCCTTTTGCGTGGTGATGGCTTCGGTGATGTGCAAGCCCTCGATGGAACGCGCCGAGCCGCGCAAAATGCCGTCGTCCGATTCGTTGAAGAGGATGGCGGGCTTGTGATAGCGCTCGACGAGTTTGTTGGCGACGATGCCGACTACGCCACCGGGCCAGTTGGGATGCGAAAGGATGATGGCGGGATCGTTGAGTAGCTGCGGGTTTTCGCGCAGTTGATTCTCTGCCGCATCATAGACTTGCTTTGTGAGCATGCGCCGTTGGGCGTTCAAGCCTTCGATCTGGGCGGCAAGCACGCGCGCGCGAGCGGAGTCGTTGGTAAGTAGTAATTCAACGGCGGGGTTGGCGTCGCCTAAACGACCGAGCGCGTTCAAGCGCGGCGCGAAAGTGAAGCCGATGGTTTCTTCGGTGAGCGAATCGAATGATGCGCCCGCAAGTTCTGCCATCACACGCAGACCGAGGCGATTTGTATTCCGTAGTTGATCAATGCCTTGTTTGGCGAGGGAACGCGTCTCGTTTTTAAGTAATGCAACATCTGCGATGAGACCGAGGGCGACGAGGTCAAGAAGTTCGATATTCGATATTCGGGATTCGAGGTTCGAGTATCGAATATCAAGTAGCGCTTCCGCCAATTTGTACGCCACGCCCACACCTGCCAAATTTCTCAGCGGATGTTCTTCGGGCAATAACTTTGGGTTGATGATGGCTTTGGCGTTGGGCAATGTTTCACCGAGGTCGTGATGGTCGGTGACGATGACGTCCAATCCGTGCGAGTTGGCGTAGTCAATGGCTTCGTGCGCGGTGATGCCGGTGTCGCAGGTCAGCAAAAGTTTTGCGCCATTCTCGATGATTGGTTTGAGCGATTCAACGTGAACGCCATGACTTTCTTTTCCGCGCACTGGGACGTAATAAATAACATCCGCGTTCAAGGCTCGCAGCGTTTGCACCAGCAGGGCGGTGGATGTCTGCCCGTCCACGTCGAAGTCACCCCAGACGCAGACTTTGTCTCCGTTGCGGATAGCCAAATTGATAAGGTCGGCTGCTTTTTGTATTTCTGGGAATTGCGTTGAAGGATTCTTTTCGGGATAGAGAAACGCCTCAGCTTCGTCGGGACGGCTGATCCCGCGTCGGAGGAGAGTCTGCGCGACGAGGGGAGGCAAGCCCAAGTCTTGGAATGATGCGGGGATGTCAACGGGGTGAGGGTCGAGCCAGCGAGTCATAAAAATAGAACCATCCTAAAAAAGATGGCTCTATTGTAGCAGTTAGTTTGCCTTCTCTGGGGTGAAGAATTCCTGATTGGCTCGTCTGTCACGAGTGTGCGGGTAAATGGAATCAGATGTTTCAGGGACTACAACGGCTCGAACCTTGCCGTGAAGTGACGCAGCAAATCTGGAGCATAGGTATATTTATAACCTTTCACCTTGCCGGCGCGGGATTTGATCTTCGCCAATGTCTCAGTTACGTAATCGAGGTGGCTTTGTGTGTACGTCCGGCGCGGGATGGCGAGGCGCAGCAACTCCAGTTTTGGGTGTTGCCACTGGTTGGTTTCGGGGTCGAGGTGCGCGAACATCACCGAGCCGATCTCCACGCCGCGGATGCCGCCTTCGCGATACAGTTCCACGGCTAAGGCTTGCGCGGGGAATTCGTAATTGGGAATATGCGGGAAAATTGCTCCGGCATTGACGTAGACTCCATGTCCGCCAGTGGGTTGGATGGTGGGAATGCCTGCTTCGTTCAATCGTGTTGCGAGATAGGCTGTCTGCCCAATACGATAGGAAAGATAATCTTCGTCCAAACCTTCGTATAAACCGACCGCCATCGCGTCGAGGTCGCGCCCGGCGAGCCCGCCATAGGTGGGGAAGCCTTCGCGCAGGATCAATTCATTTTTCAGATTCTGGAACATCGTCTCGTCGTTCACGCAGAGCAACCCGCCGATGTTGACGATGGCATCCTTCTTCGCGGACATGGTCATGCCGTCTGCGAGGGAAAACATTTCACGCGCAATCTCCTTGACCGATTTCCGCTCGAAGCCAGGTTCCCGCTGTTTGATGAAGAAACAGTTTTCGGCGTAGCGCGCGGCGTCGATAAAGAACGGGATTCCGTTCTGGTGGTACAAATCCGCCACAGCCTTGAGATTTTCCATCGAGACGGGTTGTCCGCCTCCGGCATTGTTCGTGACGGTGATCATCCCAAATGGAATTTGCTCCCGCCCATACTTGGCGATGAAGGCTTTGAGTTTGGCGATATCCATGTTGCCCTTGAAGGGATGGCGATTCTCGGGGTCGTGCGCTTCGTCAATGACGAGGTTGGCGGGGCGGCCCTGCCGCGCGCGGATGTTGGCGTCGGTGGTGTCGAAGTGCATATTGCTCGGCACCCATTGCCCCGGCTTGACCAAAACCGCCGCGAGGATGTTTTCGGCGGCGCGTCCCTGGTGAGTTGGCATGAAATAGTTGAACCCAAAGACATCTTCGACGGCGTCCTTGAGGCGGTGATACGAACGCGCCCCTGCGTATGATTCATCGCCGCGCATGAGCGCCGCCCATTGTTCCTGACTCATCGCGCCGGTGCCGGAATCGGTCAGCAGGTCAACGAACATGTCTTCGGCTTTCATGAGGAACAGGTTGTAGCCCGCTTCTTTCAATGCGGCTTCTCTTGCCTCACGAGAAATGAGTTGAATGGGTTCAACTACCTTGATACGAAACGGTTCGGGGGGATAGATGGGGGTCATTTGGTCTCCTTGAAATTTGAGTATGCGTCAAATTTTGGGTAGCGAGCCTGGCGCGTATTCCCCTTGTGCCATTCGGTCTCCAATGACGGAGTGATTTTACAACCATTTCCGTTCTACTTCCAGACTTCCGGTGTCTTTGCAGTTTTTAAAGAACAGCGGGCAACCGTGTTTCCTGCGCTGATTATAAATTTCTGTAATGCAAGCGCGTGAAAATCTCGACGGCACGGCAGGAAACGGATTTGCTTGATGAAACCCGGCTGACTTTCCTTCGTATATATGCCTGGGCTTTCAAATTCCAGAAAAAAGTTATACACTAATCTTGACATTTACAACAAAGGAGAGTGAATTATGAACAAAACAGGTCGTTCCCAGCTTGCGCTCGGCGTGCTTCTCATCCTGCTTGGCGCGTGGTTTTTGCTGGATCAAACCGCTCCAGCCTTCCATGCCTTCTTCAGCAAGTACACCGAATGGCCCGTCAACCTGCTCTTGATTGGCGGGATTATCTTCATTATCGGACTGGCGCTTGGTTCGCCCGGCTTGTCTGTGCCTGCCGCAATCGTCGCTGGTCTTGGCGGCATTTTCTATTATCAGGAGATGACGGGCAATTACGACTCGTGGTCATACATGTGGACGCTCATCCCCGGTTTCGTCGGTGTCGGGAGCATCCTGGCAGGTTTGCTTGGCGATAATACCGCGCACAACCTTAAGCGCGGCTTGAACCTCATGGTGATCAGCGCTGTGTTGTTCCTTGTCTTTGCCGCCTTCCTCGGCGGATGGGATATTCTTGGGAATTATGGTCCTGCCGTCCTGTTGATTCTGCTTGGATTGTGGGTGCTTGGCAGCGGGCTGTATCGCACCTATCGAAAAAGAGGAGAATGAAATGCGCCGCAACCAATTGTTTTGGGGTGTGGTTTTGCTCCTGCTTGGCGGCTCGATGCTTGCCAATGCAATGGGAATTACCCTGCCGAATGGCAATTCGTTGATGAGTCTGTTCTGGCCCCTGCTTCTCATCGGGTTTGGAATTTGGGTGCTGGTCGGCGTGTTCCTGCGCGGCGGCGTCGAAACCGAAACCGCAAGTATCGACTTGCAGGGCGCAACCGAAGCCAGCGTGAAGGTTAATCACGGCGCGGGCGAACTGCGGATACACAGCGGCGCGGGCGGAAACGAACTCGTCCGCGGCACGTTTGTCGGCGGGTTGGATCACAAAGCCTTTCGAAACGGGAACAGGCTCGAAGTCCGTATGAGACCCGCAAAAGATTTCATGGATTTCCCGTTCTTCGGCTCGCGCGCCCGGTTGGATTGGGATGTTGCCCTTAATGCCGATGTCCCCACATCCTTGCATTTGAGCCTTGGCGCGAATAAATCCGTGATCGATCTACAGGACATGAGCATTACCAACTTGAAGTTTGAAACCGGCGCGAGCGAAACGGAATTGAAACTGCCGTCACGCGGACGCTTCCATGCCGACCTCGATCTTGGCGCAGCCTCCCTGACTCTTGTCATCCCCGAAGGTCTCTCTGCTCGAATCCGCGCCTCGCTCGGCGCGGCAGACTTGAAGATCGACGAGTCTCGCTTCCCGCGAAACGGCGCTTATTATCAGTCGCCGGATTTTGATACAGCCGCCAACACCGCCGATATCACGATTGATGCGGGCGCGGCTTCGATAAAAATCAAATAATGAAAGGCGATCCAATGAAACGTTTTGACTCGCGGATTATCTTTGGTCTCATGCTGATCATGGGCGGCGGACTTGCGCTTGCGCAAGCGATGGGTTTTCTCCAAAACGCCACCAACCTCTTTTGGGGCGCAGTGTTCCTTGCGGCAGGGCTGGGGTTTCTGTTTGTGATGTTTACCGGTCATTGGTGGGCGGCGTTCCCGGGCTTTACGCTTGCCGCTCTTGGGACGTTGATCCTTCTGCCAGATTCGCTCGATGAATTTGGCGGAGCGGTTTTCCTCGGCGGCATTGCCCTTTCCTTTTGGTACGTTTATTTCACCAGCCGCAACGAGAGGTGGTGGGCGATCATCCCCGGCGGTGTGCTGACCGCGCTCTCGCTCCTGATCCTTGCCTCTGCCTGGTTCGAGGAATATTCCGGCGCGATCGTGCTTGGCGGCATTGGGTTGACTTTTTTCATCGTGTATCTCACCAGTCCGAAAGACCGCTGGTGGGCGTTGATTCCCGGCGGCGTAATGGCGACAATCGCGGGCGTGACGGTTGCGGCGGATCGATTTGGTGAATTCAAGTCGATTGGCTTTTTCTTCTTCGGGCTTGCGTTGACCTTCCTGCTGGTTGCCCTTCTCGCGCACATGAACTGGGCGTATTGGCCCGCGCTCGGTCTCGGCGTGATGGGGGTTTTGGGTATCGTATCCCTTCTTGAACTTTCCGGTTACGTCTGGGCGCTTGTATTGATTGCTGCGGGCGCTTTCCTGCTCGTCCGGTACTTTACGGGCAGGGCGTAACACCTTGCAACGCTTGTAAAAAAAACAGCCGCCTGAACTTTCAATGGCGGCTGTTTTTACTTTAGTCTTCTTTCCCGATCACTGAAATATCGGGGAAGAATTGCCTCACTGTCCCTTCCACCCAGCCGTGCAATGTGGAGGGCAGCAATGGGCAATTCAGACATGCGCCGCCAAGCTTTACCGTCAGGGTGTTGCCGTCGAGTGAGACAAACTCCACCGTTCCGCCATGAAACTGCTCGATATACGCGCTTAATTTGTCGAGAAGATGACGAATCTGAGCTTCGCGCTCGTTTAATTCCGACGTGTCCATGGGTTTATTCCTGTTTCCTAATCTGGCTGAGGCTCATAAGCGACTGGATCTGTTCGTGCGCTTTTTCCCATCTGGGCGAAACGATCTTCGCCAGACGGTCAATGATCATTTTACCGGTTTTTGGCTGCTCTTCAACCAGTTTCCATAAATCCTCGCCGCGAATGCGAATCGCTTCGAGCGCACTCTCGCTGATGATGCTCGACGTATACCTTGGGCTTCCGATGACCGCCGACCACCCAAATACATCCCCTTCGCGAAGCCGCGTAAGAATAATGGAAGGTCCGTCATAGGGTTTATAACGAATGAGGACCGCGCCTTTGAGGATCAAATACAAATAAGTTGCGGGATCACCCTGCTCAAAAATGACAGTTTCCGTTGGAGTGGTAAAAGGCTCAAAGAGCGGTTTAAGCGCGTCAATTTGAGCAGGGTCGAGGTCATGGAAGAGCGGGATATACGGCAGTGAATCCAGCATTTCCTGCATGGTAACTCAACGTCTGGACAACTTTCCAGTATCATCCATCCTAAAGAGAATGACATTCATCCCGTTTTGGCGGGGTATACTTTGTGAAATACGTAATTTTTTGCGGACTCACCGCTTCATAAATTCTGATGACGACGGAAGAAAAAGAACTATCATCCCTCGAGAAATTGCTTCTCGGAATCGAACAGCCGGTTCTTACAAATTGCGCGCCTCCCCTTCACAAGGGGAGCGTCTGTCCGCAGTGTGGGGAGGGCATCCTCGACTATAACGGTCTGCTTCAATTGGAATGTCCCGTTTGCGGATTTGTGAACGGCGAAAGCGGAGGCTGCACTTGATGACTTTATACCTGCCCCGTGCGGGCAATTATTGGAACCTGCCATGAAGAAGAAAACATCACGCCATTCTCCCGGGCGGATTTTCGCGCCCTTGTTGATTGGGATCGGGCTGATCGCAATCGGATTCATGCTCGTCCTTTTGTTGAACGATCAAGCCGCCGCTTCCACCCAGGACTTTTCAACTGTTCCCGTTAAAGTTGATTTTCCCGCCCCCGAACTGACTCTGACGAATCTGGACGGCGAGGCAGCATCTCTTGCAGATTATCGCGGTAAAACCGTGCTGGTCAATTTATGGGCTACCTGGTGCCCGCCCTGCCGCGAGGAAATGCCGACACTGCTTGCGTTTTATGAAGAATACAAGTCGAAGGATTTTGTATTGATTGCGGTGAATCAGGGCGACACGGCGCAGGATGTGGAGTTATTCGTCGCTCAGTACGGCTTGACCTTCCCCGTCTGGCTGGATCAAGGCAGCGCCGCGGGACGGGCGTTCAGCACCATGAACCTGCCAAGTTCCTATGTGATTGATCGGGGCGGGCAAGTGCGGCTCATGTGGATCGGCGGCATCTCGAAAAAGAATCTCGAAAAACACGTGCCAACCATCATCATGGAGTAGAAAATGGAATTAACACTAAATTGGAAGGGCAAGCTGGAATTTGACGGGGCGACAGAATCGGGGTTTGTCCAGAAACTGGATGCCGAGGAGGCGGCGGGCGGGACAAACAAAGGGGCGCGTCCGATGGAATTCATCGCCCTCGGACTGGCAGGCTGCACTGCCATGGATGTCGTTTCCATTTTGCAGAAGAAGAAGCAGCAGATCGCCGACTTTCAAATTAAGTTCCGTGGAGAGCGCGCGGCGGAACACCCGAAAGTCTTTACGAGCGCGATCATCGAATACCTGATTTATGGGTCGAACGTGGATGAATCTGCGGTATTGCGCGCCATTGAGCTTTCCGCGGAAAAATACTGCCCGGCGCAGGCGATGCTCGACAAGGTTTTTCCCATCGAATTGCGATACCGTATCTTCGACGCGGGATCGAAGGAATTGGTGAAGGAAGGCGGGTATAAGAAAGCGGGCGCATAAGCCTGCTTTTCGTTCCACTTATAGTATTGCTCTGTAAAAACTACGCCTACCGCGAAGATTTTGCGCGTAGGTCGGATTGCCAATCCGACTTACTTTGGCTGCGGCTTGCCGCGCTA
>JAGUZU010000127.1 GCA_020060625.1 Anaerolineales bacterium | reverse complement strand
TAGCGCGGCAAGCCGCAGCCAAAGTAAGTCGGATTGGCAATCCGACCTACGCGCAAAATCTTCGCGGTAGGCGTAGTTTTTACAGAGCAATACTATAGAACATGGAATCTACAAAAGGACGACCCGCCCATCGAACACGCAAACCGCGCGGCGCAAACCCGTTCCTCTCCACGCTGGGAGTTGCAATTTTGATTGCGACACTGTTCACCGCGTGGACGCCGAACAGTTTGTTTGCCGGCAACCTCGAGGAGCAACTGCGCACCCTGCTCACGCCTCAGGCGGGACCGAATAGCGGGTTCACCACGCCCCAGCCTCAACTACGCATCGGCATTGTCGCCGGGCACATGGGCAACGATTCCGGCGCGGTCTGCACGGACGAGAATGGGCGGATCACGCTGCGGGAGGCGGATGTCAATTTTGAGATCGCCACGCTGGTGCAAAAGAGCCTGGCGGCGCGAGGCTACCAGGTGGATTTGCTCAACGAGTTCGATACACGCTTGAACGGCTATCGCGCTGTGGCATTGGTTTCCATCCATAACGATTCCTGCGAATACATCAATGACCAGGCAACCGGCTTCAAGGTGACGGCTTCGCTCGAAACGCGCGACGTCAACCGCGCCCAACGCCTGACAGCCTGTCTCGCCGACCGCTATCAGCAGATCACCGGGTTGACCTTCCACGCGAACAGCATCACCGAGGATATGACCAAATACCACGCGTTTTCGGAAATTGATCCAAACACCATCACCGCCATCATCGAAACGGGTTTTATGAATCTGGATCGTCAACTCCTGACAGAACAACCTGAACGCATTGCAGAGGGCGTCACTCAGGGAATTCTCTGCTTCATCAATAACGAAAGCGTGCTCCCGACCGCTGTGCCATTGCCAACTTTTCTGCCATGAACCAAATGCCATCAACACCACAACGAAATCCTTTATACCCTTTCCTGCTCTTCATGCTTTTGCTGGTAGTGCTCGCCGCCGCGGCATGGACGGCGACCATGTCTCCCGCGCTGGGGCTGACCGCTCCCGTCATCACACCGACGCGCGCCCAATCCTATGCGATGGCGGAGATCGTAAAACCGACCTACACCCCGTCCCCCATTCCAACACAACCGCCCACGCAGGAACCGACCATCACGCCTCAGCCCATTGCGGAAGCGGTGATTATCGAAAACACGCCTGTTAGTGAATACGTTCAGCCGGTGCAGGATGGGGCGTCCGCCGAACCGGTGTACGGCGGAAGTAAATACATCCTTGTGGATATTTCGGAACAGCACATGTACGTCTACGAAAACGATGCGCTGGCGTTCAGTTTCATCGCTTCCACCGGGATGAACAACGCCACACGGACGGGTAGCTTCAGCGTGTTGAACAAGATATCCAACGCCTACGGCGCGACGTGGAACATCTGGATGCCAAACTGGCTCGGCATTTACTGGGCGGGCAGTCTGCAAAACGGCATCCATGCCCTGCCGATTCTGCCGGATGGTTCACAGTTGTGGGCGGGATTTCTCGGCACGCCCATCTCGTATGGATGCGTGGTGTTGGGCGCGTATGAATCCCAACTTCTGTATGACTGGGCGGAGATTGGCACGCCCGTGGAGATTCAGTGGTGAAAGCCGCGTCTTTTTGTTTATATAATACCCACGGTCACAAATTGCGCTTTTCCGCTTTTTAAAAAATGCGCAATTTGCGCCGCGCTGGGTATAATGTTCGTCAACGTGTTTATTCGTGGACTTTGCCAAAGGTGACCTATGAATGACCGATTTGCCAAACTTCAAGAGTCGGCTGTGAAAGGGCGGATGAATGAGTCCATGCAACAGGGTGGAGTCGGTTTGGGGGGTGGAAGACAGGTTCGAGGTCCGGTGCGAAGCGGGAAAAAATCGAAAGGAAGCCCAATCCTTCCCATCCTGCTGGTTGTAGTGGGATGTGTTGTCTTTGCATTCGCGGCATGGTCGGCGGCGACGTCGCCCGCGCTGGCATCCATCTTGAGCATTTCGTCGGCTCCGCAGCAGGTCCAGGGTCCGCCACCGCAATCGTTTGCGCAGGTAAGCATTGCAAAGCCAACGTACACGCCTGCGGTTCTACAGCCTGCGGCGTTGGAAATTTTACCGACCGCGACGTTCACGGAACTACCGCCAACGGATGCGCCCACGCAGGAACCTCCTGCGGAAGTTGTGGTCGTTCCGCCAGATGATCCGACTGCTGAGGTTATCGTCGTGCCGACTGCAACAGCGGAGGTGGCGGCAGTCGAGCCAGCCGTAACAAGCGAAGGGGTTGCCTACGCCGAGATCGTCCCCGACACGCCCACGCCTGAATATGTTGCGCCGACTGCCGCTCCGTATGTGCCTCCGCAGGTAACGACGGGGAGCGGAGGCGCGCATTGGATCGATGTTGACCTTTCGCAGCAACGACTATACGCCTACGAAGGCGATACGCTCGTCAACTCCTTTGTGGTTTCCACAGGGACATGGCAAACGCCGACTGTGACAGGCAAATATAAAATTTGGATCAAACTCCGCTCCGCGCCGATGTCGGGTCCCGGATATTACCTGCCCGACGTGCCATACATCATGTATTTTTACAAAGGCTACGGCATTCACGGCACGTACTGGCATAATAATTTCGGCACGCCGATGAGCCACGGCTGCGTGAACATGACCATCGCCGACGCGGAATGGGTGTATAACTTCACTTCAGTCGGGACGGTTGTGAACGTGCATTATTAGCAGGATGTCATTGCGAGCCGTTCTTTGGCGAAGCAATCCCCAAATCTCCAAAAGATTGCTTCGCGCGCAAAAACGCTCACTCGCAATGACAAAACTCCATGAATCAACCAAATTTATCGCGCAGAGACTTTCTAAAATTGAGCGGGTTGGGGCTGGCAGGGTTGATTGCGCCTCCGCTCAATTTTGATTTGGACGACCCGTTCGCCTCCCAGCAGGGACGTGTGACCACGCGCATCGTCTGGTCGTACGAACGCCCGTCCTTCGATGCGGCGAAGGTCAGGCTGTGTCAGCGTGATGTGGTTTTGGGAATCACCAACACAGCCATCGGCGAAGATATCGAGGCGCATAACCGCATCTGGTACGAAGTTGGAAGCGACGGATACGTCTATTCGGGCAACATCCAGCCGGTTCGCACCGTCCTGAACCAGCCACAGATGGAAGTCCCAAAAGAGGGATTGCTTGCCGAAGTCAGCGTGCCGTTTACCGACGCTCACGAAGCGCCTGACAAGGAATCCAAAGTCGGCTATCGCATGTATTATGAAACAACTCATTGGGTCAAGACAGCCGCCGCCGGAGAAGATGGACAGACCTGGTATCAGGTGCGGGACGACAAATGGGATAAACTCTACTACGCCCGCGCCGAACACATTCGCATCATGACGCCCGATGAACTGGCTCCCATTTCGCCGGAGGTTCCCAGCCGCGAAAAAAGGATCGTCGTGCGGCTGAATCAGCAAATCACCATTGCGTATGAGAACAACATCCCCGTCTTCGTCGCGCCCGTTTCAACCGGCGGCATCCTGCGCGTGGGAACCTACACCACGCCGCAGGGAAATTTCATCACCTATTACAAACGTCCCTCACGGCACATGGCGGCAGGCGATATCGCCGCCAGCGGTTTCGACCTGCCCGGCGTGCCCTGGGTGCAATACATAACAAAAAGCGGTATATCCTTCCACGGCACGTTCTGGCACAACGACTTCGGCAGCCCCCGCTCGCACGGCTGCATCAACCTTTCCATGAGCGCCGCCAAATGGCTTTATCGTTGGACGTCGCCCGAAGTGCCTCTTAATAAGGAATTTCTGCACGGCTATCTCGGAACAAAGGTCGAGATCACCGCGTAAGGAATCCAACCCCGAACCCCATCCTTTAGAAACCATGACTCTCTCCCAACTTTCCCGCCGCGACTTTTTAAAGCTCTCCGCCTCCGGCGCGCTCGGGCTTGTCCTCTCCGAATTGGGCATTCACCACGCTCTAGCCGCTCCGCCCACCTCGCAGGGACGCGCCATCTGGAGCGGCGTGCGCGTCTTCGATGCGCCGTCCCTGCTTGCCAACAACATCCACCTCCTCCGCACCGACGAAGTCGTCGAACTGCTCGGCGAAACGACAGGCGACAGCATTGATAATCAATTCAACACCACCTGGTATCAGTTGGACGGTGGTTACACTTACTCCGGTTGGATTCAACCCGTCGAGACGAAATACCAAAAACCCGTTTACAGCATCCCCGCCGAAGGCAAACTTGCGGAAGTCAGCGTGCCGTACAGCCTGACCTACCTCGCCCCTTATACTTTCGCCAAGAACGCCCACCGCATTTTTTATGAAACCACGCACTGGGTCAAGAAAGTCGTCGTCACCCGCGAGGAAAAAACCGTCTGGTATGAGATCTTCGATAAGGAACTCAAGAAATCGTTCTACGTTCCCTCCTACAACATGCGCTTCATCCCCGACGAGGAATTGACCCAGATTTCCCCCGAAATCCCCAACGAGGTGAAGCTTATCCACGTGGATATTTCCACGCAGATGGTCACCGCTTTTGAGGGTGACAAAATGGTGTTATCTGTCCGCTGCGCCAGCGGTCAACGCGGAACGGATACACCCCAAGGCGAATTCTTCACCTATCACAAGGGACCGTCCATCCACATGACCAATCGCGGCGATGCCGTGGCAAACATCTATAACCTGCCCGGCGTGCCTTGGGTCTCGTTCTTTACCGGAGCAGGTCACGCCTTCCACGGCACGTACTGGCACAACGACTACGGACGCCCGCGCAGTAACGGCTGCGTCAACCTGCCATCCAGCGTTTCGAAATGGCTTTACCGCTGGACAGCCCCCGTCGTCCCTGCAAATGTGGATTACATCCAATTGCCCGGGCAGGGAACGAAGGTCATCGTTCAATAGTACTTTTGTGGCGAGGAAACAACCATGATGAAGTGGTATCATCGCGCCACAAAAAATCCCCCGCTCAAAGGAAACCATTATGAACCCCATTTTTCAACACAGTCAGTATCTCCTCAAGCGCCAGGTCTTTGCATTAACAGGCAAATTCCGCTTCTACGATCCCGCTGGCAACCTTGTCCTGTTCAGCGAACAGAAAATGTTCAAACTGCGCGAGGACATCCGCGTGTATGCGGATGAAGGCAAATCGCAGGAAGTATTGATGATCAAAGCCCGCCAGATCATTGACTTCTCCGCCGCGTACGATGTGATCGACAGCGTTTCCGGTCAAAAGGTCGGCGCGCTCCGCCGCAAAGGCTTGAAGTCCATTTTGCGCGACGAATGGGAAATCCTCGATGTAAGCGACAACGTCGTCGGGTTGTTGTTCGAGGACAGCATGGGCATGGCGTTATTGCGCCGTTTCCTGAGTTCGCTTATCCCCCAGAATTACGACATCGTCATCGGCGCTGCCCGCGTGGCAGACCTGCGCCAGAATTTCAATCCCTTCACCTACCGCCTCAACATGGACTTCAGCATGGATACCGCCGGTCAACTTGACCGCCGCATCGGGATTGCGGCTGGAATTTTGCTGGCTGTGGTCGAAGGAAGACAGGGATAATTACCATATCATTGCGAGGCGCGGTCTTTGCACCGAAGCAATCCCAACTTTGACTGGGAGATTGCTTCGCCTTCGGCTCGCAATGACATAAACCTGCTTATGCCAAACACCCCCCTCTTCGCCGGTCTTGTTGTGGACGAAAACGGAAAGCCCGCCGAATCCGCTTCTATTGGAAATGAACCCGCCTACGTGGTGGACGATGACGGATTCAAACGTCACATCCCTGCCGAGCAGGTGGACCGCGCCGTGCTGAATCAAATGGCAGAAATGATGAAAGGCAGCGAAGACCTGCTCTCCGAACAAACCGCCAAGATGCTCGGGCAGGACGATCCATTTTCGAAGGCGATGATCGAAAATCAACTGAAGAATATTGACAAGCAGTTCGATGCCCTGATGCAAACCGGCTTCCCCGAAGAAATGCGGGCATATTTGGGGATGATGGGCTTCAAGGTGGTCATCAACTACCACGGTGAAGTGATTAGGGTGGAGCAGCCGGGTAGTCCCAGCGGGGATGAAGGCGATGAATAAAAACTCCGAGGTCTTCCAGACCTCGGAGTTTTTATATCTTCTACACCACCCAGAATTAGGGCAAACCCAAATATCTGCATTTCGTCCTCAAAATCTGCACTCCATCTAAATCAGGTAGTTTGTTGGCTTAATTCTGAAATTTCTTGGCTTAACGTGAAAGTTTGTTGGTTTAACTTGCGGGAAAGTTTGAGTTTGTCTATGCGAAATCACCCCCCGAATAACTAGACCCCCGCACCGAGACAGTTAGCCCTCCCAGATTCCAGGGTGTGGTCGTTCCGCAGTTATTATCCGTATCTAGGTATACTCTCCCAGACAGTGTTACCGCCGGAGTAGTATAAGTTTGGGTGGCAGACGGCGTGCACGATGCATTTTTATACGTCACGACCCGAAAATAATAAGTGGTCGAAGGC
>JAGUZU010000094.1 GCA_020060625.1 Anaerolineales bacterium | reverse complement strand
TAGCGCGGCAAGCCGCAGCCAAAGTAAGTCGGATTGGCAATCCGACCTACGCGCAAAATCTTCGCGGTAGGCGTAGTTTTTACAGAGCAATACTATAGAGGAACCGTAACTTTTTTACAATCTTTGCGACTACTTGGTTGTAAATAATCAAAGACCAAAGAGGTGAAAAATGAGAGGAATTTCCCGTACGTTTTTGTTCGTTTTGGTTCTGACCGCTTTGTTGATCAGCGCCTGCGGAGGGGCATCGCCTGCCCGCGAAGAGGCGTCGGTTGGGTCAGGGAAGCCCATGGCGTCTCTGGTTGAATTCACAGGCGTGATCGAATCCATGAACGGCGACCAGTGGGTTGTAAATGGTCAGACATTCACTGTGGATGCCTCCGCGCTTCACGATGGGACATTTGCGGTTGGAGACACCGTCAAAGTGGAAGCCGAAGTCCAAACGGATGGCTCCATTTTGGTTACCCGTGTCGAAGCCCCCGCCCCCGTCTCCGACGATCTTTCCGGCGGGGAAAACCCGAACGGCGGCGATGCCTCCAATTTACTCAGTGGAATTGCAGGCGTCAATGATAATTCCAGCAGCATCGATTCGAACGACGACATCGACGACGACATCGACGATGACAGCAACGATGACAGCGACAACGACGATGATAGCGACGACGATGACGACAGCGACGACGATGACGACAGCGATGACGATGATGACAGCGATGACGATGACAGCGACGACGATGACAATTAATCGCTGATGTTACACGCAGTCTGCTCCCGTAGGGCAACCTGCGGGAGCAGACTGCCTTCGGGCATGGGCGCGTAAGGCAAGTTGCATAAAAGCCATGCGCGATTGGCTGAAAATCGTTTCTCAAATATTCGAACTATGATAAGATGGCGGCGCAAAGCTGGATGATAAATTCTGAAATTCGGAAACATGAAATAAAAATGTCTGTAGCGGATGGGCAAAGAACAACGGATTTGCGTAATCTCACGGTAGAGGCGATTGGCGCGGTGTATGACCAGTATTTTTCGGAAATATATCGGTACGCGCTGTATCGTGTCGGCGATCAATCCCTGGCGGAAGACCTTGCCAGCGATGTATTTATTCGTCTCCTGGAGGCGATTAAAAACGGACGGGGACCGCAGTCGAACCTCAAAGGATGGCTGGTTGGCACTGCTTCGCACGTCGTCACGGATCATATCCGCAGAAAGTACCGTCATCCCGAAGATGTCATCCCCGATTCGCTGCCGGACTTTCGGGCTGGTCCTGCTTCAGAAGCGGATCGGCGCGAACAGAATCGAATCGTGCAAAATGCCTACGCTAAACTGACCCCCGACCAACAAAACGTCCTTGCCCTTCGTTTTGGTCAGGGATATTCCCTTGAAGAGACCGCGTCCTTTATGAGAAAAAATGTCAATGCGGTAAAGGCTCTCCAGTTCCGCGCGCTGACCGCATTACAGCGCGAGATTGGCGAGGTGGATTATGAGTAAGATTTTCGATGCGCTCGAACATTGCCTGGGGGAATTGGAAAACGGCGCCGAGATGGAAACCACCCTTAAACGCTTTCCAGAACTGGCGGATGAACTCCGTCCGATTCTGAAGACAGCCATTAAAGCGCGCAGCATGTCTGCGTCGGAACCGTCTTCGGAGGCGGAACGGCGCGCCCGCGCCCGCGTGATGCAATATGCCGCCGAAGTTCGCGAATCGAAGCGTATTCCCGTAAAACGGGTCATTCCCGCATTTTCGCGTTTCGCAATTTCTTTTGCGTTGGCGGCTGCTTTCCTCTTGAGCGGAACGGGCATCCTGAGCGCGTCGGCTTCCGCTTTGCCGGGCGAAAAACTCTACCCGGTCAAACGCGGATGGGAAAGCGTGCGCCTGTTTTTGATCTTCGACAGACAGGCGCGCGAATTGCTGGCGAACGAATTCGAGAATGAACGCCTGCACGAAGCGAACGAATTGCTCGCCGAGGGACGCCACGAGACCATCCAGATCGCGGGCGTGTTCATGCAAGTGAACGGCGTATCGTACGTGTCCGGGCTGCCCGTGATTCTCCCCGCGAACATTGCCGCGCCTGAGAGCGGAGCGGCTGTCATTCTCAGCGGGCGCACCAACGCCCAGGGGGCGATTGAAGTCATGACGCTCGAATTGCTCCCGGACGGTTCAGTCGTCCCTGCGGGTTTCCCCATCAAAATGGAGATCGAATCCGAAGATGAGTCAAAGCCCGAACCTGCGCCGACAAGCGCCGGGTCCGGCAGTGAGGCGCCCGCCACCATCCCCGCTTATTACGAAGTTCATGGCACGCTTCAGTCCATCTCCGCCAACACGTTGACCATTAATGGAATGACCGTTTTCCTCTCGAACGCGCATAATGGAAACTTATGTGTCGGCATGAAAGTCGAAGCGTATGGCTATTATGCCAGGGACGGCAGATTCATCGTTACTGAATTGGAAACAAAAGGCTCCTGTCCTGGCGGCGGTGGCGGTAAAAATTCCGATAACTCGAACTCGGACGACGATTCGGGGTCCGATGATGGAAACGATGACGACGACGATGACGACGATGACGATGACGCTGAGGACGACGATGACGACGATAAAGACGATGACGATTGAAAAAAAACTGCGAGGCAACCCCTCGCAGTTTTAATTTGCCTTTTGCAATAAAATCGGGTACATTTGCCCCTAGCACGCGCGTTCTAAATTAGGAGAGACATCATGGCAAATGAAAATTTTTATCTTGGACGCCTTTTCGATGAAAAGAACGGCAAGCCGACCTCGAAACCGCTTGAATACGACTCCGCAGACCTGACCACGCACGCCGTCGTCACGGGCATGACCGGCTCCGGCAAGACCGGTTTATGCGTTGCGCTGCTCGAAGAAGCCGCGCTCAATGGCATCCCTGCCATCATCATAGATCCCAAAGGCGACCTGACCAACCTGCTCCTGCACTTCCCCGACCTCGCGCCGTCCGATTTTCAGCCGTGGATAGACCCCGAAGTCGTCCGCCGCGCAAATAAGACTCCCGAACAAGCTTCGGAGGAAGCCGCCAATGCCTGGCGAAACGGACTTAAAGAATGGGGCATCGAACCCAAACGGATTCAAGAACTCAAAGATGCGGTGGATTTTGCCGTCTACACCCCTGGCTCCGATTCAGGGATTCCTGTCAGCGTGCTTTCGTCGCTCGCCGCGCCCGAATTGGATTGGGAATCCAACCGCGAAGTCCTGCGCGAGCGAATTTCCAGCACCGTCACCGCCTTGCTTGGGCTGGTCGGCATGAACAACCTCGACCCCATCTCTTCGCGTGAACACATCCTGCTTTCCAATATTTTTGAAGAACACTGGGGCAAGGGGCAAAGCTTTGACCTGGAGCAATTAATCCATCAAACCCAGCAGCCGGATTTCAAAAAACTCGGCGCATTCGACATTGACACCTTCTTCCCGCCCAAAGACCGCATGGCGCTGGCGATGACGCTCAACAACATCCTTGCCGCTCCTGCGTTTCAGGCATGGCGCGAAGGTCAATCGCTCGACATTCAAAACCTGCTTTTCACCGAAGAAGGCAAACCCCGCCACAGCGTTTTCTACCTCGCGCACCTCTCCGACAGCGAGCGCATGTTCTTTGTTACGCTTCTCCTTTCCGCCGTCGAAACCTGGATGCGCACTCAAAAAGGCTCCACTGCCTTGCGCGCGCTTCTTTATATGGATGAAATCTACGGCTATCTTCCGCCCACCGCCAACCCGCCCTCCAAACAGCCCCTTCTTCGCATGTTGAAACAGGCGCGCGCCTTCGGGCTTGGCATTCTGCTCGCCACCCAGAACCCGGTTGATCTCGATTACAAAGCCCTCTCCAATACCGGCACGTGGTTCATCGGCAAACTGCAAACCGAACGCGACAAAAACCGCCTGCTCGATGGTCTCGAAAGCCTTGCGGGCGGCATTCCGCGCGCCGCAATGGATAAACTCATCTCATCCATCGGCAAGCGCGTCTTCGTCATGAACAACGTCCACAACAAGACGCCGATCCTCTTCCAAACCCGCTGGGTGATGAACTTCCTCGCCGGACCGATCACCCGCAATCAGATTCCCCACCTTAACGAACTCGCCGGAGCGAAGACAACGCCTCAACCCAAGCCGGAACCTGCTCCTGTCTCCAAAGCGGAATCCACGCCTCCGCCTTCCGTCGAAAACCTGCAAGCCGTTCCCGTCCCCGCTTCTGCCGAGCCGGCTGCGAAGGCTTCACCCGCCACTACTCGTTCCTCCTCCACATCTGAAGGCAACTTAACCAAGCAGCCCCTTCCCGCAGGCGTGCGCGAATACTATCTTCCGCAAAATTACAGCCTGACTGAAGCCTTCCAATTCGAAGGACGCGCCATGTCCTTTGGAGCGGCGATTCAAGGCGTGATCTACCGCCCGACCCTGCTTGCTTCCGCTCAAATCCGCATCCTTGACCGCAAATATGGCGTGGACACCGAAGTTACCAAGTCTGCTCTCGTGGATTCACTGGATCGCCGGGGCATTGTCCGCTGGGACGACTTTCCCTACGCCGGACCTTCGTTGGATCGAGTGGAAAGCGCCCCTGCAGCCTCGGCTCGCTTTGCCTCCATCGAGCCGCCTTTGAACGACTCAAAATTGATGACCGCCCTGCAAAAGGACTTCAATGACTGGGTCTATCGCAACTCGTCCGTGACTGCCCGCGCGAACACTGCGCTCAAAGTCTTTGCCGGACCCGACGTCAGCCAGGCGGATTTCATGAAAGCATGCGCCGATACCGCCCGCGACGCGCGTGATGCGGAGATTGCCAAAAAGACCGCCACGATTGACCGCAAGATCAAATCGCTCGAAGATAAGCTCATCCGTGAAGAGCGCGAACTGCGCGAGGATGAAGCCACCCTGTCCGCCCGCAAAATGGAAGAGATGGGCACGCACGCCGAAAACGTGCTGGGATTGTTTAAGGGCAGCCGCAGTACGCGCAAATTATCCTCGTCGCTTTCCAAGCGCCGCATGACCGAAAACGCCAAAGCCGACGTGCAGGAATCCATTGAATCCATTGCGCAGTATAAAAAGGACATTGCCGAACTCCAGCGCGAGCGTGAAGAATTGATAAAGGAAATCGGCGACAAATGGGGCGACGTGGTCAACGATATTGACGAAGTGACCATCGCGCCCAAGAAGACCGATATTTACGTCAATCTCTTCGGAGTGGCGTGGAAACCATACTATCTGGTTGAAGCGGGCGGCGAGGCATTTGAACTTCCCGCGTTTGGCGCGGAGTGAGCGCGTAATTCGTGATTTGTAATGTGTAAATGGAAGGCGGAAAAGCGGATTTCCGCACCGCCTTCCATTTTGTCTCGTCTGGTAACGAACCCCGCCTTCATATCGTCCAAACATCCATGAGCATCTTCATTATTCTTCTGGCGTTGGCGATCTGGGGCGTTGTGCATTCGATTCTCGCGTCTCATTTTGCAAAGGACATGATTCGCGGCATGGCGGGGGCGGGTGGAATGCGCTTTTACCGCTTTGGCTATAACGTCTTTTCGGTTGTCAGTTTTGCGCCGATCCTGTATCTAATGCTTGTCCTGCCGGATCAGCCTGCGTACGCTGTCCCTGCGCCGTGGAAATATCTGATGATGGGCGGGCAGTTGGTTTCTTTGATTCTCCTGCTGGTTGCGTTTCTGCAAACGGATGCGCTGTCTTTTGTCGGGTTGAGTCAACTGTTTGGGATGGAGAAGCAGGAATCGGGTCCGTTGGTGACGCGGGGTTTGTATCGCCTGGTGCGGCATCCGCTTTACACGTTCAGCCTGCTGGTTTTGTGGTTGAATCCCGTCGTCTCGCAAAATTCGCTTGCTTTTTATCTTGGCGCAACGCTGTATATCGTTATTGGCGCGTATTTCGAGGAGCGCAAACTCCTGCGGGAGTTCGGCGAGGCGTATGCCGACTACATGCGCAGGACGCCGATGTTGATTCCTTTTTTTAATTTTTCCGGCGCGCGCGGCTTAAATCTTGACACATGATTTAAGCCATGATAATCTTGCGGACGCGAGCCCGGGTCGTGGCGTCACGACGCCATGAACGGGCATAATTTTTTCAGCAGGAGAACTAAAATGTCAGATCGTATTGTTGGAACCGTCAAGTGGTTCAATGCAACCAAAGGCTACGGCTTCATTGGTCGCGATGGCGGTGAGGACGTGTTTGTCCATTTTTCCGCCATTCAGATGGACGGCTACCGCAAGCTGGAAGCCGAGCAAAAAGTGGAGTTTTCCATCGAGGAGGGTCCCAAAGGCTTGCAGGCTGCCAATGTGACGCTCGTCAACTCGTAGAACTGCACCCGACGGTTTAGGTTTTGCGAAATGAACAGGGTTGTCGTGAGACAACCCTGTTTTTATTGATAAATTTATCTGGACCTATTTTTCTTCGGCGGTTCGGATGAATCTTCCCTCGGTTCGAGCATTCCCCAGCGGCTTGCGCCGAGGTAGAGGATTTCCAGTACCAAATCCTCATAGCGGATGCCTTCCGCTTTGGCTTGCAGGCACAGGTCGCTGTAATCCGGCGTGAGACCGGGCAGGGTGTTGATCTCGATCAGGCGCGGATTGCCTTCATCATCCAGCCGGATGTCGGTGCGGGAGACATCGAGCGCATTGAGCAGCAGATGGGCGCGCAAGGCGAGGTATTTTAGTTTTTTTGCCAGTTCCGGCTCGATATCGGCGGGGCAGAAGAAGCCGGGGACGCCATCTGCGCCGACTTCCTTTGATTTTGCTTCGTTGGTATAAACCCAGGGTTCGTCGGAGCGGGTGGTATCCAATTCAAGGATGGGGAAGCGGTGAAACCCATCCTTTTCATACCATTCGGGGTGGTTGGAATATCTCTTCGCGTCGGCGCGCCCCAGAATGCCGACGGTGAATTCGCGCCCCGGCAGGAAGGTTTCGACAAGCGCGGGTTGCTGGTAGACGTTGATGATGTATTGCGCCCGCTCGCGCAGTTCCCTTTCATCCCTGACGATGGCTTTCATGTCCACGCCCATGCCGGTGCCTTCGCGGGCAGGTTTGACAAAGAGGGGGAATTTCAAGTCGGATCGCAGGGGTTCGTCGCCGAATTGGAATTCTTGAAACGGGGCAACGGGCAGGCGCCGGTCACGCCAGATGCGTTTTGTCAGGGTTTTATCGAGCGAGATGCCGTTGGTGAGGACGCGCGAGCCTGTGTAGGGGATGGCGAGCATTTCGAGGAGCGCGGGGACTTGCGCTTCGCGCGCATCGCCTCCCAGACCTTCGGCATTGTTGAAGCAAATGTCGGGCTTTTCCTCGCGGAGGGCGTAGGGCAGGTTTCTGTCGGCGGGGATGAAGACTGTGGCGTGGCCGTCCGTTTCGAGCGCGGCGCGAAGCGCGTCGACGGTTTCTATGTGGTCGAAGTCGGCGAACGCGTCCGGCGGGACTCCCTCCGGTTTGGGTTTTGATTCATCCTTTATGTTGGCAAGGACGGCTATTTTCCAATAGCGTTTCAAGCGGCGTTGTGGAGTTTTGTCGTCCTGTGGCTGGATCATCTCGACAAGTATGTCTCCTGTTTGGCGAATTGGCGTTTGTAGTATAGTATAAGATGTACAGATGACAAGGGGGTGAGGGGTTTCTTAAGGCGCGCGAGGATTGTAACTGGACAATCAATCGCCTTTCAGGTATTATTGGCTCGCTTGTACCGTTACTCACGAAGGATTTTCCCGGCTTTGGTGCATGCAATTATCCAAACATATACCCGGATAAGACCCTTATCCGGGTTCTTGTACGTAAAACGAATTTTGGTGGAGGCTACCGAATGTCAGATCTGATCAAGCAGATCGCCGGCGATCTGCAGAAACAAATCGAAGGATTTAAGCCCGAACTCAATATCAGCGATATTGGTATTGTGGCGGAGGCGGGGGATGGTATTGCCCGCGTGAAGGGTCTCGCGAATGTGCGCTCGCAGGAACTTGTGCAATTTTCCAATGGCGTGATGGGCACGGCGTTCAATCTTGAAGAAGACAGTGTCGGCGTGATCGTGATGGGCTCCTATGAGGGCATCACGGAGGGCATGACCGTGCAGGGCGTTGGGCGCATCGCTTCCGTCCCTGTGGGGGATGCCATGATCGGACGTGTGGTCAATGCTCTGGGTGAGCCGGTTGACGGCAAGGGTCCGATTGCGACCACAGGATTCCGCCCGCTTGAACGTATTGCGCCGGGTGTGGTGGAACGTCAGGATGTGGATACTCCCGTGCAAACCGGCATCAAGTCCATCGACTCGATGATTCCGGTTGGACGCGGTCAGCGTCAGTTGATCATCGGCGACCGTCAGACCGGCAAGACCGCCATTGCGATTGACACGATCATCAATCAAAAAGGCAAGGACCTGGTCTGTATTTATGTGGCGATTGGTCAGAAAAAAGCCGCTGTCGCCCGAACGGTGGGCATCCTTGAAAAAAGCGGCGCGATGGATCACACCATTGTGGTGGTCGCTTCCGCGGATGAGTCTGCGGCATTGCAGTACATTGCGCCGTATGCAGGCTGCGCCATCGGCGAGGAATTCATGGAGACCGGGCGCGATGCGCTCATTATTTATGACGACCTTTCCAAGCACGCATGGGCGTACCGTCAGGTATCCCTGCTTCTCCGCCGCCCGCCTGGACGTGAAGCATACCCCGGCGATGTGTTTTATCTCCACTCGCGCCTGTTGGAACGCGCCGCCCGGCTCGCCAACAGCTATGTGATTACAAAGACAGACTTCCGCGGCGATTTTGCCGAAGCGAAGGACGGGGTGGATGGCAAGGTGTACGCGGGTCCGCTTTCCAAGCATGAGGCGGAGGAAGCCGCCAAGTCATTGGGGGATGGACACAAGGTTGTGAAGATCAAAGGCACGGGCGGTTCGTTGACGGCTTTGCCGATCATCGAAACCCTGCTTGGCGATGTGTCCGCCTATATCCCCACGAACGTGATTTCCATTACAGACGGTCAAATCTACCTTGAAGGCAACCTGTTCAATGCGGGCATTCGTCCTGCGGTGAACGTGGGGATCTCTGTGTCCCGCGTGGGCGGCGACGCCCAGACCAAAGCCATGAAACAGGTGGCGAATCGTTTGCGCCTTGATATGGCGGCGTACCGCGAGTTGGCGGCGTTCGCGTTGATGGCGTCCGATCTCGATAAATCCACGCAACAGCAATTGAACCGCGGTCAGCGGATGCAGGAAATCCTAAAGCAGCCGCAATACCAGCCGATGGAAATGGAAGAACAAGTCATTGTCATGTTTGCCGGTACGAACGGCTATGCCGACGGCGTGCCTCTCGAAAAGATGGCTCAATGGCAGAGCGACCTCGTCCGTTATATGGAGGCGTCGCATCCTGAGATCGGCAGGGATATTCTCGAAAAGAAAGCCATCACCGACGAAAACCGCGCCGCTTTGACCAAGGCTCTCGATGGTTTCCGCGCAGGCTGGGCGGTCTAGTTGGATAGTTAATTAGTTGAGTAGTTATGTAGTTATCCGGCTGAGAGACTTGGCAATCAACTATCGAACCATCAAACTAAGAGACTAAAGGACTAATCTATGGCTTCTGCTCGTGAAATGCGGCTCCGAATAAAGAGCGTAAAAAATATCTCGCAGGTCACGCGCGCTTTGGAAACGGTGAGCGCCAGCAAGGTTCGAAAGGCGATCAATGCGGTAACGGCAACGCGTTCCTATGCGACAAAAGCGTGGCAGGTTCTGAAACATGTCGCCGAACAACCAGGACGCGACAGCCTCCATCCGCTCCTCGCAAACCGTGATTCTGTGAATAATACCCTGGTGGTCGTCGTAACCGGCGACCGTGGACTGGCAGGCGCATACAACTCCAACGTGATACGTTTCACTGCCCAGCGCTTCGACCAGAATCCCACCCCCGTCAAATACATTGCCGTTGGCAGAAAGGGCAGGGACTTGCTGATCCGCCGCCGCAAACAGGTGATCGCGGATTTCAGCAATCTTCCCGCCGCGCCCACCTTCATGGATGTTTCCGCGATTGGGCGTCTGGCAGTGGGCGAATTCCTCGAAGGAAAAGCGGACGAGGTATATCTCGTCTACACCGACTTCATCAATATGGGTCGGCAGGCAGCCACCGTGAAAAAACTACTCCCGCTCGAACTCGGCGGAGAGGGACGCGTGGAGGATTTCGAGCATCACGCCTCGAACGGACCTGTCGCCGCTTATGAATACGAACCGGATCAACGCGAAATTCTCGATGAGATCATTCCGCGTTTTACCGCTTTGCAGGTCTACCAGGCGATTCTCGAATCACAAGCCAGCGAACACGCGGCTCGCATGATTGCCATGCGCAATGCCACCGACAATGCCAAGGAACTCGTCGGCGCTTTGCAGCTGGCATACAACAAGGTTCGCCAGCAGGCGATCACAAACGATATTTTGGATATTGTCGGCGGCGCGGAAGCGCTCGCCGCGAAATAACTGGAGGAAATCATGGCAAATGAAAATGGCCGTGTCGTACAAGTTCTGGGCGGTGTGGTGGATGTTGCATTTCCCGAGGGCAGTATCCCCGAACTCTTTGAAGCGATCGAAGTGGAGCGCGAGAACAAGGAACCGCTTGTTCTTGAAGTGCAAAAGCATCTCGGTGGCGGCTGGGTTCGCACAGTCTCGATGGACTCAACTGACGGGTTGCAGCGCGGCGTTCCCGCCAGGTCAACCGGCGCCCCCATCCTTGTCCCCGTAGGACCGGCAACCCTGGGTCGCATTTTCAACGTGCTTGGCACACCTATTGACAAGAAGGGCGATGTCCATGCGGCGTCGCACTATCCCATTCATCGCCCTGCGCCTTCGTTCGAAGAACAGTCCACCCGCGTGGAAGTGTTCGAGACCGGCGTGAAAGTCATTGACCTGATTGCCCCCTTCACCAAGGGCGGCAA
The DNA here is from genome assembly GCA_020060625.1 of Anaerolineales bacterium. GTDB lineage: Bacteria > Chloroflexota > Anaerolineae > Anaerolineales > Villigracilaceae > Villigracilis. The sequence continues at coordinate 21,473 of JAGUZU010000094.1, read as the reverse complement.
AACAGGCATCTTCGGCGGCGCAGGAACTGGCAAAACTGTTATCATTATGGAACTCATCCGTTCCGTGGCAACCGAACATGAAGGTAACTCCGTGTTTGCCGGCGTGGGGGAGCGCACCCGCGAAGGAACAGGCCTCTATCGTGAAATGATCGAATCCGGAGTTATGAAAGACACCGTCATGGTCTACGGACAAATGAACGAGCCTTCTGGCGTGCGTCTGCGTGTGGCGCTGATCGCGCTTTCGATGGCGGAATACTTCCGCGACCAGGGACGCGACGTGCTGCTCTTCATCGACAACATCTTCCGTTTCTCCATGTCCGGCTCCGAAGTGTCCGCGCTTCTCGGTCGTATGCCTTCCGCAGTGGGCTACCAGCCCACGCTTGCCACCGAAATGGGCGAGCTGCAGGAACGCATCACCTCCACCCGCACCGGCTCCATCACTTCCATGCAGGCAGTGTACGTGCCGGCGGATGACTACTCCGATCCCGCTCCTGTGGCGACCTTCACCCATCTGGATGCGACCATTGCGCTCGAACGCTCCATCGTGGAAAAGGGCATTTACCCCGCCGTGGACCCGCTCGCCTCAACCTCCCGAATTCTTGATCCCAACATCGTGGGCGAAGAGCACTACCGGACGGCGCGCGAAGTGCAGCGTGTGCTCCAGCGCTATAAAGACTTGCAGGACATCATCGCCATTCTTGGTATCGATGAACTCTCCGAAGACGACAAACTCGTCGTTTCCCGCGCCCGCAAGATCGAACGCTTCTTCTCCCAGCCGTTCTACGTGGCGGAGCGCTTTACCGGGATCAGCGGACAGTATGTTCCGCTCAAGGAAACCGTGCGCGGCTTCCGCGAAATTCTCGACGGCAAATGCGACGATCTGCCCGAGCAAGCGTTTATGATGGCAGGCACCATCGAAGATGTGCGCGAACGCGCGGAAAAACTCGCCAAGTCTTAACCAATTACGGATTACGAATCGCGTATTGCACGATTCGTAATCCGTAAGGAATGAAATTATGACCATTCGATGTGAAATTGTCTCGCAAGACCGCACGGTGTTCACCGGCGACGTGGATATTGTTGTGCTTCCCGGCGCGGCGGGTGAGATGGGGGTTCTTCCCCGGCATGCGCCTGTCCTGACCACGTTGAAATACGGGATAATCAAAGTGCGCAAAGGAGACAAGGAAGAACTCTTCACCGTGGCGGGCGGCGTTGCCGAAGTCCAGCCCGACATCATTACGATCCTTGCAGATGCGGCGGAGAATGTGGAGGAGATCGACGTCTCCCGCGCCGAATCTGCCCGAAAACGCGCAGAGGATGTGCTTGCAAAGGGCGTCCCCGCCGATACAGACACCTATCTTGCCATGGAAGCCGCATTGCGCAGGTCCAATTTGCGGCTGGATGCGGTGCGCCGTTATCGCAAGAGCAGTATGCGCATGCACTCCTCGGAGAATTAAACCCGCGTGGCGCTTTTTTCAAAAGACCTTGGTATAGATTTGGGGACCATGTTTACGCGCCTTGCCGACAATGCGCAAGTGTTGTTGGAGGAACCGACCATTGTTGCCATCGAGGTGGATGAGCAAAAAATGGTTGCGGCAGGCATCGAGGCGCGGGATATGTATGGTAAAGTTCCTGAAAATATCGAAGTGGCGCGTCCGCTTAAAAATGGCGTGATCGCCGATTACGAGATCACAGAGACCCTGCTTGCGTACTTGTTGCAGCGCGTCAGCGGTTCGATGCGCATCTTCCGCCCGCGCGTGATGATTACTGTTCCTTATGGCGTGACCAGCGTGGAGCGGAGAGCGGTCTATGAGGCGGTTATGGAGGCGGGAAGCCGCGAGGCGCATCTCATCCAGCAGCCTTTGGCTGCGGCAATCGGCATTGACCTGCCCATCAACTCTCCTTCTGGAAACATGATCATCTGCCTGGGCGGCGGCTGCACCGAAGCCGCTGTCATGGCGATGTATGGCATTGTTGCGGCGGATACCCTGCGCGCGGGCGGCATCGACCTCGATGAAGCCATCGTCAATTACGTGCGTCGCAAATATGGCGTCATCATTGGTCAACAGACCGCCGAGCAGTTGAAGATTCGCATTGGCGCGGCTGTTCCGCAGGATGTCGAGAACAGCATGGAAGTGCAGGGACAGGACCAGGTGACTGGTTTGCCCCGCCCGGTCACATTGACGACAGGTGAGATCGTCGAAGCCTTGCAGGAACCGTTGAAACAGATTGTCGAGACGGGGCGCAAGGTTCTGGAAAAGACGCCGCCCGAACTGGTTTCGGACATTATCGACCGGGGTGTGGCGTTGTGCGGCGGCGGAGCGTTATTGCGCGGTATCGATAAACTGTTGACCAAGTCGCTGGGCATTCCCGCTTATCTGGTGGATAACCCGCTGACATGCGTCGTGCAGGGCGCGGTGAAAAGCTTCGGCATGTTGAACGTCATCCGCAGGAATTTGCCGCAGGTGTAGCGAATGATTGGATACGAACAGGCGTCTCATCGAGGCGCCTGTTTTGATTCGGGATGGAAAGACTGAATGGTTGGAATCAGGCTGGGGCGGAGTCTGAGGCGGGCGGCGGATGGGAGAATTAAGGCTTCGGTGTGGATCAGACCGCCGCATCCCCAATAAGAAAATGCCCGGCTTTTTTTGCCGGGCATCGCGTTTATAAATAATATGTCATCCGCTGCAAATGCGTGGACGGATCGATGTATTGCACTTTTACATTATCCGGCACGTTGAGGCTGATGGGGGCGTAGTTGAGAATGGCTCGTATGCCTGCCTGCGTGAGTTTATCCGCAACTTCCTGCGCGGCGGAGGCGGGGACGGTGAGCATCGCGATCTTGACGCCGGACGCTTCGATCTTTTCGATCATCGTGTTGGCGTCTTCGATGACAAAGTCGCCGATCTTTTGACCGACTTTTTCCTGGTTGTTGTCGAAAATGGCGACGATGCGAAATCCGCGATTTTTGAATCCCTGATAGTTGGCAAGCGCATGACCCATGTCGCCGCCGCCCACAAGAACCACGTCCCAGATGCGGTCAACCCTCAATATTTCGCGGAGCTTTTCGAGAAGGAATTGGATGGAATACCCCGTACCCTGTTTTCCGAATTCGCCGAACTGTGAAATGTCCTTGCGAATTTGGGCGGCGGAGATGCCGACATGTTCGCCAAGTTCCTGTGAAGATGTGGTTTTTAACCCGCTGTCTGCCATGCGTTGTAATGCCCGCAAATAAATGGGCAAGCGTCCAATGATAATATCCGGTATCTTATCAGCGTTCATGTAAGCCCTCGCCTTTGTGATATTTTGCATAACTATACCAAAAAAATACAAATTTGTGTATTTCAGCACAGGTTTGCGACACGGCTTTCTCGAAGTCTGGTTTCGAGCCTTCTTTGTACACGGATTTCGCGGAATGAACGGATTTTTTTTCGTTTTTCACGGAGGATTCCGTGTCTTCCGTGCGATCCGTGTACAAAACTTGGTTTTGTCAAGCGATAATGAGAAAGCCATAAGGTTTGCACAAGTCTTTCACAAATAAAGGATGCGGCATCCGGGGAGTTGCCGCATCCTTCCAGACTTTATTTTGATTCTGTTGATCTAATCGTATCTCCCCGACGGCTATTTCTCCCAAGACTGCAATCGTTCGGACGCGGGCGCTCCCTTGCGTCCCAGCACTCTGTACACGTTGACAGCCTGCGTCTTGCCTTTTACTGTGACCGCATCCACAAGTTCGGCATCGAACTCATCCTTTACCAGCTGGTAGGTGCTTTCGCTGATGAGGATCGGCCATGCGTAGGTTTTGGTCAGGTCCTGGAGGCGGGAGGCGAGGTTGGCGTTGTCGCCGATGACCGTGTAGTTGATGCGTTGTTCCGAGCCCAGCAGACCTACAAATACCTCGCCGGAGTTCAGCCCAATGCCCATTTCGATCTGGGTGGCGCGCCCCTCCTTTTCCCATTGACGTCTAAGGTCTGCCAGGGCTTTTCGCATATCCAGTGACGCTCGCAATGCGCGCGCGGCATGGTCCCTGTAGGGGACAGGCTCTCCGAAGAACGCGATAATGGCATCGCCTTCGTACTTGTCCACGGTTCCGCCGTGCTTGTAGATCACTTTGGACATGGCTTCCAGATAGGGATTCAACAACGCCACAACGTCTTCCGGCGAGAGTTTTTCGGATAGCGTGGTAAAGCCCCGGATGTCCGAGAAGAGGATCGTCAGATCTGCGCGTTTGTTCAGGCTGGATAAATCCTGCGTGGAAATCATTTGATCGACCATCTCGGGCGAAATGAAGCGGCTGAACAGGTTGCGGACGCGCCGTTTTTCCAGTTCCTGCGAAACCGCCTGTTCAAGGGTTGGTAAAACGACTCCCAGGAAAAGCATGACCTGCGGCGCGACGATGGGCAGGACATACCTCTGGCGGACGAATATCCAAAACGCCGCGATTAGATACCCGACCATGCCCACGGCAAGCAGGGAAACGATCAATGTCGGGCGTTTCGGCAGGGTGATCAAATACGCGACGAACGCTGTTCCCAGTATGATTAGCAACGCCAGCCATGCCGGGGCGATGGTGATGTATTTCGAGTTGATGATCGTGTCAATCGCATTCGCAACAATCTCCACGCCGGGCGTGGGGATTTGCGACGAAAACGGCGTGGGATAAATATCCTGCAACGTCACTGTGGTTGCGCCGATCAGCACGATCTTGTTTCGGAAAGCATCCGGATTTTGTTCCAACGTGACCCCGTCGTGGACATCCGATGCGGAGTAGGTTGGGTATGTCCCGGCGCCTCCCGCGTAATTGACTTGCAGTTGTCCCGCATTCAGCGGCACGGACTGACCGTTGAATTGCAGGCTCGTCGCGGTCTGGCGGGATGGAGGCTCGGTTCCCAAATACAACCTCGCTGCCTCGAATGCCCAGTTGTAATACACTTCGTCATTATAGGCATCGAACGCTTGCACGCCCCTGATGATCGCGTCTTCGTCGCGAACAAAGGACGTAATCCCGACTGCATCCAAAACCTGGCGATACTGGGATTGCGGTTGAAACAGGGTGAAAGTGAGGAATCCCTGGTCGCTTTTTCTGAGGATTTGAACGACATTGACCGCTGCTTCGCTTTCCTCGAGCGCCCGGGCGAACGCCTCGTCATTCGCCGGAAGCGGGTCCGGCTCGAAGAGAATAACGTCCACGCCGACAACCTTCCCGCCTCCCGCGTTGATCTGGTCCACGATCCCCGCAAAATAGGAACGCGGCCAGGGCCACTGATAGCCCGTCCAGTTGAACGAAAAATCGTCAATCGCCACGATAACGATCTCGCTGGAAGGTTCCCCCGCCCCGCGCAGCCGCATGAACAGGTCGCGCGCGGAATATTCCATGTTTTCGATGGGCGTTGTCACATTCGGGAAAAGCCCTGCCATTTGAACCGACAGCAGAAGCAGCGCCGTACCCAGCAGTAAACCGAAGCGAAGATTAATGGGGCTTTTTACTTTTGCCATTGCGCATGTTCCCAAAATTGCTCTTGTTAATACAATTGGTATTCGGAACAGGTGTAATACCATTCATAGGACTCGGGATCGAGAGCGCAGCTCGAATCCGGGTCGCAGGGATCACATGCGATTTCCTCCTTTTCTTCCTCTTCTTCCTTTGGCGGCTTTGGCGTGGGATCACCCTGCGGCTTGGAGAAGGCGGCAGGAGCAGAAGAGCATATTTCGCCGCCATCCGCCCCATAAGCAGTGACAAACCAGTTATATTCGCCGCCTGCCGGGAAGAGTTCGATATACCAGGCGGCGCTTGTGTCCATGGTTCGAATGGTGACTCGATATCCGTTCTTATCAATAAAGGTGACGACATAGTATTCAGCGCCGGATTGGTCCCCCCATTCAAAATCAACCGGACCGTATTTTGGAAAACTCGAACCCGCCGGCGGTTGGATGATTGAAAAACATCCGTTGCTTCCACCATTACTGCCATTGCCGTCGCTCCCGGTTCCTGGCTCCTGGGTGGGTTCTTCTGTCGGTTCTTCGGTTGGAGCCTCGGTTGACTCCGCCAGCGCAGTGACCGTCGCCATGGCTTGCTCGAAAAGTTCCTTCGCTTCGGGATTTTCGTCCAGCCATTCCTGGAACTCCTCGGGCGTCATCGGCTCGACGTTGGGAACAGTCCAATTGCCCGTCACAGGATCGCGGTGGAAGAGAATGACCCGTTCACCATTCGTGAAATTGACCGTTCCCGCCGGGTTGCTTGCGGAGCAATTCCCTTCAAGACAGGTGACATAAATATCCAATGTCTCCGGGTCAACTTCCACTTTCATGTAGGAACCGCGCACCGAAGCCACCCCGGATGGCGTTTCGACATCCGCGCTGCCGCCGTTTAGGATGATGAACACCTTGCCGATATCCAACTTGAGTTTGGTTGCAAGCCCGCCTTCAACCTCTTCGTTACTTAGAAGTGTGAACAGCGAAGATGGAGCCACCCGAATGATTGTGCCAGACGAAAGATCGAGACGGACGCGTCCGTCGTCGCCTGTTCGAATCTGACCGTTCACGTTCAAGGTGGAAGCGACCGTCGCCGGTGTGAAATCGTCCCCGCCTGCAATTTTCATGTCCACTTTGCCTGATAATTCGCTTAGCGCCGCAGACAGGATGGATGATTCCGTGGGAGCCCCGCAAGCCACAAGTAAAAATATCAAAATGGAGAAAATGACCGGCAGTCTTTTTAATAACATGGGGAACCTCCGAATTATTGGGCTGGAATCAACGCGCATAAACTCGGTTGATTGTAAACGACACTACAGTCGAACCACTGGTTTCCAAACCTGGTGTAAACATGGATTACCCCGATAAACTTGTCGTACCCTCCAACGACCAGTTTTCTCGGCTCGTGGATATGGTCTCCCACAGTCCTCACCGACGCAACATACATCCGCCTCGCCTCCTCCTTGCTTATTTCCCCGCCTTCATTGTCGAGGACAAACTGGATCGTGTTATTCAACGCTACGGTGGCATCGCGCAGTTTGACGGTGACCAGACTGTCTGTAACCACTCCGCTGATTCCCATGACGACGATGCAAAAGATGAAAGGACTTGCATTACCCAGCAGGGACATGGCGAACACGCCCGATTCGACGACTGGCAGTTGCGCCAGACCAATGATCAGGGTGAAAGGGACGATCCATGCCATGGCGACCCAAAACCAGACGGAGAACTCGACTTCCTTGCTGTAATTGAGCAGTTCGCCCAATTGCGGGTCCAAGCCGGAAAGAATGGCGGGAGCGATCACCAATGGCATGGCAATCGCCAGCCAGGCAAAGAACACCGACGTCGTCAGCCACACCCCCAAACTCAGCAGGCTGCTTTCGAGCCTTTCAGCAAGCCATCCTGCCAGCCCGCCAATGATCGAGCCAAGCACCCCCCCTGTGACAAGTTTGAGCCACGGAAAGTAACCATGCGCATTGTAGAGTACGTACCCGTCCCAACCCCAGGCTGCCGCAGCGAACCCAAGTCCGGCCGCAACGCCGTAAAATATCCCAAAAACCCTCTTTAGACGAATAATGTCGGGGCGGTCTTTAATATCGTCATGCTTGTTGAGTGTCTTCATTATCGAATCGCTTTCAATTTGAGAGTGTAGTTTGTAGATTGTGGTCGTTCGTCCGGCAGGCTGCGCACTTGCAGCTTCATCATGCCGTTCTCCCATACAACGAACTGCATCGTCTGGTTGCAGGGTGTCTTATGTTCGGACGTTACCCTGCCGTCTTTATGAAGCATGATTTCCACGGCGCCGCCTGTGCATTTCACTTCCACAAGCGCGGGGTCGCCCATTAACTCGAATTGTATCCAATCTTCACCGTCTCCTGTTGGGGCTGAGACGCTGCCACTGAATTGGAATGTTTGAACGTCTGCGCTGGAAATGACGACCGCCACAGATGGAGACTGCATCGAATCGCCGTCCATCACGGCTGGAATGAACTCTCCCCCGGTGGTTTGCGTTGCGGGAACTTCCGTCTCTTCTCCGGCTGCCTGTTCAGTGCGCACCGGAAGGAAATCTGCATCTTCAACTTGCATGAACTCGGCGGAGACCCAGCCCGCCCCGCCTTTGAATTCAATTTCCAGCCACGCGCCGCTGGAATCTCGTCCGCGGACAGTCACTACATCATCAGGACTTAATTTCCCAAGCGACTCGTAATCCGTGCCGGGACCCCTTCTTACATTGATCGGCAGGATGGCAAGCCCGCTCACACCGGACCCCGAACCTGATCCAACTTCAACAACCATTATCTCCGCCGACGGCTCGACCTGCACATACTTTGCGTTGATCCAGCCTTGCCCTGCGGGCGCCTCCGCCTGAACGATCAGATACCATGCCCCAAAGGAATCCCTGCCGATGATCTGCACCTTCGAAAATGGGGCAAGCGTTCCCAGGTTTTCACCTGCTGTGGACGGCTCCGAACGAACGTTGAGTTCCGCGGTGGTCGTCCCTTCGACTGGCACAGGGGTTGGCGCGGGCGACGGTGGGATCGCGGTGGATGTCGGTTTTGGCGTCGGCGTGGAAGGCAGTGTGGCGGTGACGAAATCGGGCGTTGCGATCTGCGGCGTCTCTTCGATATCCGCTCTACAGCCTGCAAGGAACAGAATCCCGAAAAAGAGAAGGGAAAGGAGTTTTCGATGCACGCGCTAATTGTATCCAAGAAATTGGTTGCGCGCGGCAGGATAAAAGGTCTTAACAAAAAAACCGCCCGAACGGCGGCTTCCTGGCAGTACCCCCGCACGGACTCGAACCGTGCTCTTCGGCTCCGGAGGCCGACGCTCTGTCCACTGAGCTACGGGGGCGAATGCGAAGCGAATTTTACCATAGGCGAAGAAAAAGGCTGATGAGCGAGTCACCAGCCTTGAGGTCGAAAATGAAGCGGGGTTACTTTGCGCGCGGCGCGAGCGCGGCGAGTTCCTTCCGAAGTCCCTCGACGATTGCGGTATTGCCGCCCTCGTCGCCGTGTTTTCCGAGCTGCTCCTTTTTGTGCGCCAATTCGCCGCATGCCTGATAGAAACGGGATGTGGCAGCGCCGCTCAAACCGGCGGTGGTCAATGTCCAGGGCGAAAGCGCCCTTTGATATTGCGCCTGCGAGATCAAACCGGATGAAACCTCTTCCACCAACTGCTTTTTGACGATCTTGCGTTCGTGCGCGATCAACCAGATAATGAAGCCGAGCATAAAGGCATACCCAACCCAGTCCACCACGAGACCCAGCGCGAACCCGCCCATTCCGCCGACCAGGCTGGAGAACGTGTTGTGGAAGGCATGCAGAAAAATGGCGGCTCCAAGTCCGGCAAGAGGGGCGATGAATTTTATCAACATGTTCTTGTTCAGGCGCGCCACCGCAAAGCCAATGCCCGTGAACGCGGTAAAGAAGGCGTGCATCCAGCCGACCAGCAGCACGCGGATCACCGCCAATATGGCAAGCCCTTCCCAACCGCCTTCCAGATAACCCATGTTGTAGATGTAAAAGGTGTTTTCCGCAGCGGCGAAACCGAGCCCGGCGATGCCGCCGTAAATGACCCCGTCCAGGACGGAATCGAATTCCTTGCGGAATAAAAAGAATACGATGGCAACCGCCAAACCCTTTAGAATTTCTTCGACGATGGGAGCGACGACAGACGTCGTGCCGACTTCTGCCGCGGCTTCGGAGCCGGTGATAAAAAAGATTCCGATGCCCAACGCGGTATTGACGATGAACGCGCCGCCTGCGGCGATAATCACGCCCCAAAAGAACGCCGCGCCAAGCAGCGCCTTCGGTTCTTTTTCATACCGGTCGAGCCAGTAGATAAAGGCGGCATACAGGAACATTGGAAAAAAACCGAGAAATAACGAGACGAGCAATGCCATTGAATATCTCCTCCGGGGAATAAAAATGCGCCCGGTTTCCCAGACGCTTCTATTTTACGGTTTATTTTTGAAAAATCAAGCGCGTTCTTTCCACGCGCGCAGTTTCGGGTTCGATTCCCAGCGCGGAAAGAACCTCCTCGGGGCGCCCTGTTGCCCCTTCGCGCGCGGCAAGCGTCATCCGGAACCAAACCCTCCCATCCGCTTCCGTCACAACACTCAACATTTCGATGAGCGGACGCAGGTCATAGGACTTGCCCCGTCGTTCGCGGATGATGGATTCGGACATCATCAACGCCTCGACCGTGCGCGTCAACTCCGACCCGTCAACGGGTTCCGTTAAATGAACCTCATACGCCGCCGATACCACCTGTGTTTGCAATGCGGGCGCGCGTTCATCAACATTCTCCACGTTGACGATTTGGATATCGGAGGGCAGGTTCTCCCTTAAACGGTTTGCAATTTCTTCCAGCGGCATTTCCTCGTTCAAGCGGACGTCCAGCGCTTCGGCGCGGGAGGAAAACCCAAGCGGCAGCGCGGCGGCGAGGCTGATTTTCGGCTGGGGATGGAATCCCTGCGAATAGGCAATGGGCAGTTCCGCGCGGCGCATGGCGCGTTCCCACAACCGATGCAGGTCGAGATGACCCGTGTACCTCAGCGCGCCCTGTTTTGTAAACGTGATTCTCGCCCGCATGGTCATTTCGATCCTTCGATCTGTTTCAGCCAGCGTTTGATCGCTGCGCCGACACGGCGATATGATTTGTACGTGTGTTCCGCTGTTCGGTGAAATACGTCATGATCGAGACATTGATGATGGGATAATTTGTTCAGCGCGTCCAAAATATTCGCGTACACCGCCAGTTCCTGCGAGACAAGTTCCTCCAATGCGACGTTTTTATATTTCTCGATAACGAACTGGCACGGTCTTTCCATTGCCATCAACGGCGATTCGTAATCGGGGTAGCCAAACTGGTCTTTGAAATTTTCCAGCGCCGTAAACGAAATGGAAGGAGAATACGCCTCGCCGTGCAGGATTTCAGCCAGCCGATCGGCGCTGAACTGCTCGCGCGCGAGGACATCCGCCAGCAGGTCTTTGATGGAAAGCCCGCCGACCACGCCTTTCATGGTCAACTGGCGCGCGAATCCGATGCGGTTGAGCAGCAGTTCGAATTGGTCGCGCTCGTTTTGCAGGCGTTTGAGAAGGAGAAGTTTGTTCATAACGAAGGGAATTTTACCCTCATCCCCAGCCCTTCTCACACAAGGAGAAGGAGGCAAGTTCCCCTCTCCCCTTTGGGGAGGGGGTAGGGGTGAGGGAGACTTTCTAATCACCCGCCACAGGCAGTTCCAAATCAATCTTGCGCGCAGGGGATTTGACTTCGGGGCATTTCCAGCCTTCGCCCGGATTCTCGCGGCGCAGGTTCGCAAAGGTCGGCAGGATGCCGCAGGCAAAGCAATTCAAACGGCAGTCCACGCGGATTTGACCTTCCAGCGACATGCGGAAATCCTGGAAGAGAAAATTCTTTCGCACAGCAGTCGTAATATGTTCCCATGGAAAGACCTCGTCCGTGCGGCGCTGGCGATAGGTGTAGAAATCAGGGTCGAGTCCATGTTCTGCAAACGCTTCCATCCATGCGTCGAAATTGCGCCCTTCCTCCCAGGCATCAAAGCGCGTACCTTTTTTCCAGGCAGTGTAAATCACATCGGACATTTTGCGGTCGCCGCGCGAAAGCCATGCTTCAACGAGTGTGTCATCCGGTTTGGTCCAACTTAACTTGATGCTTTTATCTTTGAATAGTTCGCGTTTGAGCAGCGCCTGCTTTTCGAGTACGTTTTCCCGCGTGTCGCAGGAAACCCATTGGAAGGGCGTTTGCGGTTTCGGCACGAACGTGCTGACTCCGGCATGGAGTTTCACTTTCCAACCCGCAACCTTTCGCCCTTCGGCAAGAACGCGTTTGCACAAGTCTGCGATTGCTTGCACATCTTCCAGCGTCTCGCTTGGATGCCCGATCATGAAATACAACTTCACTGTTGTCCAGCCGCGCGCGTAGATTTCGCGCGTGGTGTTGATGATGTCCTCGTCGGGGATGTACTTGTTGATGATTTTTCGCATCCGTTCGCTGGCGGCTTCGGGCGCGAGCGTAAACCCGCCGGAGCGGCGCTGCTTGAGTTTTTCCATCAGGTCGATGGAAACGGATTCGATTCGCAGCGACGGCAGGGAGACGGTGAGTTTGCGCCCTTCAAAGCGCTTGCTGATGGCGTCCACAAGTTCCTTGATATGAGTGTAATCGGAGGAGGAAAGCGACAACAGAGCCAGCTCCTCGAACCCCGTAGCGCGGACCGCCTCCTCGGCGGCATCCACCACTTCTTCCACGCTTCGTTCGCGGACCGGGCGCGTGATCATCCCCGCCTGGCAGAATCTACATCCGCGCGTGCATCCGCGCATGATCTCCACCGAGACGCGGTTGTGGACAATATCAATGTTCGGCACGATGAATTTCGTGGGCGGCGGAGGGAGTTTTGCCACGATGCGTTTGTTCACCACCTTGGGCGCTTCAGGGATGGTCGGTTCGATGCGAGCCACTGTCCCGTCATCCATGTAGGTGGTGTAATAGAAACGCGGCACGTACACGCCGGGAATGTTTACAAGCGAACGGAGCAGGGCGACACGCGCATCGAAAGAAGAAAGATGAAAGAATTCGCTCCTTTCTTCTTTCCTCTTTCTTTTGAATTCCTGCACTTTATCAATGATTTCATGGATTACCTCTTCGCCCTCGCCGATGACGAACGCGTCGATGAAGGCATGCATCGGTTCGGGGTTTGTGGCGGAGTGCCCTCCGGCGATGACAATGGGATGCGATTCATCCCGATCTGCGGAACGGACGGGGATGCCCGCCAGGTCGAGGACGTTGAGGGCGTTTGTGTAGAGAGTTTCGTAGGGGAGGGAAAAGCCGATGAGGTCGAAACAGGCTAAGGGTTGTTTTGATTCGAGCGCGTAGAGCGGAATCCCGTGTTTGCGCATCAGCGCTTCCATATCCAGCCAGGGCGCGTAGGCGCGTTCGGCAAGCGCGTCGTCACGCTGGTTGATCTGGTCGTAGATCACTTTCAACCCGACGTTCGATACGCCGATATCGTACACATCGGGAAAGATCAGGGCAACTTTTGTCCTGGCTTTCTTCCAATCTTTGATGGTGGCGTTGAGTTCGCCGCCCACATAGCGACCGGGTTTTTGCACCTTTAAAAGAATGCGGTCGAGTTTGGTTTCGATTTGTTCAGGGGTTAACATGCGTTCATTATACCTGATGGAAATTATCTGATTTGATTAGAGTTTTTAATGGAGGGTTTCCCCATTACTTTACAGAAATGATAAGAGATGCGTCGAGAAATAGCCCGAAAGGGTCAACGGATGATTGGAAAGTTTGACTTAAAATTTGGAACAAAAACATAGGAGTTGAAATGAGAAAATTATTATTTCTGACACTGGCATTGGCGCTGGCGGGATGCGGGGTGGTTCAGCCGGTTGAACCGGCTCAACAAGAACAACCGACGCCTGTTATCGCAACAGTGCTGGTGACAGTCATCCCTCCCACCGAAGTCGCTCCTCCTACAGCCATCCCGCTGCCCACGCAGGCTCCGACTGAGATTCCGACTTTGGAGCCTGCCGCAACGCTGGAACCGACAGCGCTTCCACAGCCAACCTCCGAGCCGCCAACCTCTTCCGCCGGCGCGACGGATTTAACTCCCGTGTATGTGGATAACATTCTCGGCAAGGGCGTGTTCGCCGATATTGTCTTCTCCAGCGACCGGATCACCCTGAACTGTTATCCGCGTGAATTCGAGATCACCATGCGCGCCATTCACCCCGATGTGACCCGCGCCGAAATGTGGTACCGCGTTTTGGAGACGCCCTCCTACTTCCGCTATTCGGATTGGTATCTGGTCGGCAACTTAAAGACGGACGGCAAAGGCAATTTCTTCACCACCTTCAAAGCCACGGATATCACAGGGGACTGGCGCGTTCTGGATGAAGGGATCGTCGAATTTCAGTTTGTCGGAGTTAACAAAGGCGGCGGCGTGGTGGACCGCACCCAAAAGATCGAAAAACTGATGACGTATTACAAGAACTGCCCATAGACTCGAAGAATCAAAAAGGGTGAGACGGAAACGCCTCACCCTTAATTTTTACCTGATTCTGTTTACCAGGCATTTTCCCCCCGCTGGAAAAGAATCCGCATCTTCCCCTTTCCGTTGAAGTATAAATCGAGCAATTCGACGAACCAGCCGCAGAGCGTTTCCGGCTCGTCCGTCATAAGTTTTTTCAACTCATCCACGCCGGCGTAGGAAACGGACGCGATTTCAACGGGGTCGAATCGAACGTCCATGGGATTGACCATGCCTGTATACAACTCGCTGATCTCGTTGTCGTTCACTCCATAGTTCATGCGGAATTTTGCCAATCGTTCGATCTCGATGCCCTCCACGCCCATCTCTTCTTTCATCCCACGGATCGCCGCTTCGAGATACGTCTCTCCAGCCTTGACGTGCTCTGACACCGAGCAATCCAGCAGGGAAGGGGAGTTGTCACGGTTTGCGCTCCGTTTTTGGACGAGCATCCTCCCGTCCGCATCGAACAGGAACACATGCGCCCCGCGATGCCAGAACCCGCGCTGGTGGACGGCGTCACGCAGCTCCCGTCCGATGACGTTGTCTTCGTCGTCTACAACATCCAATAATTCGTCTGCCATGCCCTGATTGTACCCTTCAAACAAAAAGGGCGTGGAATTTCCGCGCCCTCTTTGTTCTGGTGTTTCAGGTTTTTTATCCGAACAACCCCGTCAATTGTTTTACATGAACCACGCCGTCGAAGTCTTTGATTTCGCCTTTGCGCATTTCGGCTTTCTCCACGTCCGCGTCGCCCAGGCATGAGACAATCACATCGCCCGCGCTGACATCTTCCTTTTCGGTGTAGTGGTTGGTGGTGACGATGGTCTTCAAGCCCGCCGCCTTTGCCGCCGCCAGTCCATTCTTTGAATCCTCCACCACGAACACTTCATCGGGCTGCAACCCCAGCTTCGACAGGGCAAGGTTGTAGATTTCGGGATCGGGCTTCTTTTTGCTGACCACATCGCCCGCCAGCACCAGTTCGAATTTGATATCGGACAGGACTTTTTCGGTGATCGCCTTCGCCGCCTGTTCATTGGACGTGGTGCAGACCGCTATCTTCAAGCCTGCCTCCAGCGCCTCTTTCATGAACCGATGAATGCCCGGGCGGAGCGGCAGTTTCCCGGTCTCGATCAATTCCACGAAGAGCGTAGTCTTGCGCTTGTGCATCTCCTTGACGAGCGAGTCAATCTCCTCTTCGCTCAGCTGCTTGGAAAAGCCCTTCGTCTTCCAGTGGTGCTTCATGCGTTCTTTGCCGCCGCCGACTTGGAGCAGTTCGTGGTAATACTCCACGTCCCACTCGTCGGTGAAGCCGAATTCCTTGAAGGTCATGTTGAACGACACGCGATGACCGTCGCGTTCGGTGTCTATGATGACGCCGTCCTGGTCGAAGAACACTGCTTTGATTGTCATAATAGCCTCCATGTCGTTGCGAGGAGCGAAGCGACGAAGCAATCTCCTCATGCCGGGGGATTGCTTCGTGGCGCGGGGCGCCACTCGCAATGACATTATTTCATCCCAAAAAACTCCAACACGGTATTCACGAACAACTCGTTTTCTTCCTTCGTCCCAATCGTTACGCGGAACCAGCCATCGCTGCCGTATTTCTTGCTCTCGCCGCGCAGGATGATGCCCTTGGTTTCGGCGAAAGCGAGAACTTCCTTGCCGGTCTTGCCCGTCCCGCCGCAGTCGAACAGGATGTAATTGGATTTGGACGGGAAGATCACCAAGCCGGGGATGACGCTCAAAGATTCGGTGATGAAGTCCACAGCCTCGTTGTTAAATTTGACGCGTTCGGCGAGTCCCTCCTGATCTTCAAACGCCGCCAGCGCCGCCCACATCGGAATCGTCCCGACGTTCCAGGGAAGAAGCGAGCCGGAGATCTGCGCGATCACATCCTTGTGCGCGATGGTGTAGCCGAAGCGCATCCCTGCGAGACCGTACGCCTTCGAGAGCGTGCGGGTGATGAGGACATTCTTGTATTTTTTTGTCAACTGCACCTGTGACATGCCCAGCCCGGAATATTCAACGTACGCCTCGTCAATGACGAAGGGGATGCCCGTTTCGGCGATGCGGACGAAATGCTCCGCCGCCATGAAGTTGCCGGTCGGGTTGTTCGGGTTGGCGACCACGATGATCTTGGTCTTGTCGGTGATGGCGTTCAAAATCCCGTCGGGGTCGAAGCGCAGGAGGTTGTCCTTGTAGATCATCGGCACATTGACCATCTTCGCGCCGAGCAGCGTCCCGCGCAGTTGATAGATGCCGAAGCATGGCGTATGCTGGATGACCTCATCCTGCTGGGGGACGATGAACATGCGGAAGATGTTGTCGTAAACTTCGCTCGATCCGTTGCCGATCATCACGTTTTCGGGACCGTCCACGTTGTTGAGCTCGGCGATCTTACTGCGGACAATCAGCCCCTGGTCGGGGTAGCGGTTCGCCATCTTTGCGTATTTGAACATCGCATCCAGCACTTTGTCGGAAGGCGGCAGGGGATTCTCGTTGGACATCATGCGATGCAGTTTTGGATCGCGCCATGCCTTTTCGATGTGCGCCGAGATGTACATCGGAATACCCTTCACCCATGGGGCGTAATATTCTTCGATTTGTTTCATGCGTTACTCCTGTGTTTTAGTGTGTGAATGAGTATACAGGTACACACGTACACAAGTACACAAGGAGCGATGTGTTTACCTGTTTACTTGTCTACCTGTGTACCTTGTCTACCTGCCCCTACGCCTTCCCGACGCTTCCCAACTTCTCCATCCAGTGCATCACCGCCTTGCGC
Source organism: Anaerolineales bacterium (assembly GCA_020060625.1). Classification (GTDB taxonomy): domain Bacteria; phylum Chloroflexota; class Anaerolineae; order Anaerolineales; family Villigracilaceae; genus Villigracilis. Next base: position 4,656 of record JAGUZU010000094.1, on the reverse strand, counting down.
GTCGCATCGCGGACGAAGGCGTCCAGTTTGCCGGGATCGTATTCGTCGCGGTGCGCATTGATGTATTCCCATTTGGCGTCGATGAGCGTGTGCTTCAATTCGGTGGACACGTTGAACTTCGCGCCGCCGGCAGCCAGCAGTTTCTCGATGTAATCGTCGGGCAGGCCCGTCCCGCCGTGGACGACCAGCGGGGTCTTGATGCCGTCCCCGTTCAGCATCTTGTGGATGGTTGCCATGCGCTCGAAATCCACCTTCGGGTTCTTGGTCTTGTACACGCCGTGCGCGGTGCCGATGGCGGGCGCGAAGATGTCCACGCCCGTGCGTTCGACGAACTCGACAGCCTGCTGTGGATTTGCCAACTGCGCTTCGTCCTCCGCGACCTTGACCTGGTCTTCGACACCCCCGACCGTTCCCAACTCCCCCTCGACCGAAATGTTCCCAACGCTGTGACAGTAATCCACCACCTCCTTCGTCTGGCGGATGTTCTCTTCGTAGGCTTGTTTGGAGGCATCAATCATGATGTTGGTGTAGCCTGCGTCCGCGCACTTCTTGCAGTAGTCAATTTCGGTGCAGTGATCGAGGTGCAGGCAGACCGGCACAGGAGCCGACTCCGCCAGCGTGCGGTAGATCGCCACCATCATGTTCGTCCCGAGGAACTTGGACGGCTTGACCGAAGTCTGCACGATGACGGGGGATTTGGTTTCGACGGCGGCATCAATGACCGCTTCGAATTGAAGCAGGTCGGTGATGTTGAATGCGCCCACGGCATACTTGTTCTTCGCCGCCTTGACCATGATTTCCTTTGCGTTTACGATGGACATGTTTTCTCCTTTTGTTGGATGGTTATTGAGCAATGGATTCCGAAAGTTCTACTTTCGGATTTGGCAGGTTCTACTTTCGGATTTGGCAAGTTCTATCCTGAAGTAGAACTTCAGGATTCCAATATACGCTTCACTTCTCCTCTTTCCTCTTCCTGGCAGACGCCACATCCTCCAGCCACTGCTCCCAGCGGAAGTCCGTCACGTGCTGGCGGAAACGCCCGAACCACAAATCGGCATATCCCTGGAAATCCTCCTCCAGTTTCGAGATGCCGGTTTGCGTTGTTCCCCACATCGCCTCGTGCAGCTCGGACATGGGCCACATCAGCCTCAGGCGGGCATAATGTTTTGGGGTCACGTCGCCAAAATACTCGTTAAGGAAGAAGCGGACTTGTTCCTCGTTCAAGCGGTGATGGTGCGAGAAGTTCGCCAGGTCGAAGAAGATGTCGCCCATGCCTGCATATTCCCAATCCAGCAGGCGGATTTCGCCGATGTCGCCGGGTACATCCTCTTCGAGCCAGTTCAGGTTGAGCAGGTCGTCATGGCAGGGGGTGGGGATGTAGGGGTCTTTCTCCAAAGCGGTTTTGGCTTCGCGCAATTTTTGCATGATCCAATCCCAATCGTTTGGGAACTTGCAATTGTTTCTTTTTGAAACATCGGTCAGCATTTCGACGCGGCGGAAGACATTGAACTCGCCTTCGAGCTTTGGTCCGCGCCGGTGAAAGAGGCGGATCTTTTTTGCCACCCGCGCAAGGTAATCGGGCTGCTTGATCACGTCGGGCGGGATCGGCTTGCCGTTGATAAAGCGCGTCACGATGTAACCCTCGGGTTCGATGAAGTACATGATCTCCGGCGCAATCCCCAACTCGCCAGCAGCTTTGTTCGCCTCATGCTCGACATCGCGTTTGATTCCGAGCATGTCCGTGCCTTCGCCTGCCAGCCGGATGACGTAGGCTTTGCCGTCCGCCTCGATCTTGAAATTCAAGTTGGTGATTCCTCCGCTGAGCGGAATCTTCTTGATGTTCTTTGACTCCGCCAGAAACGGAACCTTGGCGATGGCTTTATCGATGGCAAGCGTTAAATTCATCGGACGTTGCTCCTTTTCATTAAAGTTTTTTGCTACGCTTTAATGCGTTCGCCCTTTGGATCCCACAGCACAGACGGAGTCACCTCCGCGCCGACCTGTTCGCCGAAGCATTCGATCTCCAGTTTTGTGCCGACTTTGGCATGTTCCATCGGCAGGTACGCATACGCAATGGACTTGTCCGCCGAATACCCGAATCCGCCCGAAGCCGCCCAGGCAACGATCTTTCCGTCCGCGCGGATGGGTTCCTTGCCAAGCGCAATCGTGCGGTTGTCGTCGAGCGTGATGGTGCAGAGTTTTTGCTTGATGCCTTCGGCTTTTTGTTTGACCAGCGCATCCTTGCCGATGAAATCCTGCTTGTCGAGTTTAACCGCGAAACCGAGACCGGCTTCGTACGGGGTGTAGTCCGGCGAAATTTCGCCGCTCCAATAGCGATATCCTTTTTCGAGGCGGAGCGTGTCAATGGCTTTGTAACCGCCCGCCACCATGCCTTCGGGTGTGCCTGCTTCCCAAAGCGTATCCCACAGTCGCAGACCGTACTCCATCGGGGAGTAAAACTCCCAGCCGAGCTCGCCGACATAGGTCACGCGTGAAGCGAGAACGGGGACATCTCCAACCGTGATGCGCTTCGAGGTCATGTATGGGAATCCCGCGTTCGAGACATCGTCGCTGGTCACTTTTTCCAGAATCTTGCGCGCCTTCGGTCCCCACAGACCGATGCAGGCATAGTTCGAGCCGACGTCTTCGATGGTTACGCTACCATCCTCGGGCATTTGAAGCGACAGCCACGACATATCATGCTGCCCGAACGCCGTGCCAGTGACGATGAAGAAGCGATCCTCCGCCAGCCGCGTGACCGTGAAATCGCACTCGATGCCACCGCGTTTGTTGAGCGCTTGCGTGTAGACAAGGCTACCGATTGGTACATCAATTTGATTGGCGCAGACGTAGTTGAGAAATTTCAACGCGCCTGGTCCGCGCACTTCAAATTTGTTGAAGGATGTTTCATCGAAGAGTCCCGCGTTCTCGCGCGTCATCAGGTGTTCGTAGCCAATCGCGCGCGACCAGTTGTGCCGCGCCCAACCCTTCGGTTCGTGTCCGTGCGTGGCAAGTTCTTCGTATTTTTTGAACCAGTTCGGGCGTTCCCAGCCCATCTTCTCGCCGAAGTGACAGCCGAGGTCGCGCAGCCTGAAATAAGTGGGGGAGACGCGCGCGCCGCGTTTCGACAAGCGCTCTTCGCCGGGGAAGTGGATGTCGTAATATTGGGTGTACGTTTCAAACGTGCGCGCGACGGTGTAATCGAGGCTGTTGTAATTGGGACCGAAGCGCCGCACATCCAGCCGCCAGACGTCCCATTCGGGATTGCCGTCAATGATCCACTCCGCCATCACCTTGCCGATGCCGCCCGCGCCCGCCAGCCCGTGAGCGCAGAATGCACACGCCACCCAGAACCCTTTGACGGATGTCGGTCCGAGTAAAAATTCACCGTCGGGCGTAAAGCCTTCGGGACCGTTCAGCAGTTTCACCACTTCCGCGCCTTCAATTGCAGGCACGCGGCGGATCGAATTTTCCATCAGCGGCGTGAAGCGTTCCCAATCCGGCGCGAGCAATTGATATTTGAAATCCTTCGGGATGCCGTTCAACCCAAACGTGGCGGGCTGGCGTTCATATCCGCCGGTGATAAGACCGCCAACCTCCTCACGCCAATAAACCAATAAATCAGGATCGCGCAGATTCGGGAATTTGTTTGTCACGCCTTCGATGGGTTTGGTCATGATGTAAAGATGCGCCATCGGGACGACCGGCAGATTCAGCCCAACCATTTTTCCAATCTCGCGTCCCCACATCCCCGAAGCGTTGACGACGACCTCGGTCTTGATCGCGCCTTTATCGGTGACGACTTCATGCACGCGTCCGTTCCTGACGTTGATGCCTGTTACCGTTGTCCCGGTCAGAATCTGCGCCCCGCGCTTTTTCGCGCCGACGGCAAGCGCGTTGGTGAGACCGGTCGGGTCAATGCTGCCGTCGTTGGGAGTGTACGCCGCGCCGACCACTCCTTTGATGTCCATCAGCGGGAACATATCCTGCGCTTCTTTGGGGGAGATCAACTCCATGGGTACGCCAAAGGATCGGGCGAGTCCGACGAGGCGCTTGGTTTCCTCCATCCGTTCCGCGGACGAAGCGAGGCGAATCCCGCCGACTTCGCGCCACGAAGTATCCTGTCCAGTTTCGGCTTTGAGGCTGCGGTATAAGTCCGTGCTGTAGTGCATCATGCGGGTCAGGTTTGCGTCCGAGCGCATCTGTCCGACCAGCCCCGCCGAATGCCACGTTGATCCCGCCGTCAGTTCGTGCTTTTCAACGATGACCACATCCTTCCAGCCCATGAGCGTCAGATGATACGCAATGCTCGCCCCACCCACGCCCCCGCCAATGATGACAACCTGCGCCTGCGATGGAAATTCCATGTGGTCTCCTAGTTTGCTGGTCTTTTAGTCTTATATTCGTTGGGTTGTTAGTCTTCGTCATTGCTTCGCTCCGTTGGTCTCGGTACACTCGCTACTTGACCAACTTCACTTGCGATGACGGGCAACAATCCCGAAGGGATGACAGGATTCTAACGACCGTCTGCGCCGACATCCTAATCCCGAAGGGATGGCATAACGCGGCAAGCCGCAGCCAAAGTAAGTCGGATTGGCAATCCGACCTACGCGCAAAATCTTCGCGGTAGGCGTAGTTTTTACAGAGCAATACTAT
>JAGUZU010000151.1 GCA_020060625.1 Anaerolineales bacterium | reverse complement strand
GCCGCGTGCCCGCCGAGTTGCAGTGCATGTCCTGTTTCAAGAAGTATCATCCCACCGACGGGGAATTGATCTGTCCGAATTGCGGGGGCGTCGGCGCGAAGGTCATCGCCGGGGAGGAATTGTTCGTCGAAGCCATTGACATCGAAGATTGAAACGCTCCCGTCCGATGGGGAAACACGGACGAAAATCATCCCAATTGCGGGAATAAGTGACTATGTTCTTCCGGGCGTAACGCGTACAATGAAATTGACATGACACAGCGAATCCCCATCGTCGAAAACATCCTCAATGCCAACGACCGCCTGGCGGAAGAGAACCGCGCCCGCATCGAAGCCGCGGGTGTCTTCTCCATCAACATCATCGCCTCCCCCGGCGCGGGCAAAACCTCCCTCATCGAACAGACATTGCCGCGCCTGAAAGGAAAACTGCGCGTCGCAACCGTGGACGGCGACATCGCCACCTCCATTGACGCGGACCGCGCTGCCGCGGCTGGTGCGGAAGCCGCCATCCAGGTCAACACCGGAGGCGATTGTCACCTTGACGCGGTGATGCTCAAAGGCGCGCTCGACCAGCTCGACCTCGCGCAATACGACCTGCTCATCGTCGAAAACGTCGGCAACCTCATCTGTCCCGCCAACTTCAAACTCGGCGCGCACAAGACCGTTCTCGTGGCGTCCATTCCCGAAGGCGACGACAAGCCCTACAAATACCCCGGCTCCTATCGCGGCGTGGACGCGCTCGTCATCAACAAAATAGACCTCCTGCCCTACGTCCCCTTCCGCATGGACTACTTCCAACGCGGCGTGCAGGCGCTCAACCCAAACGTCGCAACGTTTCCGCTTTCATGCGTCACGGGCGAAGGTCTCGACGCCTGGATCAATTGGCTCACGCAACACGCAACACGCAACATTCAACATTCAACACACAAATGAACGGCTTACAAATCCACATCACGGGGGTCGTGCAGGGGGTTGGCTTCCGTCCGTTTGTGTACAATCTCGCCAACCGCCTCGACCTCAAAGGCTGGGTGCGCAACACCTCCGCAGGTGTGGACATCGAAGTGGATGGCGAACAGGATGTGCTTGACGCCTTCCTCAAAGCATTGCGCGACAAAGCCCCGCCTCTTTCCCGCATAGACGAACTGACCGCCTCCTTCCGACCCGCGAACGGATTCGCCTCCTTCGACATCGTCCACTCTGAATCCATTCCCTCCGCCTTCCAGCCCATCTCGCCCGACGTTGCCGTCTGCGGCGATTGCCTGCGTGAACTCTTCGACCCGCACGACAGGCGTTACCGCTATCCCTTCATCAACTGCACCAACTGCGGACCGCGCTTCACCATCATCAAAGACATTCCCTACGACCGTCCGAAGACAACCATGGCGGGATTCAAGTTATGTCCCGACTGCGAACGCGAGTACACCGACCCGACGAATCGAAGGTTCCATGCGCAGCCTGTTGCGTGTCCTGTTTGTGGACCATCGGTTTGGTTGGAACGTTTGAACGTTGGAACGTTTGAACGTTTTGCCGAAAACGATGATGCCCTGCTTCAGACGCAACGACTGTTAACCGCAGGAAAAATTGTCGCTGTCAAAGGCTTGGGAGGCTTCCACCTCGCTTGTGATGCGACAAACGTCCAGTCTGTGACCGACCTTCGCGCCCGCAAACTGCGCGTGGACAAGCCCTTCGCGCTGATGATGCCCGACCCGGAAACCATCGAGAAGCATTGCTTTGTCAGCGACGAGGAACGTCAACTGCTGACCTCCACCGCCCGTCCCATTGTTTTGCTTAAGCGAAAACCTGAATCGGACATCGCCAAAGAGGTTGCACCCAAACAGGATTGGCTTGGGGTGATGCTTCCGTACACGCCGCTGCATTATTTACTCTTCGCAGATCCTGACCTTCAACCTTTGACCTTCAACCTTCCGCCTTTGGTTATGACGAGCGGAAATCTTTCCGAAGAGCCCATCGCTATCAGTAACGCTGAAGCGCGCGAACGTCTCTCCCAACTTGCGGATGCCTTCCTGATGCACGACCGTGACATTCATGTTCGGTGTGATGATTCGGTGGTGAGGGTAATCAGTGAGCAGTTACCAGTTACCAGTGATCAGTCATCAGTGAGCAGTCAAACGCAACACGGATCACAAAACACGTATCCCATTCGCCGTTCGCGCGGGTATTCCCCCTTCCCGGTCAAACTTCCCTTCGAGGTTCCGCAACTTCTCGCTACAGGATCGGAGTTGAAGAACACGTTTTGCATCACGAACGGGAATTATGCTTTCCTCAGTCATCACATCGGCGATATGGAAAACTACGAGACGCTGCAATCCTTCGAGCAGGGCGTGGAACATTTCGAGCGTTTGTTCCGCGTGAAGCCGGAAGCAATTGCGTATGATATGCACCCGAATTACCTGGCAACGCGTTATGCAATCGAGCGCGCAGAACGGGAGGGCTTGCCAACTGTGGCTGTGCAGCATCATCACGCGCACGTCGCGGCGTGCATGGCGGAGCATGGACTGAACGAACCGGTCATCGGCGCGGCGTTCGATGGGACGGGGTATGGCGAGGACGGCGCGATCTGGGGCGGGGAGTTTCTGGTCGCGGAGTACAAGTCCTATCAACGCGCGGCGCATTTGGAATATTTTCCGCTGCCGGGCGGGGATGCGGCGATCAAACGACCCGCGCGCACGGCGCTGGCTTTGTTGTGGAGTCTCGGAATTGAATGGGATGACCGTCTCGCGCCTGTCAAAGAATTTTGCGCGGAGGATTTGGTCACGCTGCGGATGCAATTGGAAAAGAAGATCAACACGCCGCTGACCTCTTCGATGGGACGTTTGTTCGATGCGGCGGCGGCGTTGGCGGGTGTGCGGCAGAGAGTCAATTACGAGGGGCAGGCAGCAATCGAGTTCGAGGCTTTGGCAGATGAGGCTGAGGTGGGAGCTTATGCCTTTGGTGTGGAATCAGGTCAGGTCGGAGTCAGAAGCGTTGTTGAGGCGTTGGTCAAGGATGTGATGGCGGGAGTCTCAATTCAGAAAATTTCGGCGCGCTTCCACAACGGTCTGGCAGAGTCCGTGCGTGAAACGGTGAAGAAGATCAACGTCGAGACGGGAATTCGGTTGGTCGTTTTGTCTGGCGGGGTTTGGCAGAATATCACACTATTGCGACGAACTTTATCACTATTACAGAACGACGGTTTCATTGTATACATACATCGAGAGGTGCCGACGAACGATGGCGGACTCTCGCTGGGACAAGCGGTTATCGCGGCGAATAAGTTGAGACCCTAAAGGTCTCGGAGACCTTTAGGGTCTGAAATGGAGAGTAGTATGTGTTTAGGCGTGCCAGGAAAGATCGTTGAAATCTATGAAAGGGGCGGATTGAAAATGGCGAAGGTGGATTTTGGGGGCATCTTCCGCGAAGCCTGTCTGGATTACGTGCCGGATGCAAAGGTGGGCGAGTATTGCATCATCCATGTCGGGTTTGCGATCAGCGTGGTGAGCGAATCGGAGGCGATGGAGACGCTCGATCTGTTGAAGCAGATTTCGAATATCGAGGAAGAGTTGGGAGGGTGACTTGTCATTGCGAGCGCCGCGAAGCAATCTCCTGTTAATTGGAAGGTTGCTTACCACTTCGTGGCACACGTCGTCGAGAAGACCACTCTCCTCGCAACGACATAGGTGAAATGACATGAAATACGTCACCGAGTATCGCGACGCGGCGCTGGTAAAAGGCGTGATCGAGGAGATCCGCCGCACCGTGACGCGCCCGTGGACAATGATGGAGATCTGCGGAGGGCAGACACACGCCATCGTCCGTCACGGGATTGACCAGTTGCTTCCGCCTGAGATCGAGTTGGTGCATGGACCGGGCTGTCCCGTGTGCGTGACTCCGTTGGAGTTGATTGACAAGGCATTGGCAATCGCATCACATCCCGATGTGATCTTCTGCTCGTATGGCGATATGCTGCGCGTGCCGGGTTCGGGACACGACCTGTTCTCGGTGAAGGCACAGGGGGGCGATGTGCGTGTGGTTTATTCGCCATTGGATGCGGTTGCGTTGGCGCAACAGAATCCAGATAAGCAGGTTGTCTTCTTTGCGATCGGGTTTGAAACGACCGCTCCCGCCAACGTGATGAGCGTGTTGCAGGCGCAGAGACTCGGCTTGAAGAACTTTTCCATTTTGGTTTCGCACGTGCGCGTTCCGCCTGCGATACAGGCGATCTTAAGCTCGCCGCACAATCGGGTGCAGGGATTTTTGCTGGCGGGTCACGTATGCGCGGTGATGGGATATTGGGAATATCCGCCGCTGGTGGAGAAGTTCAACATCCCGATGGTGGTGACCGGCTTCGAGCCGCTCGACATCGTGCAGGGAATTTTACAGGCTGTGCAACTGCTCGAAGCGGGGGAAGTGGAGGTTGCCAACGCTTATTCGCGCGCAGTGACATTCGAGGGTTTGAAGCCTGCGCAGGATGCGATCAACAAGGTCTTCATGGAATGCGACCGCAAGTGGCGCGGCATCGGCATGATTCCCATGAGCGGCTGGGACCTGCGTCCCGAGTTCGATGAGTTCAACGCTGAGAAACGTTTCGACGTGGAGTCCATTCAAGCGGAAGAGTCGCCGCTTTGCATTGCGGGACAAATTTTGCAGGGATTGAAAAAACCGCACGATTGTTCCGCCTTTGGGAAGGAATGCACGCCCGAACGTCCGTTGGGTGCGACGATGGTCTCGTCCGAGGGCGCGTGCGCGGCGTATTACAAGTACAAAGGATGAAAGAGGAAAGAAGAAAGAAATTCTGCATTTCTTTCTTCTTTCCTCTTTCGTTTATTGCGAGGTTTTATGACTGACGAACCAACCAACATCGAAGGCGCGGTCTGCGCGCCGCCGCTCACCCACAACGAGCAGATCGTGATGGGTCACGGCGCGGGCGGGCGGATGAGTCATCAGTTGATTCAAAAAGCCTTCCTGCCTGCGTTCCAGAATCCAGCGTTGAATGTCGGAAACGATGCGGCGTTGGTGATGCCCGATTCGCGTCAGCGGTTGTCCATCAGCACAGACGCGCACGTGGTTTCGCCGCTGTTCTTCCCCGGCGGCGACATCGGCAGGCTGGCGGTGTGCGGCACGGTCAACGACGTGGCGATGCTTGGGGCAAAGCCGTTGTATCTCACGGCTGGTTTCATCCTCGAGGAAGGCTTGCCAATGAGCACGCTCCAGCGCGTGATCGAGTCCATGCGAGAGGCGGCGGAGGAGGCGGGCGTGCAAATCGTGGCGGGCGATACCAAAGTGGTGCAAAAAGGAAAAGCCGACGGACTCTACATCACCACAGCGGGAGTCGGCGTGGTGCGCGAGGGGATCAACGTCAGCGGGGCGAATGCCCGGGCGGGCGACGCAGTTATTTTGTCGGGCACGATCGGGGATCATGGCATCGCGGTCCTCGGCGCGCGCGGCGAATTGGGATTCGAGTCCAGCATCCAAAGCGACATCGCGCCGCTCAATCATCTCATCGAGGCGATGCTGGATGCGAGTCCGAACATCCACGTGTTGCGCGATCCGACGCGCGGCGGACTGGCGACAACGCTCAACGAAATTGCGGCTCAATCGAACGCGGGCATCCTGCTGGACGAACGGACGCTTCCTGTCCACCCCGAAGTTGGCGCGGCTTGCGAGATGCTTGGATTCGACCCCCTCTACATCGCCAACGAGGGGAAACTTGTTTGCTTTGTTCCACATGAAGACGCGGGGAAGGTTTTGTCCGTTATGAAGAAGACGCGCTACGGTGAAGGCGCGGTAATCATCGGCGAAGTGATTGCCGGACCCAGGGAACGCGTCCTGCTCAAGACCGCCATCGGGAGCACGCGCGTCGTGGACATGCTGGCGGGGGAAATGCTGCCGCGAATTTGTTGAACTTAAAAGCGGCTGGGGAGATTTTATTCCCAGCCGAAATCAAATGACGCGAAAAAGCCCTGACGCTGATTGTCGTCAGGTTGTTGAGGGAGTTTTTTTAATTTTGGGGTTTTACAACGATCCCCAGGCTGGTCTATAAGCCGCATTCTGTCCGGTGGGGTTAACCACGTGTGCAGTCATCTCTCTGGGCGCCGCGTTGCCGCGACGCTCGATGCGGCCTACCCGGGACTGGCCCCTCCCACAAAAGGGAAAGGCACGTAAGGAGACGAGCAGCCTCCCATCGTCCACAGACGATTTCGTCCCTGCTTGGCCTTGCTCCCGGCGGGGGTTACCTGGCCACGCGCATTACTGCGCGCGCCGGTGGTCTCTTACACCACCTTTTCACTCTGACTGCCCTCACCCCTTCGCCCCTCTCCCTGAGGGAGGGGGGTTGGGGGTGAGGGAGCGACTTGTTTCTGTGGCCCTTATCCGGCAGGTTCACGCCTCTCGGCGGTTTCCCCGCCCCGGGTGCTATCCGACGCCGCGCTCTACAGGAGTGCGGACTTTCCTCGATCCCGTCAACGCAGGACCGCGACTGCCCGACCAGCCTGAGGTAATTTTTATCATACACGTTGATAATGGTAGAGTCAACGTTTGAAAGGTGGACATTTGGGGAAAAGACATTAAAATAAGGACGAGATTTATACCCAAAAAATGATCGAATGAGGAATTCCCTTGAGTAACTGGCCGGATAAGTTCGTCATTGGTTTAACAGGCAATATTGCAACGGGAAAAAGCGTTGTCCGCCGCATGTTGGAGCATTTGGGCGCATACACCATCGATGCGGACGCGCTCGCCCATCGCGCTTATGCAAAGGGAGCGCCGGGTTACCAGCCGGTGATCGACAAATTCGGGAAGTGGCTGGTTACTCGCGAAGGGGAGATCGACCGGAAAAAACTTGGCAGGTTGGTGTTCAGCGACCTTGAAGCAATGAAGCAGTTGGAAGCAATTGTCCATCCACTGGTGCGACAGGCGGCGGAAATTCTCATCCAACGCGCAACCCAACCAGTGGTCGTGATCGAGGCGATAAAACTGCTCGAGGGCGACTTGCGAAAGGTGTGCGATTCGATCTGGGTGACGAACGCCCCGGAGGATGTTCAAGTCGAACGATTGATGCGGAAGCGGGGAATGCCCAAAGAACAGGCGTTGGAACGGGCGCGCGCGCAGTCGCCGCAAAGCCAAAAGGTGGCGGTTGCAAACATTGTCATCACCAATACCGGCTCTTATGAGGATCTATGGAAGCAGGTCAGCGAATCCTGGAAGGAGGTCGTTCCCGGCGCAACACAAGCCGCTGCCAGCACAAGCATCGCCGCCGGGAAGCCCGCCGCAGCCAGCGGCGAACTTTCGGTACAACGCGGCAAGCCGAAGGATTCGTCTGCGATTGCGGAACTGGTTACGCGCCTGAGCAAGGGCAAGCGCAAGATGACGGCGGCGGATGTGATGGAAAGTTTTGGCGACAAAGCCTACATGCTCCTTCAACAGGACGGCAGGCTGGCAGGCGTGGCTGGCTGGCAGGTGGAGAACCTTGTAACCTGCACCACCGATATTTTTCTCGAAGAAACCCTGGATGTTCAAAAATCTCTTGATATTCTCATCAAGGAAGTGGAACGGGCGTCCAGCGAGCTGCAGAGTGAAGCATCTCTCGTCTTCATTATGAACGATCTTTCCAAACAGGAATCGATCTGGAAACAGATGGGGTACGATAAACGCACGTCGGAAACTCTCGGCGTGCAAGCCTGGCAGGATGCGGCAGCTGAAACCAACGCCGCGGGAAGCGTAATGCTTTTCAAGCAATTACGGCAGGACCGCGTTTTACGCCCGATTTAGGGCAGGTCGTTCGCTCCATTAGGCAGGAGAATCCTGCCCCCCGGCGCGGATGACCCAACACCTTTTTTACCGTGACTGATTTTCTCAACAACCTCTTCTTCATATTCCAACGCATCGACTGGCTGAGCGTGATCGATATCATGCTCGTCACGCTGGTGTTCTTTATCCTGTTATATTCCCTGCGGGACACACAAGCGATGGCGTTGTTGAGGGGGATGATTATTTTGGTTGTGGCGTTGATTCTCCTGACGAGTCTGGTCGAATTGCCCGCCTTTTCATGGCTTGCGCAAAATTCCCTGCCGGCGTTATTGCTTGCGCTGCCCGTAATTTTTGCGCCGGAGATCCGCCGGGCGTTGGAACGCATCGGGCGCGCCGGAACCGTCTGGCCTGTGACTGCCAAACCGGCAGACCTCGCCCTCGAAGAGACGATCCGCGCGGTGGTGACGGCGTCGGCGAGACTGTCCGCCCGCCAGCACGGCGCGTTGATTATCATGCAGCGGCTGGATAATTTGGAAGAATACATCCAAACCGGCGTGCAGTTGAATGCAGAGATCACGCCGGAACTGCTGTTGCAAATCTTTTATCCAAACACGCCCCTGCACGACGGCGGCGTGATCGTGGTTGGACCCAAAATTGCCGCCGCGGCTTGCGTTATGCCTCTTTCGGCGAGCGGCATTCTCAACCGCACGCCGGAACGTCAGATGGGTCTGCGTCACCGCGCCGCGCTTGGAACATCCGAAGTGAGCGATGCGATAGCGATCGTGGTCTCGGAGGAGACGGGAGCCATCTCCATCGCCCATGCCGGTCGGATGTTGAGGCGGCTCGACCCGGAACGACTGGAGAATATTTTGACCGCCTTCTTCCGCCCGAGCGGCAGGGACTATAAACCCAACTTTTTCGAACAGCTTTTTCCAGGGTTGTTCCGACGAAAAGACGATAAATAATGTTTCGCTGGATAGCCAATAATTATCGCACTTTCCTATGGGCGTTTGCGCTGGCGTCTGCGGTCTGGATTTCCGCCGTCACAGCCGCAGACCCCGATGAAACGCGGACGCTTCCCTCGCCCGTGCCTGTGCAGGTCGTTGGGCAGTCTTCCAACCTGGTGCTGAGCAGCAATATCCCCGGGGAAGTGGAAGTGAGCCTGCGCGCGCCCCGCTCCGTTTGGAATCTCATCGAAGCGGATCCTCAACTCGTGCGAGTCATCCTTGACCTTTCAGGGTTGAGTTCGGGCGATCACACGCAGGATTTGCAGATCCAGGTCAATGCGCGCCCGGTGCAGATCGTTTCAGTGGCGCCGCACACGATCACATTTCTTCTGGAACCGCTTATCACGAAGACCTTCGATGCCGACTTGAGCATTTCAGGCGAAGCCGCCATTGGCTACCAGGCGGGAGAAGCAGTACTGGATTCTGAAGAAGTTGTCGTGGCGGGCGCCCAGTCCCAGGTCGAGAAAGTGATGCGCGTCCGCGTGCCGATCAATCTGGACGGCATTCGAGAAAATTTCGATCAAATCGTAAAGGTCGAAGTCCTCGATGAAAACGGTCAAAAAGTGGAGGGGCTGACGGTATCCCCCGAATCAATCCGCGTCACATTGCCGGTCAGCCAGCAGGGCGGCTACCGCGATGTGGCGGTCAAGGTGACGACGATTGGGCGCGTGGCAAGCGGTTATCGCCTGACGGATATCTCGGTCTTCCCGCCTGTGGTGACGGTATTCTCACTCGATCCTCAATTGGTAAGCAACCTGCCCGGCGTTTTGGAAACCCAGCCGCTGGATTTGCAAAATGCGCAGGACGACATCAACACGCGGTTGGCGCTCAACCTGCCCACAGGCGTTTCGGTCATCGGCGAGCAGACCGTGCTGGTGCAGGCTGGCGTCTCGCCAATCGAAAGCAGCGTGACGCTGGCAGGCGAAAGGATCGAAATCATCGGGCTTGAAGATGGGTTGACCGCGCAGGTCTCGCCCACCAGTCTGGATATCATCCTCTCCGGACCGCTATCCCTGCTGGATACGCTCACACGGCAGTCTGTTCGCGCAACCGTAGACCTGACAGGGTTATCCGCCGGCACATATCAGGTTACGCCCAAGGTGGAGATTTTAATCACGAACATCGTGGTCGAATCCATCCTTCCCAATGCGGTCGAAGTGGTCATCACGCCCATCACCACGCCCACCCCGACGCAAACGCCCGCTCCTTAAAGAATTTTTGGAAACTCTTCTAACATGAAACCCATTGTTGCACTTGTAGGCAGACCGAATGTCGGGAAGTCCACGCTTTTCAACCGGCTTGTCGGCGAACGCCTCGCCATCGTGGATGAAACTCCCGGCACCACGCGCGATCGTTTATTCGGCGATGCCGAATGGACCGGGCATGAATTCACCATTGTGGACACCGGCGGGATAGACCCCGCGCACGGCGGTCGGACTCCGCTCTCGGTTGGTTCCGTTGATTTTATCGAAGACATCCGCCGACAGGCTCAAGCCGCGATCCAGGAGGCGGATGCAATCCTCTTCATCAACGACGGCGAGACAGGCGTCACCGAACCGGATCGGGAAGTAGCGGAAATCCTGCGCCGCATGCAAAAGAAAGAGCCGAATGGCATGTTCATGCCGCCGATCTTTTTGGTGGTGAACAAATGCGAGTCGAAAGAAAGGCGCGACCAGGCGGCGGAATTCTACGAACTCGGCTTGGGCGACCCCTTCGCCATCTCCGCCATTCACGGCACGAACACCGGCGACCTGCTCGACGCGCTCGTGGCATCCTTCCCGGAACGAACCGAGGAGGAGGAAGATGACAACATCAAAATCGCCATCGTCGGCAAGCCGAATGCGGGAAAATCCAGCCTGTTGAACAGACTGGTCGGCGAGGAACGGGTCATCGTCAGCCCCATCGCCGGGACGACGCGCGATTCAATCGACACGCAGATCGAATTTCAAGGCATACCCGTCACGTTGATCGATACGGCTGGCATTCGCCGGCGCGGAAAGATCGAAAAGGGCGTGGAGGAATACAGCGTCATCCGTTCGCTCAAATCCATCGAGCGGGCGGACGTCTCGTTGTTGATGATCGATGCGACCACAGGCATCACAGCGCAGGACGCCCACATTGCGGGATACATCAAAGATGAATGGAAATCCTGCGTGGTACTCGTCAACAAATGGGACGCCGTCGAAAAAGACGGCACGACCATGGACGCCTACACGGAAAAGATTCTCAACGACTTGAACTTTATGTCGTATGTCCCCATCCTTTATATTTCCGCCAAAACCGGTCAGCGCGTGGACCAGGTCCTGCCGATGGCGCTGCGCGTGCAGGAGGAACGCCTCGCCCGCCTGACGACTTCCACCATCAACGAGATCATCCACAATGCGCAGGATGCGCATCCGCACCCGTCTCACGCCGGGCGTTTGGTCAAGATGTTCTACGGCACGCAAGTCCGCAGTGACCCGCCGACCTTCATGATCTATGTCAATGATCCGAAGTTGATTCACTTCACATATTTGCGCTATCTCGAAAACCAGATCCGCAAGGAATACGGTTTTTTGGGGACGCCCATTCGCATCGTGACAAAGGGGCGGCGGGAATAATCACAGGGCAAGGCTGCTCCCTGCCGCCGTACCCATATATGGGCATACATCCCCGGCACAGGAGTTTTCCAGTAATACGCCGCCGAAGACAGCGGCTTGAGCCATGTCCTCTGACAACCTTTGCGCGCATACAGTAGTTTTGACTTCAATCTTTCGCCATTCAATCTGTGTTAAAATCTTTTTATGTTTAACGCAGGTTCACTTACCTTTCATGAGTTCGCAATGAACGAACCCCTCCCCTTGGCGGTCCTTCAGGATGCCGTCCTCGATTTCCTTCGCGGGCGCGACGACGCAGTGGTATTTGGCGCGCAAGCAGTCAATGCCTATGTCGCCGAGCCGCGCATGAGTCAGGATATTGACCTGCTCTCCACCCGCGCCGCCGAACTTGCAGAAGAATTGCGCGCTTTTTTGAGTGAACGCTTCCATATCGCGGTTCGCATCCGTGAAGTTGCCGATGGACGCGGCTGCAGGTTGTATCAGGCGCGAAAATCGGGCAACCGCTACCTTGTCGATATTCGTTTGGCGCAGACCCTTCCCCCCGCAAGACGAATTGCGGAAGTGTTGGTTGCCTCCCCGGAACAGCTTGTGGCGCTAAAAGTCATTGCCTATCATCAACGCCGCGGACAACCCAAATCAGGGACCGATTGGCGCGATCTGGCAATGCTCCTACTGGCATTTCCAGAACTAAAACAGAATGCAGGATTGGTCGCGGATCGGCTTCATGCGGAAAGTGCGGGGGACGAAATTCTCAATCTGTGGCATGAAGTTGTTGCGCAGGAAATCCAAACCACAGATGAAGACGATGAATTTTAGGCATCGTATCTTGATCAGATAAACCCATGGACGAAACCGCTCTCATCCAATCCGCGCAAAAAGGCGATCTCGATGCGTTCAATACGCTCATCCTGCATTATCAGGATGCCGTCTTCAACACAGCCCTGCGCATCCTCGGCGACGAAGACCGGGCGGAAGACGCCGCACAGGAAGCCTTCATCTCCGCCTTTCGCAGCATCGCAACCTTTCGCGGCGGCTCCTTTAAAGCCTGGCTCATGCGCACCGTCACCAACGCCTGCTACGACGAACTCCGCCGACAAAAGCGGCGTCCCACCTCCCCGCTCGAGCCTGAAACCAGCGACGGCGAAGAGATGGATTCGCCCAGGTGGCTCGCCGACCCCAACATGACGCCAGACCAGCAAGCCGAAGCCGACGAACTCGAACATGCCATCCAGCATTGCCTCGACGCGCTCCCCACAGATTTCCGCACCGCCGTCGTGCTTGCAGATATCCAAGGCATGGATTACACCGAAGTAGCCGCCACAGTGCATGTGCCGCTCGGCACCATCAAAAGCCGGCTTGCGCGCGCGCGATTAAGATTACGCGAGTGTTTGCGTTCGTTCGAGGAACTTTTACCCGCTTCATTTCGTCTTGAAGGGGAGAGCGCCTTATGAAAAAATTCCGCGAGATCGAACAACTCTCCGCTTATCTGGACGGACAACTCAATACATCAGAATTAAAAAGGATGGAATCCCGCCTCAATTCGGACACCGAACTTGTTGCTGTTTTAAACGACCTTCGCGCCGCCCGGGGCATTCTCCGCGAACTCCCCAAACGCAAAGCCCCCCGCAATTTCACGTTGACCCGCCAAATGGTCGGGATGAAGCCGCCATTGCCAAGATCGTACCCGCTCCTGCGGCTTGCAACCGTCTTTGCCGCGCTGTTGTTCGTCTTCTCGTTTTCGGCGAACGCGTTATCGCCCTATGTAAGTTTCAGCGCCCCGCAGGCGCCGGTCTTCGGATTGGGCGGCGGATGCGAGGAACCCTGCGGAGGCGGTCCTGCCATCGCAGAAGAACCCGCCGCGGAAGCGCCCATGCTGGAAATGGCTCCTCAAGAGGATGGCGCTGAAGGCGAAACTGCCCGCGCCCCCGAGCCAACCATGGACGCGATGCAAACGCCAAAAGATTCGGGCGCTGATTCGGCTCCGCAGGAGAATCAGGTTGAAGCCAAGAGCGAAGCGCCTGTTTCGGCTGTGTGGCTGGTCACATTTTTGGTCATCGGTCTTTTGGGCGCGGCTGTGATGTGGTTCATGCGCCTATCCGCCCTGCGCAAGTGGCGATAATCTCCTCGATGGCGCGCGATAATTTCATAAAGTTCTGCCCGCGCTGCGCGGCGCAAATGACGCGCGAGGAAAAGTTCGGAAAGGTGCGCCCCGTTTGCCCGCAATGCGGCTGGATCTATTTTCAAGACCCGAAAGTTGCCGCGGCTGTTCTCATCGAAGAGAACAGCCGCGTTTTGCTTGTGCGGCGCGTAAATGAGCCATTTCGCGGTTTGTGGACGTTGCCCGCAGGTTTCGTGAATGGAGGCGAAGACCCGGCTGAGGCGGCGAAACGGGAATGCCTGGAAGAAACAGGCTTGAGCGTGCGCGTGAGGCGCGTGCTGGATGTCATCGCCGGGCGCGAACACGAGCGCGGCGCGGACTTCGTCATCGTCTTTGCGGCGGAAGTCCTCGGCGGCGTTCTCGCCCCCGCAGACGATGCCGATGCGGCGGAGTGGTTCGAACGCGGCAATCTGCCTCCGCTGGCGTTCAAAGCCACGCAAAAAATCCTGGGTGTTTGAATCTGCCCGAATCCATAAGTCAACCAAAAAAGGGAATTCTGTCACTTTTCTTTGAAATTTGCAAATTGTAGAATGGATACAAAGTGAAAGTTTCACGAAACGCGCAATGGCAGGGTTGTGAATTCGCGTCAACCCTGCCCCATATTTGAAGGAAATCATTGGAGGAAGCAATGACTGAACCAAGAAAGAAAATGACCCTGCCGGGTCTGTTCAAAAAAGTGGAGGAGGGGCAGCCCATCACCTGGCTGACCTGCTACGATTATCCCACCGCGTATTTGCAGGACCAGGCGGGCGTGGACATGATCCTCGTGGGCGACAGCCTCGGCATGACCATGCTCGGCTACGACTCCACCCTGCCGGTGACGATGGACGACATGATCCGCCATTCCGCGGCGGTGCGGCGCGGCGCGCCCAACGTCTGGCTGGTCGGCGACATGCCGTACATGACCTACCAACCGAGCGTCGAAACCGCCATCCGCAATGCGGGACGTTTCATGGCGGAAGCGGGCTGCGACTGCATCAAACTGGAAGGCGGCGCGGCAATGGCGGACCGCATCAGGGGGATCGTCGACTCGGGCATCCCCGCCATCGGGCATCTCGGACTGACGCCTCAATCTGTCTCCGCTCTGGGCGGGTTCAAGTTACAGGGAAAGTCTGCCGCGCTGGCAAAAAAGATCGTGGACGATGCCAAGGCGCTCGAGGAAGCGGGCGCGTTCTGCATCCTGCTCGAACTCGTCCCTGATAGACTCTGTCAACTCATCACCGAACGCGCAAAGAACTGCATCATCATGTCGCTGGGGTCGGGTCCGCACGCGCATGGGCAGTTGCTGATCTATCATGATGCCTTCGCGCTTTATCCCAAATTCAAGCCGCGCATGGCAAAGGTCTTCGCGGATGCGGGCGCGGTCATCCGCGAGGGGTTGAACGGCTACGTCAAGGAAGTGACAGAGAAGACCTTCCCCGCGCCGGAGAACTGGTTCGGCATGCCGGATGAAGAATATGACGAACTGTTGAAGATGCTGGATTAATGTCACTGCGAGGAACAAAGCAGTCTCATCGTATCTGGAGATTGCTTCGTCGCAGCGCCTCGGCGTCACTCCTCGCAACGACATCGCATAAAAGGAAATCAAAATGAATCCCCAATCCCTCCTCAAAATTAATCCTAACCGCCTCGAAGCCATCAACTCCGTTTTTCTCGACCCAAACTCGCGCGTGATGAAGAACTTCCTCGATGTCGTTGCCAAATACGGCACGCCCGAAGAGATCAACCGCAAGCACCGCGAATCGCGGAAAATGGAGAATCTCTTCAAACAGGTGGAAGCCAAAGCGCCCGAATATGTCAAAGACCTCAAGTGGCTGATCGAGCAGCGCGACAGCGGCGCATTCGTTTCGGTCGCGGAGTACAGGCAACAGGTCCTGGGAGAAGCGGCGAAGACGACCAACTTCAAGGACGAGTATGCCGTCACGCTGGAAGTTTCCGCGCTGCAATATTTTCCCTGGGTGCGAGTCATGGCTGAACAGGCAATCGCGAACAAGACGCTCGTGCCGGGGCGGTTTATCGCAGTCCGCAAGATGAAGGAGTCCGAAGCGGATGGCGACCTGCCCGCCATCGTCGCCGCGATGGACATCATCGGCGCGTCATTCGTGGAAACGCTCGACACGAAAGGCACTGACGGCTCGAACCCGCACCTCGGCGGACCCGAAACAATCACAGGTTACTTCGGCGGAATCGGACAGCCCAACGAACACGCGCTGATGTGGCTGGACGAGTTTTTGTATTACTACACCCATTACGGCGTTCAGCACGTGTTGAATTTCAACGCCGGGACGATCCTGCTCGGCTTCATGCTTTACAAACTCGGCGTGGACATTCAATTCAAGATCTCGGTCTTCTTCGGTTCGGACAATCCCTACCATGCGCTGTGGATCATGACGATGGCAAAACTGTTCAGCCGCGACGACGGGACGAGTCCGCTGATCGGCTTCAACTGGTCGAACTCGATCAACAACCAGACCATGGAACTGACCGCCGAGTTCCGCAAAGCGTTGGGCTTCGAGAACGTGGTGCGCTTCGAGCATCATATCGTCGAAACGTGGAAGAGCATCGTCGTCCAGCCGTACAACCGCCGTGCCGAACTGGTGGAGATCGCCGATCATGTGGCGAACATCGCCGCCAAGCACGAAGGCGGCGACCCGGAAGTGGAGCAAACCCTCGCCCACCCCTCCGACATCCTCGATTACTTCCGCGAGAAAAAGGAGGTCATCGAAAGCGGCGATTGGGATAACCTGCAGCGCAACTTCATCGAGAAAGTCGCTGCGTTAAATCACACCGCCCGGGATCTGACAAAGGCTGGTTTGAGTTTTATTGCTGCGCCGAATTTGCACAAGTAAACAGGGGTCGTCATAAAAGCGGACGGGGCAGGGTTCAATGAACCCTGCCCTGTTGTAACGGTTTGAAAAACGGTAAGGTCAGGGGAACAGGTTCCGGGTCCGGGATGAGGCGAAAAGCATGATCGTTGAACGCAATCCGCTCCATTAATCCACCGAACGTTGACGTTTTGCAAGCGGGTATGCTAAACTGAAAGCACTTTCATAAACGACATGGTGTCTTCCAAAAAATCTCCAACGATCTACGATGTTGCCAGGCTTTCCGGCGTGAGCATTTCGACCATCTCGCGCGTACTGAACATGCCGGACAAGGTAAATCCTGAAACCCACAAACGGGTGATGGATGCCATAGATAAATTGGGGTATGTACCCAGGGCGGACGCGCGCGCGCGCGCTTTGCAAAACACAGACCGCATCGGGGTGTTGACGCCTTTTTTTACCGCGCCGTCCTTTGTGCAGCGGCTTCGAGGAGTGGCTTCGGCGCTCTCGAAAGCCAATTACGAACTGGTGATCTATCCGGTCGATTCAATGGATCACTTGCAGGGGTATCTTTCCTCCATTCCTTTGATGAGAAACATCGACGGGTTGATCATCATGTCGCTGGCGCTTGGCGACCAGGATGCGCAGCGCTTGATTACGAACGGGATGGAAACCGTTATGATCGAATATTCACACCCGCAGTTGAACAGCATTCTGATCAATGACACGCATGGCGGGCAATTGGTCGCGGAACATCTCATCAAAAAGGGACATAAAACCTTCGCATTTCTCGGGGACATTGAACCGCCGGAACGGTTTGCGATCCATCCGGTGAAATCGCGTCTTACGGGGTTCAAGCAGTCTTTGCAGGAGGCTGGCTTCTCATTATCGAAGACATATATCCGTTCGGTCCCTTACACGCCTGCGGAAACGCGTCAGGCGGCGCACGAATTGATGAGCCTGCCGAAACCGCCCACTGCCATCTTTGCGGCTTCGGATACGCAGGCGTTGAGCATCATGAAGGTGGCGCGCCAACTGGGCGTGAAAGTGCCGGATGATCTCGCCATTGTGGGGTTTGACGACATCGATGTTGCCGAGCATGTGGATTTAACGACAGTCCGCCAGCATTTGGATGAATCCGGCAGGCTGGCGGCTGAGATATTGCTTTCGCGAATCGGGGAATCGGAACGTCCGTTGCAGCATATCAACCTGCCGTTGAAACTTGTCGAGCGCGTGACCACCTAGGCGGCAAGGCAGCGTCCGTTTATCAAACAAACCGCCTGAAATTCCCGCCGTTTTCTTCGACAATTTAATCTTCTTATTGACTTTTTTTCGGGATATGCTATACTCATTTTGAAAGTGCTTTCATGAAAAGTGACTTTCATTCGATGTTTCCACCCGCAAAATCCATTAACATAGAGGAGGTGTGCGATCAAATAACCCAATCCCCCGTTTTCGTCCCCAGAAAACCTGCAACCTTTTCTTAAATAAGGAGAGAAGAATGAAAAAAGTATTCTGGCAAATTTTTGCCATGTTTGTAGTTACCGCCATGCTCCTGACGGCGTGCGGCGGAACTGCCACGGAAGCGCCCGCCGCTTCAACCGACGCGATGTGCATGGGAGCGAACCCCGGCGACGAGATCAGCCTGCTTTATCAATGGTCCGGGCAGGAAGAGGAACGCCTCAACCAGATCCTCCAGCCGCTTGTCGAAAAATGCGGCATTGTCCTCAAACCCGAATCGACCCGCGACCAGGCGCTCCTCGATACGCGCGTCCAGGCTGGCACGCCGCCTGATATCGCCTTCTGGAACATCACCCAGCTTCAACAGTATCAGGATAAATTGTTCGCCATGGATGCGCTTGGCGCCAGCAAGGATGCCTACATCCCCGGCGCGATCGATTCCGGCGTCGTGGACGGCAAATGGCTCGGACTTCCTGTAAAATCCGACATCAAGACCATTATCTGGTACAGCCCTGCAAACTTTGAGACCTTCGGTTACAGCGTCCCAACCACATGGGACGAACTGGATGCGCTCGTCGAAAAGATGGTCGCCGATGGAAACGTGCCCTGGTCCATGGGTCTTGAATCCGGCGACGCCACCGGCTGGACCGGCTCTGACTTCTTGCAGGACATTCTGCTCGTTCAGCAGGGACCTGAATACGTCATGAACATCATCAATGGCACGGTCCCCTACAATGACGCAGGCGTCGTCCAAGCCTACGAAACCTACGGAAAGTGGGCAACAGATCCGGCGTATACGGTCGGCGGCGCGCAAGGCACGCTCTCAACCGCATTCCTGGACGCGATCTACAAACCGTTCAGCGATCCCCCGGAAGCCATGATGGTCAAGCAATCCGGCTTTGCGGGCGGCGAAGTCCAAAAGCAGTACCCCGACCTTGTCTTCGGCACCGATTATGACTTCTTTGTCGTCCCCGGCGCGAAGGGTCTCCAAGGCGGCTCGGACTGGATGATGGCGTTCAGCGACAAACCCGCAGTCAAGGCGCTGGTGACCTATTTGTCCTCGCCCGAAGGCGGCGCGAACTGGGCGAAGGCTGGCTTCGACCTTTCTCCGAACAAGGGCGCGGCTGGCAACTACACCGACCCGTCCCTGATCAAGAAAGCGGAAGCCTTCTACAACACACAGGGATTCACGCCTGACATCGGCGATTCGATCCCCAGCGGCTTCGGCAGCGCTGAATGGACAGCCATTGTGGATTACCTCAACGGCGGCGACCTGACAGCGGCGCTAGACCAGGCTGCGGCCGTTCAAGCGGAAGCGTTGAAGTAAAAGAACAACCAAAAACTGGGGACGTCTCATGAGGCGTCCCCAGCATTGATTCCCCCTACAAAGGAGGTTCAAATGGCAAAGCGTTCCGTACCCAATATTATGAAACAGGGCAGGCTGGCGCCGTGGCTTTATCTCCTGCCGGCTTTGCTGGTCATGTCCTTTTTTATCGTCTATCCGATGGTCAATACGATTGCGCTGAGTTTCAGCAATAAGAACGGCACCGCCTCCGCCGCGACCACCTGCGTGGAGGGAAAACCCTGTTGGGGAATCTTCGAAAACTATCATTACGCGCTGACGGCGGAAATGGACACCTCCTCCCTTCCCGCCTTTTGGTCCTCGTTCTGGCGGTCTTCCTACGGAAACACGCTCAAATGGATCGTCCTGATGGTGAGTGGAACTGTCGGGTTGGGACTGATGTTCGCCGTGCTGGCAGACCGGGTCAAGTATGAAGCGCTCGCGAAGTCCATCATCTTCATGCCGATGGCGGTCTCCTTCGTGGGCGCGGGCATCATTTGGAAATTCGTCTATGACTACGGAACCCAGCAGGTGCAGATCGGGCTGCTGAATTCCATCATCACATCGTTCGGCGGCAAACCAATCGCCTTTCTTACCGTCCCGCAGCTTAACACGGTTGCGCTCATCGTCGTTGGCGTGTGGATATGGACAGGCTTCTGCATGACCATACTCTCCGCCGCCCTCAAAGCCGTGCCGGATGAAGTCATCGAAGCGGCGCGCGTGGATGGCGCGAAAGAATGGACGATCTTCTGGAAGATCATGGTTCCGATCATCATGCCCACCATCACGGTGGTCATCACCACCATGGTCATCAATGTGCTAAAGTTATTCGACATCGTCTACGTGATGACGGGCGGCAACTTCGGCACGGACGTGATCGCCAACCGCATGTACACCGAAATGTACATCAACTTTAATGTGGGGCGCGGCACGGCGGTGGCAGTGGTTCTGGTCATTGCAATCATCCCATTTATTTATTTCAACATCAGGCGCTTCCTCGCGCAGGAGGAGATGCGATGAACCGCGACCGCATCAACAAGATTCTGAATCGCATTCCAACCCACGCCATCATCATTTTTATGATTCTCGTCTGGGTGGTGCCGACGTTCGGTCTGCTGATTACCTCCCTGCGCCCGCCCCAGGAAATCAACACATCCGGCTGGTGGACGGTGCTTTCGCCTCCGCGCGGCTCCGGGGAATACAACGAATACTGCGCCTCCTGCCACGGCGACGACGGCTCCGCCATCCCTGAAGCGGATTTGACCGACCCGGCTTTGATCGCCCAATACCCGCGTTCATTACAGCTTCTCATAGCGCTGCGAGAGGAAATCAACGGGCAGCCCCACATGCAGGACATCCCCATCCCCGAATCCCAAGCCGCCGCGGACATTGCCACCTACCTGCGCCGCATCTCCGAACTGGACGCCCCGCCGCGCTTCACATTCAGCAATTACATCGACGCGCTCGTGGGCTATCGCGGCACAAGCACGTACCTGAAAGACTGCGAAGCCGGCACAGCCCCGCTCGACATCCATTGCAACACCAGCGACATTCTCAACCCGCGCGGCATGGGACGCGCCTTCGTCAACAGCCTGCTCGTGACCATCCCCGCCACCTTCCTCCCCATCCTTTTTGCCGCATTTGCAGGCTATGCCTTTGCATGGCTTGATTTCAAGGGACGCTTCCTGCTCTTCGCGATCCTGGTCGGCTTGCAGGTCGTCCCGCTTCAAATGACGCTCGTCCCGATTTCCCGCCTGTACGCCCAACTCGGCTTGAATGGAACCTTCCTCGGCGTCTGGCTCTTCCACACGGGGTTTGGAATGCCCTACGCCATCTACCTGATGCGAAACTTCCTCGGCTCGCTCCCGCGCGACTTGTTCGAGTCCGCCTACCTGGACGGAGCATCCCACTGGACGGCGTTTTACAGGCTCGTCATCCCGCTGGCAATGCCCGCCATCGCATCGCTTGGCATCTTCCAATTCCTGTGGGTCTGGAACGACCTGCTGGTGGCGCTGGTCTTCCTCGGCGGCACAACACCCGTGATGACCTATCAGATCAGCAACATGGTCACATCGCTTGGCGCAGGCTGGCAGTTACTGACCGCCTCGGCGTTCCTTTCCATGCTGCTGCCCATGATCGTCTTCTTCGGATTACAACGCTACTTCGTGCGCGGAATGCTGGCTGGCGCAGTCAAAGGATAATTGAACACATCGCTGCTGACGCTCCTGCGCGACCAAATCGATATAACGCGCGTACCATTCAGCGACCGGGGTTCGCGCCTGCTGGTTTACAAACATTTCGATAAGTCCGCTCTGTACATCAAACTGGCAGAGCGGCTTATCAAAGTGGAACCGGGCATCGAAAGTTACCTGCGCCGCCCCCCCTTCATTGACGACCTGCAATTCGTTGACAAACAGGGGAATCCGCTGGACTTCAAAACATCCTCCTCGCCGGACATGCTGACGCTTCAAACCCGCGCCGGGGACGTCTGCCTCGTCTTTCAAAATGAATCCACGCTGACGTTTGGACTCCCCAACCACCAAGCCATGGGGATTCGCTTTCGAGTGCGCCCGCACCACTGGCACAAAACCGACACTGGCGGCGAAATAAGGCATGTCCGCGATGCGGTATACAGCGTGAACAACGGCATGGTGATATCCAACCAAGCGCTGGCGGATGAACAAAACTTCATCATGGAATTCATCGTGCAGGCGGAGGAAGATAGCTCGATCACGCTCCACATCGGCAATGACAACCCTCCTCCGTCAATGCCTTTTTCAGTCGTTCGCGGAAACGCGCAAACCCGCTGGGAGGCATGGTTCAGCCGCGCGCCGGAAGTGGACGAAAAACGCCGCGAGAAATATGCCTATGCCTGGTGGGTCATGGCGAATAACCTGGTCAGCCCGTCGGGCTATGTCAAATACGAAGCCATGATGCCAACCAAAGCCTTTTACGTGGGCGCGTGGCTGTGGGACAGCGCCCTGCATGCCATCGCCTTCCGCCACGTTGACCCCGAACTCGCCCGGGATCAGATCCGCGTGATGCTGGCAAATCAACTGCCAGACGGAATGCTCCCTGACGCAATCTTTGATGAAGGCGTTGTCTCCGAAATCAGTCATCCCATCCATGCGCGGGTGACGAAACCCCCAATCATGGCATGGGCAGCGCTGAAAATTCACGAGAGCGAGCCCAGCATGGCTTTCCTTCGGGAAATCTACGAGCCGCTGAAGCGTGAAAATGCCTGGTGGTTCAACCACAACGACGATGACGGCGACGGTATCGTGCAATACACACATCCATACTCATCGGGGCTGGATAACTGCCCGCTTTGGGATTATGGCATGCCCGTCGAATCGCCGGACATCAACACCTATCTGGTCATCCAAATGAAATCACTGGCGCAAATCTCGGAATTCATCGAAAAAAACGACGAGGCAAAACAATGGCAAAGAAAAGCGGATGAATTGACCAGCCATATCATCGAGCATCTTTGGGATGAAAAAGCGGGCATCTTCCGCGCCCTGCATAACGAGAAACCGATTCCCGTGCTGACGCCGTTCAACCTGTATCCCTTATGGACGGGTCAACTGCCCAGGGAAATCAATCAACGCCTGCTCGCCCATTTGAAAAACCCCTCCGAATTTTGGGGCAGGTTCGTCCTGCCGACCGTCGCTTATAACGACCCAGCCTACAACCCCGAAATAATGTGGCGCGGGCCCGTTTGGGCAAACATCAATTACTTTTTCATCGAAGCGCTGCAAACCATCGGCGAGCATCGGCTTGCGAAGGAACTGCGCGATGGAACGCTGAACATGATTGCCGGTCGAGCGGGCATGCATGAGTATTACAACTCGCAGAGTGGAGAAGCGCCCGGGTCCGCCGCGCCAGGTTTCGGGTGGAGCGCGGCGGTCTTCATCGAATTGGCAATTCAGGAACATTTGGAAACGTCGAACAAAATCTCATGATGGATAAAAATCTCTGGTACAAAAACGCGGTCTTTTACGAAATCTCCGTGCGGTCATTCAAAGACAGCAACGGCGACGGACGCGGCGACCTGCACGGGCTTGCCGAAAAATTGGATTATCTGCAAACGCTTGGCATCGATTGCATCTGGCTCATGCCGATCTACCCTTCGCCTTTGAATGATGACGGCTACGACATCGCGGATTATTACAACGTGGACAAATCCTACGGCACGCTGGACGACTTGAAGGAATTGATCGCAAAGGCGCATCGGCGAAACGTCCGCATCATCATGGACCTCGTGCTGAATCACACCTCCGATCAACATCCCTGGTTCCAGGCTTCCCGCTCCGACCCAAACTCGCCCCACCGCGATTACTACGTCTGGAGCGATACGGATCAAAAATACAAGGATGCGCGCATCATCTTTTTGGATACCGAAACATCCAACTGGACGTGGGATGAAAAGGCGGGCAAATATTACTGGCATCGGTTTTATTCCAGCCAGCCCGACTTGAATTTTGATAATCCAAAAGTTCAGGAGGAAATGATCAATGTGGCGCGCTTCTGGCTGAACCTGGGGATCGACGGATTCCGCGCCGACGCCGTCCCCTACTTGTTCGAGCGCGAAGACACCCACTGCGAGAACCTGCCCGAAACCCATGCCTACCTCAAAAAGCTGCGCGCCTTCATGGACGAGCATTATCCCGACCGCATCCTGCTTTGTGAAGCGAACCAGGGACCCGAAGACGTGCGCCCGTATTTCGGCGACGGCGACGAATTCCACATGGGCTTCCACTTTCCGATCATGCCGCGCATTTACATGGCGCTCAAAAAGGAACGCTACGAAGACATGGCGCGGATCATGCAGCGCACGCCGCCCATCCCTGAGAACTGCCAGTGGTGTACCTTCCTCCGCAACCACGATGAACTGACGCTGGAAATGGTCACGCCCGAAGAACGCCAGTGGATGTGGGAACAGTACGCGCCCGAACCGCGCATGAAGATCAATCTCGGTATCCGCCGCCGCCTCGCGCCGCTGCTCGATAACGACCGCCGCAAGATCGAACTCGCCAATTCCCTGCTGTTCACACTTCCCGGCTCGCCCATCATCTATTACGGAGACGAGATCGGCATGGGCGACAACCTCGACCTGCCCGACCGCAACGGCGTCCGCACGCCGATGCAATGGGACGATTCGCCCAACGCGGGCTTCACCAGCGGCAAGCCGTATTCCGAATTCGTCAAAGGCAGGTTGGGCTATCGCAATGTCAACGTTGCCAGACAGATGAATGACCCCGATTCGCTGTTCAATTCCATCAAACGCATGATCGCCGTCCGCAAGAAGCACGAGGCGTTTGGGAGCAGCGGCATGGAATGGGTCGAAAGTGGAAATCCACATGTCGCCGCCTACATCCGCCGGCACGGGGACGATACCATGCTGATCCTGAACAACCTGAGCGCGTCCGCACAGACCGTGAAACTGCCGCCGCAATACCAGAAGAAATATCTCGACCTCTTTGCAGGCAACGAGCATGTCATCGCCGATGTCCTCGCGCTCGACCCACACTCCTATCACTGGCTGCAAATGCAAAAATGAAAAACAACCATCGTCTTTACGGCGGCATCGAAGGCGGCGGGACGAAATTCGTCTGCGCCATCGGCACGGGACCCGATAACATCCGCGCGGAAGCCCGCATTCACACCACCGCGCCGGAGGAGACCATCTCCCAAGTGGTGGATTTCTTCAAGCATCAGGAGGACAGCCTCGGCAAACTCTCCGCCATTGGATTTGCATGCTTCGGTCCGCTCGACCCGAATCCTGCTTCGCCGACCTATGGCTGCATCCTCCCGACGCCCAAGCCTGGCTGGGCGGGCGCAAACGTCGTCGGGATGCTGCGCGAGGTCTTCGATGTCCCCATCGCGTTCGATACCGACGTCAACGGCGCGGCGCTGGGCGAGTGGCGCTGGGGTAAAGCGCAGGGGCTGCAAAACTTCATTTATCTTACAATCGGCACTGGCATCGGCGGCGGCGCGTTCGTGGAGGGAAAACTTCTGCACGGCTTGATCCACCCCGAAATGGGACATATCGCAGTGAAACACGATATTGACAAAGACTCGTTCGAGGGAGCCTGTCCGTTTCACGGCGATTGTTTTGAAGGGCTTGCCTCCGGTCTTGCCATCGAAAAGCGTTGGGGACGGCGCAGCAACACGCTTCCGCCCGGTCACATTGCCTGGGAACTCGAAGCGGAATACATCGCCCAGGCGCTTGCCAGTTATTCGTTCGTGCTTTCGCCGCAGCGAATTATCATCGGCGGAGGCGTGGGCTCGGTGCCGCATCTCCTGCCCAAGGTCCGGAAAAAGACGCGGGAACTTATCAACGGCTATATTCATTCGCCGGTCATCCTCGAAAACATCGAATCGTATATCGTCTCGCCGGGTCTTGGAAATCGCTCGGGGATTCTGGGGGCAATCGCGCTTGCGGAACAAGCCCTGCAATAATAACGTCGTCGTCTTTAATATCTTAGACACTTCTTATTCTGAGTAACCTTAATTGACTGACAGGTTAATCCGTCATGCAGAGTGATAGAGGCATGTTGTAAGGCAACGTACGTTAACCCGAATAAAAAATCCTGACCGCTCTTGGTATAATTCCGCCAGTTATGAAATATCACATCTGGACCGAGGGCTGCCAAATGAACGTGGCCGACTCACAGCGTGTCGGCTCGTCCTTGGAACATCTCGGCTATTCCCTTACTGAAAATCCCGAAGAAGCAGACGTTATTGTTCTGAATACCTGCGTCGTGCGCCAGTCTGCCGAAGACAAGGCGATGGGGCGCGTCAGTTCATTTAAGAAACTCAAAGAGAAAAATCCCAACCTCATCATCAATTTGATGGGGTGTCTTGTCGGCGTGCGCGGCGCGGAGAAGCTCAAAGCCAAACTGCCTTATGTGGATGTCTTCTCCCCTCCCTCTGACCCCGGTCCGTTGATCTCGCATCTCACTCAGGGCGAAGTCCAATCGCTCGAAGACGCCGAGACGGCGCGCCGCTTCCTGATGATGGACGAGGAACTCAAATTGCCCGTCGCCGAACAAGGCAAGACCGTCAGCGCGCATGTGCCCATTGTCTATGGCTGTTCGCACGCCTGCACCTTCTGCATCATTCCCTACAAGCGCGGCATCGAACGCTCGCGCCCTGTCGGCGATATTGTCGGTGAAGTCCGCTCACTGGCAAAGCAAGGCGTGAAGGAAATCACCCTGCTCGGTCAGATCGTGGACCGTTACGGCAAGGACATTCCCGATACCCTGACGGGCACAAGTGGTCCCAATCTTGCCGCGCTTCTGCGCATCCTTCACGAAGTGGAAGGCATCGAACGCATCCGCTTCCTGACCTCGCATCCCAACTACTTCGACGACGACCTCATCCATGCCATTGCCGAGCTGCCGCGCGTCATGCCTCACATCGAACTGCCAATCCAAGCCGGTGATGACATGGTCCTCGAAAACATGAAGCGCGGATACACCCAGCAGCAATTCCGCGACCTCGTTGCCAAAATTCGCCAGCACATTCCAGACTGTTCCATCGCAACGGACATCATCGTCGGATTCCCCGGCGAGACCGAGGAACAGTTCATGGAAACGCACCGCGTCTTATCGGACCTCAAGCTGGATGTTGCCCATTTAGCCCGCTACTCCGTCCGCGAAGGGACCGTTGCCACCCGCCGCATGGTGGATGACGTGACCGACGAAGAGAAGATGCGCCGCTTCCGCATGTTGGAAGATTTACAGGAAGGGATCGTCGGCGAGATCAACCAAAAGTATCTCGGTCAGACTGTCAATGTCTTGTTCGAGGAAAAGGTCAAGAACCGCTGGAAGGGACGCACCCCCACCAACAAACTCGTCTTTGTTGAAAGCGATGATGATTTACGCGGCAAACTTCTGCCCGTCACCGTCACATGGACGGGACCGTGGTCCATGCAGGCGCGATTGCAAAACCAGCCCGAATTGATTTCCCTGTAATTCCCGTAGGGGCGCAGCGTCGCTGCGCCCCTACATAAATATCGGGGGTTATAATTCCTTGCATGTCCCTCACCGAACTCATCACCACATTTGCCAATAATCTCCTCCCCATCATGCTCGTGGCGGGCGCAGGATTCGCGCTCGGAAAGCTGCTCGTCATTGATTCGCGCTCGCTCGGACGTGTGGTCTTTTACGTCTTCAGCCCCCTGCTGGTCTTCGACCTGATGGTGAAAAGCCAATTGAATTTACGCCAGGCGCTGACCACCGTCGGTTATACATCGTCGGTGATTCTTGTACTGGGCATTCTTGCTTTTTTGCTCGGAAAACTCTTTCAACTCGAACGCACTGCCCTGCTTGCCGTCGTGCTGACCGTTTCATTTGGGAATACAGGCAACTACGGTCTGCCGCTGACCAAGTTCGCATTTGGCGACGACGCGCTCGCCGTGGCTTCGCTGTTTTACGTCACCACCACCATTTTGTTCAACACGGTCGGCGTGGTCATCGCCTCGCTTGGTCACATGGATTTGAAATCCGCCGTGCTTGGGTTGTTCAAGATTCCCGTTGTGTACGGGGTTTTCCTTGCCCTTCTCATCAAGGGATTCGGAATACAATTGCCATTGCCGCTTGCGCGCACCATCGAGATCGCCGCAAACGGAGCCATTCCCGTCATGCTCATTCTGCTTGGGCTGGAACTGACCCGCATCGAATGGTCGCACAGTTTCCGCGCCATGGGACTGGGCGTGTTCACAAAACTGGTGTTCGGTCCGCTGGTGGGGCTCGCGCTTGCCGCCCTCTTCGGTCTGGAAGGACATACGCGGCAGGGAAGCGTCATCGAATCCGCCATGCCCGCCGCCGTTGCCACCACCGTCGTCGCCACCGAATACAACCTGCGCCCGTCGCTGGTCACGGCGATCGTCTTTCTCGGCACGGCGCTCAGCCCGCTCACGCTTACGCCGCTGCTTGTTTACTTAATGAGGTAACGACATGTCCACTCTGCGCGGATTGATTCTTCGGCTGGTCGCAGTCACGCTGATTGCGGCGTCCCTGCTCCTGAAACCGGGGCAGGTTAGAGGTCAGGGTGGAATCGAGGTGGAAGAGCCGACAGTGGGCGTCAACTTTGGGGAGACGATCACATTCGCGGCGAAGATCAAAGCCCCGATCCCCATC
Organism: Anaerolineales bacterium; assembly: GCA_020060625.1. Lineage (GTDB taxonomy): Bacteria > Chloroflexota > Anaerolineae > Anaerolineales > Villigracilaceae > Villigracilis. The sequence continues at coordinate 13,912 of JAGUZU010000151.1, read as the reverse complement.
CGGCAAGTGTCCCTGCTTTTCCGCGGGATGAACGAGGATGTCACCCGCGTGGAAACCTTGCAGGTTGCGGAAGACGGCGCGGTGAGTTACACCTACGACGCCACGCTGAATACCATCCCGCCGTTCAGTTGGGTGGTGTTCTGGTTCCAAGCCACGCTCGACGACGGGATCACTTACACCAGCGCGCCGATCCAGTTTCAATATTTCGACGACCGTTTTCCCTGGCGGCAAACCAGCCGCGCCAACATCGTCATCAACTGGTATGCGGGCGATGATGCCTTTGGCGCCGCCGCGCTGGATACCGCCGCAAGGGGCTTGCTCTCCATGAGCGAATTCATCTCCATCTCGCTCGAAGAACCCATACAAGTCTACGTTTACTCCAACATCACCGACTTGCAGGATACCCTGCTGCTTGGCGGCGAGGAATGGACGGGCGGGCATGCCCACCCCGAACTCGGCGTTGTGCTGGCTGCTGTCGCGCCGGGCGAGAGTCAGTTCATCGAAATGGAAACGAAAATCCCGCACGAACTGGCGCACGTTATGTTGTTCCGCGCGTTGGGTGAAAAATATTCAAGACAGCCCGCCTGGCTGATCGAAGGCATCGCCTCGATGGTGGAACTTTACCCAAACCCGGACTATGCGCGCGCCCTGGGAATCGCGAGAGATAATAATTCGTTGATCGCGTTCAATGACTTGTGCGCCTCCTTCCCCGCCGACGCCGGGTCTGCGTTTCTGGCGTATGCCCAGTCCCAATCCTTTGTCTCCTACATCCGCGATTCGTTCGGCACCTCCGGGCTGACGCGGCTGACCGATACCTACGGCGAAGGATTTGGTTGCGAACTAGGCGCAACGCAGGCGCTCGGCGTTCCGCTCAGCCAGTTGGACGCGCGCTGGCGCGAATCCGTACTGGGACAAAACGTGATGGGCGTTGCCATGCGGAATCTTTCGCCCTTCGTTTTGTTGCTGGCTCTCGTTCTAATCGTCCCGTTATGGGGCGCAATTGACCTGCTTCGCCAAAGGAGGAAATATGGAAACCAATCCAAATGAGATCGTCCGTGTTCACATCCGTGTGAAAGGGCGCGTGCAAGGCGTGGGCTTCCGCGCTCACGTCGAATATGCCGCGCTGCAAATCGGGGTATTGGGCTGGGTGGGAAACGTCGGCAGGGATACGGTGGAGGCGGTGGCGGAAGGCGCGCGCGAACAGGTCGAACAGTTTGTCGAAAGCGTGAAGCGGGGTCCCAACCTCTCCCGCGTGGACGAGGCGGAAGTCAATTACGAGGAGCCGCTCGGTCAATTGACAGGCTTCACAGTGAAGAGAAGCATGTGATTTGTCACAGTGATTGATAAATCAGGCGAACCCCAATCCCCTCTCCTTCAACGAAACCCACCTCCCCTGTCCGATCACCAGATGATCAAGGATTTCCACATCCAGCAATTTGCCCGCCTGCACAATCGCGCGCGTCACGGCAACATCATCCGGGCTGGGAGTCGGGTCGCCGCTGGGATGGTTGTGAACGACAATGATCGCCGAAGCATTCGCCCGGACCGCATCCTTGAACAACTCCCCCACCCGCACCTGCGACGAATTGACCGAACCTTTATAGACTTCGACGATCTCCAGCACGCGGTTTCTTCTGTCCAAAAGCAAAACCCGCAAATGCTCCTGCTCCAATGCGGACATTTCATATTGAACCAGCGCCGCCGCATCGGCAGGGCTGTTAATGGAGGCGCGTTCCTCCGGCGACTCAAGCGTAAGCCTGCGCCCCAGTTCAATCGCGGCTTTGATCTGCGCGGCTTTCGCTTCCCCGATGCCGTGCTGACCGGTCAATTCGCTGAGCGGCGCGCGATGCAATCCGCTCAATCCGCCGAACTTATTCAAAAGGCGCTGCCCCACCTCCACCGCGTTTTCGCCCGGCACACCCACGCGCAGCAAAATGGCGATCAGTTCCGCGTTGGTCAATGCCGGCGCGCCAAGCGAAGCCAGCCGTTCACGCGGGCGGTCTGATTCATGTAAATCTGAAATCCGATAAGCGGGTTTGGAGTTGGGTTCGGTCATAGGTCCCTCAGCATAATTTTTCCTATTTTACAACCGTTTTCCCGCCCTGCGTTACAATACGCGCACGTTTCATCAATGAAGGAGAATAATGAAAAAGAAGAAAAAACTCATCATGGCGGTCATGCTGGCGTTGTTGACTTTGTCCTCCTGCATGTCCCTGCCGCGCGTCAACGACACAAGACCGAACTTCATCATCATCATCACGGACGATCAACGCTTCGACACCATGGAGTTCATGCCGAATACCCAGGAACTCATCTTCGACCAGGGTGTCACCTTTTCGAACGGCTACATCACCACGCCGTTTTGCTGTCCGAGCCGCTCCAGCATCCTTACGGGCTTGTACGCCCACAATCACTATGTATTCGTCAATGAAGAACCGCTGAAATTCAAGACCGTCGTGGAAGATATGCACAGGAACGGATATTTCACGGGGCTGGTGGGAAAATATTTAAACTCATGGAGGGGAGAACAGCGACCGGAATTCGACTACTTCGTCTCGATCTGGGGCGGCACGGTTCCATCCTATTATGACCCGGATCTGTACGTTAACGGCATGTGGAACAAATACGAAGGGTACATCACCTATCTTTTCAAGGATCATGTCATCGAGTTCCTGGACGAAGCGTCCAATCAAAAGAAGCCGTTCCTTTTGATCTTCGCCCCGAACGCGCCTCACGCCCCCTTCACACCTGCGGAGGAGGATAAAGGGCTTTATCAAGACCTGCCGCCCTATCGCCCGGAAAACTTCAACGAAGAGGACATCTCCGATAAACCCATGTCAATCGGCGGAAAACCGATCCTTACAGAAGAGGATATAACAATCATAGACAACACCCGCCGCAGGCAAATCCTCACTCTGGCGTCCCTTGACCGCTCGATCAAGGAGATCATGGATAAGCTGGAATCCACCGGCGAATTGGACAACACCGTCATCTTCTTCATCTCGGATAACGGGAAACACTGGGGCGAGCATCGCATGGATACCAAAAGCACCGCCTACCAGGAATCGGTGTTGGTGCCTTTTGCGGTGAGATACCCGCCGCTCATCCCCACGCCGTACATCGAAGACCGTCTCGTCGCCAACATTGACATCACCCCAACGCTCTACGAACTCTCCGAAACAAGGATGCCGAAGATCATTGACGGTCTTTCCCTTGTCAGCCTCCTCAACGGAACGGACGAATGGCGCACCCACCTTCTGCTGGAGGCGTGGCCCGACCGCGGACACTGGTCTGCCATTCACACGGGAGAATACATCTACATCGAAACGGAAGGCGACTTGTCCGAGTTCTATGACCTGGAAGCGGACCCCTACCAAATGGAAAACATGATCAACGGCAAGGAATATCAGTCCATTATTCTGGACTTAAAAGCCATCCTCGAAAAGGAACGAGTGCCGCGGACATCCCCGCCAAGGGATTAATAATTTCAAATCAAGGAGTTTTTTCCCTTGACTCCCCCTCCGCTCGCTCATACAATGGAAGCACAATCGAACGGATCGCAGGGAAGAGACCCCGCGTACTCGCGGGGCGCCGAAGGTGCAAGTCTGGAACAGGCGAACCCAGACGAAACTCTCAGGCAAAAGGACCCTGCATCCGAAATCGCTCTGGAAAATCCCTTCGCGGGATACCGACGGTGTAAAGTTAGTCGAATGGTCAGGTAGTCGGATAGTCTGATAGTCTAGTGGTCAAAAGCCAGATGACTAAGCGACTACGAGACTAAAAAAACTACAAGACTAAACCAATCTCTCAGGTTCCATTACAGAGGACGCGCGAATATAAAATCGTGCGTCCTTTTTCCATTAAAACCGCCAAGAACGCCATGTCGCCAAGGATCATTCCATGTAAACTCCGAGAGCAATTTTCCCGTCCCGAAAAGAGCCCAGCAAAGAGGCGGATGATCTTGCACATCTAGTCATTGGCATCGCATTAGAGGTTCATCGTGTCCTTGGACCAGGCTATTTGGAAAACGTTTACGAGAAGGCGATGCGAATCGAGTTCGAATCAAAAAGAGTTGCGTTTGAGAATCAACCCAAAGTTCAAGTTGCTTATAAAAGTCACTTGATCGGTCAAGGCAGAATTGACTTTCTTGTCGGCAGCCTTTTACCTGTTGAAATCAAGGCGGTCAGCGCACTGTTGCCTGTTCATCAGGCGCAGTTGATCTCGTATCTCAAAATGACCAATCTTCAATTGGGATTGCTCATCAATTTCAATGTGCCTTTGCTAAAACATGGAATCAAGCGTGTCATTTTCAACCCTTGATCCCGGCGTGTCTTTTTACCCCTTGGCGGACTTGGCGCCTTGGCGGTTCAATTTCAAAAATTACAGGAGATAAATCTATGAACACCCCATCCAACCTCAAATACACCAAATCCGATGAATGGTTCGATCCCGCCACCGGCGCGGCTGGGATTACCGACTACGCCCAAAGCCAACTCTCCGACATCGTCTTCGTTGAACTGCTCGTAGACGAAGGCGAGGAGATCGAAGTCGGCAAACCCATCGCTTCCGTTGAATCGGTGAAAGCCTCGGCGGAAATTTACGCTCCCGCCGCAGGGAAAGTCAGCGCGGTGAACAAGGGGCTTTCCGACGCCCCCGAAACCCTCAACTCCGACCCTTACGGCGAAGCGTGGATGATCAAGATCGAAGGCGGCGCGGCAGGCGAAGTGATGGACGCCGCGGAGTACGAAAAGTATTGTGAGGGGAGAAGCCATTAATATGTCATTGCGAGCGAAGCGAAGCAATCTCCTTGTCGTTGGGGATTGCTTCGTCGGGAAGAGCGCCCTCCTCGCAATGACATGGAGAAACCCATGACCTACATCCCCATTTCCCCCACCGAACGGGATGCGATGCTGAAGACCGTCGGAGTGAAATCGCTCGATGATCTCTTCGACGCCGTTCCAAAAAAGCGCCGCTTCCCCAAACTCGACCTCCCCCCCGCGCTGACCGAAATGGAAGCCGCCGCCCACCTCGCGGAAATGGCTGCCAGCAACGAACACGTGCGCGAAGATTTGATCTCCTTCCTCGGCGCAGGCGCGTACAACCACTACGTCCCCTCCGTCGTGGATCACATGCTCAGGCGCGGCGAATTCTTTACAGCCTACACGCCTTATCAACCCGAAATCTCGCAAGGCACATTGCAAGCCATCTTCGAATATCAATCGTTGATGACCAACCTGACCGGCATGGAAGTCTCCAACGCCTCGCACTACGACGGCGCGACAGCCGCAGCCGAAGCGGTCAACCTCGCCTACGCCCAATTCCGCGGCAAACGCAAAAAGGTGGTCATCTCCCCCACCGTGCATCCGCAATACCGCGAAGTCATCCGCACGTACACACAAGGCATGGGCGTGGAAACTGCCGGGGATGACGCAACCAACTTCGAGGTCGGTCCCGAAGCGTTGACTTCCCTGATAGACGAGAGCACCATGCTCGTCATCGTGCAGTATCCCGACTTCTTCGGGCGCATTTACGATTACGCCAAACTCATCGAAGACGCGCACGCGAAAGGATCGCTCGTCTGCGTCGTTGCAAATCCCACTGCATTGCTCATGCTGAAAACGCCCGGTGAAATGGGCGCGGATATCGTCGTCGGCGAAGCGCAGCCGTTCGGCATTCCGCTTTGGTATGGCGGACCCTATCTCGGTTTCTTCACCACCAAAAAATCGTACGTGCATAAAATGGCGGGGCGGCTCGTCGGCGAGACCGTTGACAATCGCGGGCAGCGCGCCTACGTGTTGACGCTCACCGCGCGCGAACAGCACATCAAACGCGAACGCGCCACCTCCAACATTTGCACCAACCAGGGTCTGCTTGCGCTCGCGTCCGCGGTATACATGTCCACGCTTGGCAAAACGGGTTTGCAGGAAGTCGCCAATCTTTGCTATCAAAAAGCGCATTACGCCGCGAACGAACTCAGCAAGATCGAAGGCTTCGGTTTGTGTTTCCCCGATCCTTTCTTCCACGAATTCGTTTTATGCACGCCCAAACCCGCGGGCGAAGTCAATCAATACCTGCTCGACAACGGCATCCTCGGCGGCTGCGACCTCGGCAGGGATTACCCATCGCTTGCCAATCACCTCCTCGTCGCCGTAACCGAAATGAACAGCAGGGAAGAGATCGACGCGCTCGTGGAAGTATTGAAGGAGATGTAGACATGGCAACCATAGTCGAACCCACCATTTTTGAACTCTCCTCCCCCGGGCGGCGCGGCGTGACCATGCCCGCCTCTGACGTGCCCGAAACTGCCCTGCCCCCCAAGCCTTTGCTCCGCTCCGACCTTCCCCTGCCCGAACTCGCCGAAGTGGACGTCGTGCGGCATTACACGCGCCTGAGCAAATTCAACTACAGCGTGGACGACGGCTTCTATCCGCTCGGCTCATGCACCATGAAATACAACCCGAAGATCAACGAAGATACCTGCCGCCTGCCGGGCTTCCTCTTCACACATCCATTACAGCCGATTGAAACGGTGCAAGGCAACCTCGCGTTGATGTTTGAAATGCAGGAATGGCTCAAGGAAATCAGCGGCTTTGCCGGCGTGACCTTGCAGCCCGCCGCCGGCGCGCACGGCGAATTTACCGGCGTGCTGATGATGGCGGCGTACCACAAATCACGCGGCGACAGCAAACGCACGAAGATGCTCATCCCCGACGCCGCGCACGGGACCAACCCCGCCTCCGTCGGCATGTTGGGCTTCACGGTTGTCACCAGCCCGTCCGATTCACGCGGCAATGTGGATTTGAAAGCCCTTGAAGCCGCCTGCGACGATACCGTCGTCGGGATGATGCTCACCAACCCGAACACACTCGGCATGTTCGATGAACACATTGAAGATGTCATCAAGCTGGTGCATGGCTGCGGCGGCTTGATGTACGGCGACGGCGCGAACCTCAACGCCCTGCTCGGCATCGTGCGCCCCGGCGACCTCGGCTTCGACGTGATGCACTTCAACCTGCACAAGACCTTCTCCGTCCCACACGGTGGCGGGGGACCGGGCTCGGGTCCCGTTGGAGTCGGTCCTGTCCTCGCGGACTTCCTGCCCGCGCCGCTCGTCGGCATTATCGAAGAAGGCGACGAAGATGAGATGGCGCCACTCTACGGCTTCGTCACCCCCAAACAAAGCATCGGACGCATGAAAGCCTTTCATGGTCACTTCGGCGGCGGACTGGTCCGCGCTTACACCTACATCGCCATGCACGGACCGGACGGTTTGAAGGACATCGCGCAGTACGCCGTTCTCAATGCCAACTACCTGCAAGCCAAACTGCGCGACACCTACAAGATTCCCTATGACCGTATCTGCATGCACGAGTTCGTCGCGGAGGGACGTTTTGAAGGCAGCGACGTTCGCGCGTTGGACATCTCCAAGCGGCTGATGGATTACGGTTTCCACCCGCCGACAAACTACTTTCCGCTCATCGTCCCCGAAGCGCTGATGATCGAGCCAACCGAAACCGAAAACAAAGACACGCTCGACGCGTTCGCCGACGCCCTGGTCAAGATCGCGGAAGAGTCGAAGTCCCAGCCCGAACTGTTGCACAACGCGCCGATCACCACGAGGTTTGGAAGGATGGATGAAGTGAAAGCCGCGCGTGAATTAGTCCTATGCTGCTGGCTGCCGGAGGGGTATGACTTGAACGCGTAAGTAAAAACCTGACAGGTCTCCACGAGAGACTCTCTCAATCTGCCTCATTATCCACGAGACCTGTCAGGTTTGGTAAAACAGTAAAGCCTTGCGGGCGAAAGTCTGCGGGGCTTTTTATTTGATTCATACCGTACAGTGATATAAACGACTCCTTTGTTTTCAAAAATGTATGCCTCCCCGACATGTCCGCAGGGTTATAATGTGCGGCATTAAATCCAGCCAGCCCAAGCCAATTCCGAGGAGAGAACCATGCTCAACAAGCTATTATTCCATCGATTCCCAAACATCAAGAGCCTGCTCGCGCGCCTGCAATACGAGTTCATCTCCGCGCTCAACGTCAAAAGGGATGTGATCTTCATGAACTTCGGGTACGCCGCCCATCATCAGGGATATGAGCCAATCCCGCTCGACCCCGATGATGAGAGCCACCGCTACCCGATTCAGCTCTATCATTACGTCGCCAAACATGCAGAGTGGGAAAACGCCGAGGTGTTGGAGGTCAGTTCCGGGCGGGGTGGAGGCGCGCACTTCATCATGAAGCGTTTCAAACCCAGGTCTTATACAGGCGTGGATTTTTCGGCGCGCGCCATCGAATTCTGCCGCGATCACTACGACGAGGAGGGACTCGCGTTCCAGCACGGCAACGCCGAAGCGTTGAACTTTCCCGACAACTCCTTCGATATCGTGGTGAATGTCGAGGCGTCGCTGTATTATCCAAACATCATGAAGTTTTTCCAGCACGTCAAGCGCGCGCTAAGACCCGGCGGGTATTTTCTCTACACCGATCTGCGCTACGAAGAAAAACTGGAAGACTGGCATAAACAGGTCAAGTCCATGGGGTTGAAACTCATCAAAGAGGAAGACATCACCGACAACGTGTTGAAAGCCATGGAACTCGACCGCGAACGGCGCATTTCCCTTGTGAATACCTACGTCCCCGCCATTTTGCGAAAACAGTTCCTGCACTTTGCCGGGCTGTCTCCCAATTCTCCCAACGCCCTGCCCCACCTGGATAACCGCAGGTATTGGTTCTTCGTCCTGCAGAAGGCATAGATCAAGGGCGCGCCTCGCGGCGCGTCTTTTTTTGTTATCATCGACGCGCGAGGTAACTATGAAAATTTTAGCCGTTGATATTGGAACAGGCACGCAGGATATTTTTCTTTACGATTCGAATCTCGACATCGAGAACGGATTCAAACTCGTCCTGCCTTCGCCTACGATGATGGTTCATCGCCGTCTCAAGCAGTCGCTTCATCTTCGGACCCCGATCCTGCTCGCCGGACACCAGATGGGCGGCGGACCTTCCGCCTGGGCAATCGAGGAATATGCTCGCGCGGGGATTCCCGTGTACATGACGCCTTCCGCCGCGACGACGCTGAACGATGAGTTAGATAAAGTGGAGGCGTTGGGGATTCGCATCATCTCCGACGACGAGGTCAAAGGTCTACCGTCGAAGGTCGAAAGTTTGGAGTTGAAGGATTTTGATTTCAAGCTGATCTCAAAGACGTTCAATGATTATGGCGTTTCGCTGGATGACTTGTCCGCAATCGCTGTGGCTGTGTTCGATCATGGTAATGCGCCTGCGGGAGTTTCGGATCGTCAGTTTCGATTCGATTATCTGGACGAACGCATCCGCGCGAAGAACTCCCTATCCGCTTTTGCTTATCTTTCTTCAGATATTCCCAAGATCATGACACGCCTGCAATCCGTTGCAGATTCGGCGGGGGAGCTGCCTTGTCCGCTGGTGGTGATGGACACGGCTCCCGCAGCGGTGTTGGGCGCATGCCTTGATTTTCAAGTGGCTACACGCAAACAGAAGATCGTCTGCAATGTTGGCAACTTCCACGCGCTGGCGTTCCGGTTGGGGGAAAAGGGCATCGAGGGAGTCTTCGAACATCACACGGGTGAGATCGATTTGCCGAAGTTGGAAGGTTTCATTCGCAAACTGGCGGATGGTTCGTTGAAGCACGAAGATGTGTTCGATGACATGGGTCATGGCGCGTTGATGTATTCGGACAAGAAATTTGAATTTGGGCAGGATGATTTCGACGTGGTGGTAACGGGACCAAGGAGGAGTATGTTTGTCCTCACACCTTCCCCTCACCCCCAACCCCTCTCCCAAAAGGAGAGGGGGGCATTGCGCCCGTATTTCGCCGTCCCTTTTGGCGACATGATGATTGCGGGGTGTTTCGGTCTGCTGGCGGCGACAGCGGAGATACTGCCCGAGTTGACAGAAGCAGTTATCGGGTCGTTGCGAGGCGGGGGCGGACGAGGCGTCACGCCGTGGGATGCGAATCCATAAATCAAAAGAGCGGCTCGTAAATGGCGAGTCGCTCTTTTGATTCAATTAGCGGAGTCGCCGCAGGGAATCCCAGCCTGAATAAATCAGCGTGAAAGCAATGGACAGGAGAATGCCAGGCAGGATGAGCAGCCGCCAATCGAGAAGGGTTTGCAAGGCGGTTTGCCCGCCCGCGCTGTTCCCGGAAATCGTACTCGGAGGGTTTGTGCTTGGCAGCAGGTTTGGCGTTGTGGAATTGTTGTTCCTCCACGGCGGACCGCCTCCGCCTGGGCGGGTGATGGTGGCAACCTCAGGCGCGGTCGGCTCCCATTGACGGATGAAACCTACAATGGCTTGTATGTCGGCATCGGTCATGCGGTCGCCCCAGGTGGGCATGGCAGTACCCGGCACGCCGAGCGTGATGATCTGCTGAATGGCTTGGTCACTGGTGTCGGTGAGGAAGGATTTGACGTTAAGCGATGGCGCGCGCGGCGTGCCCTGTCCTTCAGGTCCGTGACAGCGTGAGCAATTCGCCGCGTAGAGTTGACTTCCCAACGCAAGACTCTCTTCAGTGACAGGGATGGGAACATCCGGCGCGGGGATGGTTCCAAGAGGAACTTCGTCCCAGCGTTGGACAAGACTCACCAGCGCAGTAATCTCTTCGGGGGCAAGGATATTGCTCCAGCCCGCCATGAGCGTACCCGTATTTCCGTAGGTGATAACGCGTTGAATTTCATCCGCTGTTTTCTCGCGAACGGCAGGGTCATTCAATGCGGGGGCAATGCCTGTGCCAAGTCCATCCGCGCCGTGGCAGGAGACGCAGTTGGCGGCAAAAAGGGTCACGGCGGTTTGCAGGGTTGCGCCATCGAGCAAGGAGCCAATCTCTGCAAGCAAGGCTGGGTCTACTTCGGTGGTGAAAGGAATCAGCGGAGCAAGCCCCAGATTGACGACGCGATTCCCCGTCGCGCCCCAATCGCCGTATTGAATCAGCATGACAAGCTCGTCAATTTGATAATCGCTGAGCGGACCGCCATCTTCGATTGCCCAGGCAGGCATGGCAGTTTGGTAGCGTCCGCGAGCGATGGTTTTTGAAATTTCTTCAAAAGGCATGGTGACCAGAGCAGGGTTGTTCAGTGGGGGTGTCGCGCCAATGCCTTCGCCGCTCATGCCGTGGCAGACGGCGCAGTTTTCGGCGTAGAGGGTCATGGCTTCATCCAATTGAAGCGCGAGCACTTCATCCTGCGCCTGCACAATGCGGACAGGTTCATTGAGAATGTAATAGCCAAGGGCAGAGACGACGATAAGGAGGGCGCCCAAGCCTATGAAGGATTCGATGAGATGAGATTTGGGGTTCATGAGTGTGTCCTGTGTAAGACCTGACAGGTCTCAAAGTTACGGATAAACAACCTGCGCGGTTTCGTAGGTTTGGCGTTGGCTGATATTGCCCGTATCCACTTTGACTTCGCCGTTTTCGATGGTGAGCGCAAACAGATCAAGCGGACGCGGCGCGGGCGGATTCTCCACCACGCCTTGCTGGTCGAACTGCGAGTTGTGACACGGACAGATGAATTTCTGTGCGGTGGAGTCCCACGGGACGGTGCAGCCGAGATGTGTGCAACGGTGATATACGGCGAGGAAACCGCCGTCACCGATGCGGACGATGTAAAAGCGTCCGTTTGGGATGTGGGTGACAGAGTTGGGCGGGAAGTCATCCACCAAGCCGGCGGTGATGACAGAGCCAAATTCGCCTTCTGTCAAACGCGGTTGGAGATAGGCAAGGAAGACGCCCGCCGTTTCGAGTGCGGCAACTCCGCCGAGGAATGCCCAGGCAATTTTGAAAAAGTCGCGGCGGGAGAGGGGGGAGGAGGAGGTTTCAGTCATGGGAAGGTCCAGTTATAAGTTGAAGGTTGCAGGTTGGAGGTTGAAGGTTGCAGGTTGCAGGTTGCAGGTTGAAGGTGCGTGATGCGTAATGCGTGAGTTATCAGCCTACCGATTTACCGATTCACTAATGAACTACAACGGGCATATTCCAGGGGAGGTAGAGGCTCATGCCGGGTCCGCGGAAGAAGATGCCGATGAGGGTGAGGACGATGAAGGCGGTGAAGATGAACGTGGCAATGAACAGGACGCGCTCTTCAATATCGGCTTTGTATTTTTTCGTCATCCAATCGTCGAGCAGAATGAGCGGAAGGAGGATGACCGTGAGCGGGATGAGTCCGTTCGAGAGTAGGGTGTTCCAGGTTGGGAGCCACTCCGTCCAGTTGAGCAGATATTCATCGAGCAGCACCCAGATGGGAGTGGCGATCAATGCCAACCCGGCGGCGAGCAAGGTAAGGGCGCGTCCGCGGTGGGAGCGGAAATAGACGCCTACGCTTGCGAGATTCAAGTCAAAGAACGGGAGGAGGAAGATGCCGATCACCACGATACTTGGAATGACAATTGCCCCAACAAGCGGGTGGAAGTGCAGCAAAAGTTCCTGCAAGCCCATGAAATACCACGGCGCTTTGGCGGGGTTGGGAGATAAGGCTGGGTTGGCGATTCCTTCCAATGGAGCCGGAACAAGCATGGAGAAGAGAAGAAGCGCGGCAATCCATGCGAGGGCGAAGATCAATTCCTTGTGGACGAGATTCGGGATGGTGGTCACACGCTCGACTTTTTCCACTTCAATTTGATTCGCAGATTTGGGACGCGTCAGACCGCCGTCTTTGCGGACACGCCAGAAGTGATACATCATCAACCCGAAGATGGCGAGCGGAATAAATGAGATGTGCATGGAATAGAAGTTGAGCAAGGTATTGGCGCCCACTTCGGGTCCGCCGAGGATGAGTTGGCTGAGCCAACTGCCGACGACTGGGACATAACTGATGATGCTTGTACCAACAGTGATCGCCCAAAATGCAAGTTGATCCCACGGAAGCAGATAGCCTGTAAAGTTTGCGCCGAGTACCAGAAGAAGCATGGCAACACCGATCAGCCAGTTGAGTTCGCGCGGCGGACGATACGAGCCTGTGACAAAGACGCGTATTAAATGCAGCACTGCCACCACGATAAGCAGGTTCGCGCTCCAGTGATGCAGGTTGCGGATCAATTCGCCAAACCAAACGTTGGAGTTGATTTCGAGAATGTCGAAATAGGCTTGCGGCGCGGCGGGCGTGTAATTGTTGAGCAGAATAATGCCCGTGAGACCGAGGATGGTCATGAGCAAGGCGGAGAGTCCGCCCAAGCCCCAGGTGTATGTCCACTTGAGGGTGGAGACTTCCACTTTGGAGGGGTGAATGTGGAGGACAAGACTATCCACCACCATGCGGATTCGTCCGCGGTCGTCTTCGGGGATTCCTTCGGGCACAAGTTTCTTTCGCATCCGTTGAAAGATGGAAGGTTCGGGAGTTTGTTCGGTCATCATGTTTTCCTGTAAATACCGTGAATTTTCTTTCAAAACATGTTATGGGTGATTATCAATATTATTTTGAAAGCAGCGGAAAGGAATTGCAAAGATTCTGTAAAAGTCCTTTGAGCGGCGCATTTCAAATCTGAAAGGCTCCGGTGGTATCCATCCGCCCGATTCCACGTCACAAAGTGTGGAGGCATTCCAGTCGCGCCTCTTCGTTCACACAATCGGATTGCGGAGGGCAGTATGAAAAAAAGACACAACACCGAACGGGGGCAGGCGTTAATCCTGATCGTTCTGGGGATGGTGGCGCTGATCGGTTTGACGGGGGTGGCTGTTGACGGAAGTCTGGCTTACGCCGACCGCCGCGAGGCGCAAAACGCGGCGGATGCAGCCGCATTGAGCGCCGCGCTGGCGAAGGTCCGCGGGCAGGATTGGCAAGCCGCCGCCCTGCTGGTTGCCGCGCAAAACGGCTTCTCAGACGATGCGGAACATACGGTGCTGGTGCATTATCCGCCCGTCAGCGGACCCTACACGGGCG
>JAGUZU010000103.1 GCA_020060625.1 Anaerolineales bacterium | reverse complement strand
CAGGTTTCAGGTTTCAGGTTTCAGGTTTCAGGTTTCAGGTTTCAGGTTACGGGCGAAACATCATTCGCGGCGCAGGGCTTCGATGGGGTCGAGTTTGGCGGCGCGGGTGGCGGGGTAATATCCAAAGAAAATGCCGACGATGGCTGCGGCGCCGAATGCGAGCGGAATGGAGAGGGGAACGATTTCAGTGCGCATGGTTCCAAACGCGCCAAAGAGGTACGAACTACCCACGCCCACGATGATGCCTGCGATGCCGCCCGCCAGGCTGAGGATGACGGCTTCGAGCAGGAATTGGGTCAGCACGTCGGCGGGACGCGCGCCCAGCGCCTGGCGAAGACCGATCTCGCGCGTGCGTTCGGTGACCGAGACCAGCATGATATTCATAATGCCGATGCCGCCGACGATGAGCGAGATTCCCGCCACCCATGCGAGGAGGTCGCGGAAGGCGGCGGTAGTGGCTTCCTGTGTGGAGATGATGTCCTGCTGGGTTTGGACGGTGAAGTCCGGCGCAGACGGGTCAACGTCGTGCCGCTCTGCCAGTAACACTGTGATCTGCGTGATGACGCTGTCAATTTGATCCTGGCTTTCGGCTTTGACGTAAATCGTGCGCACGCGGTCCGCGCCCATTGGCGTGGAGGTCATGAATTTTTGAAAGACGAGGTTGATGGGCAGGTAGACGCGCCCGTCGTAATCCACGTCTGAGACAACGCCCTTCGCCTCCATCACGCCGACGACGGTTACTTTCGTCGAGCCGACGGTGACGGTCTGCCCGACGGCGCTTTCTTCGCCGAACAGATCTTTGGCGATGCCCGCGCCCAACACCGCGACCTTGGCTTTGCGCTCGTCTTCGCCCACATCGAAGTAACGTCCCTCGGCGACGGCATAATCGCGCACGCCGGGAAAGTCGGCGGTAGTGCCAATGATGGCAATGGATTCGAGGGTCACGCCGCCCGCGCGCACGTTGACGGGCGGCGGGGCTTGCTCAGCGGAGATACCTTCGATGCCGACCACCTGTTCGCCGATGGCGTAGGCGTCGTCAATCAGCAAAGTCCGCGCCGCGCCGGGGATGCCGCGCATCGGCGAAACGATGACGAGGTTCGCGCCCAGGGCGTTGATCTGCTCGGCGATGGCGGCTTCCGTCCCCGCGCTGACCGCCAGCATGACGATAACCGAAGCCACACCGATGATGACGCCCAGCGTCGTCAGGAACGAGCGAGCTTTGTTGAGCATCAGCCCTTCCCAGGCTGTGCGGAAAATTTTGTTGAGTTTCATGGTTGGCTCCTCCCTCATCCCCGCCCCTTCTCCCGAAGGGAGAAGGGAGTCTCCTCTCCCTTCGGGAGAGGGTTAGGGTGAGGGAACTCCCCCGCCAGCACCTTGCGATCCAGGCATGGGCTGTGTCCGTCGCGTCCGTCCGAGATGACCTTGCCGTCGCGCACGCAAATAATTCTTTCCGCGCGCGCCGCGATGTCGGGTTCATGCGTCACCATGACGATGGTCGCGCTGTTTCGATGGAGTTCATGCAGAAGTTCCATGATCTCTTCGCTGGAATGCGAATCGAGGTTGCCGGTCGGCTCGTCCGCCAGGATCAGCGGCGGGTTGTTGATGAGGGCGCGGGCAATCGCTACGCGCTGCTGCTGTCCGCCCGATAATTGATTGGGGCGGTGATGCAGGCGGTCGCTGAGTCCGACCGATTCGAGCGCGGCAACCGCCCGTTTGCGCTGCTCGTCGTCGTTGATGTCATCGTCGTTGTACATCACAGGCAGGCTGACATTCGAGAGCGCGCTCAGGCGCGGCAGCAAATTGAACGATTGAAAGATAAAACCGATCTTGCGGTTACGAACGGCGGCGAGTTCGTTCCTGTTCATGCCGCTCACGTCACTGCCGTCCAGCAGGTACGCGCCCGCGGTGGGACGATCCAGACAGCCGATGATGTTCATCAGCGTGGACTTGCCCGATCCCGACGGACCCATGACCGCGACGAATTCGCCGCGCTCGATGACCGCGTCCACGCCGGACAGCGCATGTACCGCTGCGTCGTCTTCGCCGTAGACTTTGGTTAATTCACGGACTTCGATCAGTGGTTGGTTCATTGTTATTTCTCCAAGCCGGACAAAATAAATTTTGTCCTACTTTGTTTCCACATTGCCCGTGCTGACGACATCGCCCGCCTTGAGTCCGCTCAGGATTTCGGCGTTGGCGTAATCGCGCAAGCCAACTTCAACAGGCGTGAGTTTCAACCCCCCGTCCGCGCCGACAACGAAGACGGCGTACGAGCCGGGCGACAATTCACGCAACGCCTGGATTGGGACGATGAGCGCGCCGCGCGCTTCGCCTGCGATGACTTCCGCGTCCACGGTCATGCCGGACAGGATGCCTGCTTTCCCCTGCGGGGACGATGCTGTTTCATCCGGCAGTTTCGCCCAGACGACAACCACGGGCGTGCCGTCCACCATTTGCAGGGTCGGCTCGACGCGGAAGACTTCGCCTTCCATCGGAAGATCGGGATATGCGTCGAAGGTGAATGTAACGCGGTTGCCCACTGCCACCTTGTCCACATCTGTTTCATCGAGATAGAAGCGCACCAATAAATCCTGCGTGGTTGTCAGGCTTAAAATCGGAGACGTGCCAACTGTTTGCCCAACGACTGCATTCAAACTGGTGACCGTGCCGTCGAAGGGCGCAGTCAGGCGCGTGCTTTCGACAGCGAGACGAGCCTGTTCCAGTTTTGCCATTTGTGGTCCCAGCGCGGCGAGGGGCTTGGTCAACGTTTCCGGTCCCGCCTTGACGATCTCCAGCGCGGCTTCCGCGTCTCGCACCAGCATACGCGCCGATTCAAGGTTGGCGCGGGCAAGGGTCACATCGGCGGGGCTGGGAGGAATGGCTTCCGTCACCGATTCGCCGGTCTCCTCGTCAATCCATGTATAGGAAAAGGTGGCGGGGACATATTCGTTAATGTAGAGAGACTGCGCGTATTTCAGATTGTTTTCAGCGCGTTCGAGGTTCTTCCCTGCCTCGTCAACGGCTTCCTGTGAGGCGCTCGAATCCGAGTCCAAATCAGCGAACAGGGACTGGGCTTCCGCCAGTTTCAATTCGTAGTGATATACCTGCGGGCTGATCAGGTACATCAAGGCATCGATGGCATCGTCCAGCGCGATATACGCCCTGGAAACCTCCCCCTCCGCCTGCATTAGCCCAAGGGGTGTGAACAACGCCTGAAAGTCGGCTTCCGCCTGGATATTCTCCTCCAGCCGCGCCAGCACTTCGGCGGATTCAACCGCATCGCCAACGGATACGTTCAACTCGGTCAACACGCCGCCGGAGCGGAATCCCAAATCCACCTCTGAGACGGGAACCACCGTCCCTGCGCCGCTGGCGGTGACGATGAGATCGCCCGTGCGCACCCTGGCGGTCTGGACAGCCGGTTCGGCGGTATCAGCCTCCGCGGAAGGCAGGGTGAAATACGCGCCCGCCGCAACGACCATCAACGCGCCGACTGTAATGAGAATAATTGTTTTACGCGTAAAACGGATATTTCGCGAAGACGAGGAAGGGGTCTTTGTTTCCATAATTTGCTCCTGTGTGAATTCTTGACAGGCATCAACTTTAGACGGTGGATGTAAAGAGAGTTTGTTGCTTATATAATGAAATTGTAAAAATCATTACGACTTTTGTCGTATAAATCAAAACAGTATTCTGAACCGCGCCGAATTGGCGGAGCGGGCAACACTTCGGGGAGATTAAAATTCGGGTTGAAAAAACCCGACAAAAGTCGGGGCGCGAAGCGGGAGCGGGGAGTAAAGTCAGGGTATATCAAAAAAGGAGAAGATATGTCCGATATCTATTTTGCAGACACGAAATTAAAAGCCATCTTTTCGGCGGAGGGACCCAAGCCGCAATTCCTGATCGACACGCCTCAGTTCAAGGCGCTGGTGGTCGGGATCGAGGAGGGCGGACAAATCCCCGTCCACCCCGGCGAGGCGGCGATGTATCACTTCCTCGAAGGCGAGGGGCTGATGACTGTGGACGATGAAAGCTTCGCCATCAAACCCGGCGTGACGGTCATCGCGCCGAGCGGCGCGAAACGCGGCATGAATGCCAGGACGCGCGTTGTCTTTCTCGGATCGAAAGGGGAAAAGTAAGCCATGTCCCAAACAACAAACAAACGCTATCGCCCTTTGCAGGTCATCCTGCATTGGCTGACGGTCATCCTTGTTTTCGCCGCGTTCGTCATTGGCAAATCCATGAGCGGACAGCCCAACGATGCCGCCAAACTCACGCCGCTGGCATTGCACATGACGGTGGGAATCATCACGCTGCTTGTCATCGTCTTTCGCTTTGTAATGCGGATGCGCCTGCCCAAGCCCGCGCATGTTACAGCGGGAAATCCGTTGTTCGATTGGATCGGCAAGGCGGTTCACTATGCGTTGTACCTGCTGGTCTTTTTGATGGCGATCAGCGGACTCTCGCTCTCGATGCAGGCTGGGCTTGCCCCGGTCGTGTTTGGCGGATCGGGAATTCTGCCCGCAGATTTTTATGACTTCGCCGCGCGCATCCTGCACGGCTTTATCGCGCCTGCATTGGCATTGACCGTGCTATTGCATGTCGGCGCGGCGTTCTACCATCAATTCCTGCTCAAAGACAACCTCCTTGCCCGCATGTGGTACGGAAAATAAAGGAGAACAAAATGCCAATTCCATATTTGATCACAACCCTGCTTTTCACCTTCGTTGCGCTGTTCATGGCGGCGGACGCCTCGTTCGTCAGCCTGAATTTGATCGGCGCCTTTCCCGCCCTGCGCTGGGTGCGCGTGCATTTCATCACGCTGGGGATCGTTTCACAGGTTGTGTTTGGACTGCTTCCCCTGCTGGTCGCCTCGCTTTCAAAAAAACCGCGTCCCGCCATGCGCTGGGATATTTGGCTGACACTCAACGGCGGTTTCCTCGCCTTGATCGCGGGGTTCGCCGGCGTCAACCAACCGCTTATCTTTACAGGCGGCACGCTGGTCTTCGTCGCGGCGACTCTTTTGCTTTTTCAATTGTGGAACGTGCGCGGCGGCGACGCGCCAGCCAGTCTCAAGTTTTACATCACGGGCGTGTTCTATTTACTGGTCGGCATCATCGTCGGCACAGGCTTGTGGCTCAATTGGAGTGAAGCCCTTTACATTCAAATTCCGCTCGAAGTTCACATCCATGCCAACTCGTGGGGCTTCATGTCGCTCGTCTTCGCGGGCTTGCTCGTGGACTTCATTCCGATGGTCACGGGTCGTCCGCTTGGCAGCGCGAAAGAAGTTTCGTTCATCTTCTGGGGCATGTCGCTGGGCGCGCTCGGTCTGGTCATCGGTCCGTGGCTGGGCGGCAGCCTGCCCCCCACCGTATCGGGTTTGATCCTGCATCTTTCCGCAACGATCTGGCTGATGGTCTTGATGGGACGCGCCCTCAAATCCAGCGGGCATCTGGACAGCGCCGGCGGCTGGCATCTACTCGCATCCTATTCCTGGATTTTGCTTCCCGTGCTGGTTGCGCCGTTGATCCTGCTCGGATTCATCAAAGGCGGTCCCGTCGAATCGATTGCGCCTCAAGCCTTGATTTACGGCTGGGTGCTGCAATTTGGCATTGCCCTCGTCCCATACATTGCACGGCGTTTCTTCCTGAAGGAAGAGAATCCGCAGCTCGGCGGTTCATGGCTGAGCATCGCCGCGGTCACAGCGGGGAGCATCTTCGTATGGGTGAGCATCTTCCTTGTCCCGATTCGAGGCGTGTTGTACGGAATCGGATTCGCGCTCTACGCGCTGTCGGTGCTTCAACCCCTCAAGGAAGTTTTCCAGATCACAAAAGATGGTCTGCAAAAGCGCGAGATGGCGTAGATTTATTACGGAGGGTCGCGCGTGAAAACGCGACCCTCCGCATCAAAGGTATACATGATGAAAATTACAAAGGATACCCGCGTGTCCGCCATCCTCGAAGAATACGGCGACATCGCCGATGTTATGGAAGTCTTCGGCATCCAACGTGTGGGACGCTACTCTTTGCGAATGCTGGCTGCAAAAGCAGTGACGGTCGAATGGGCGGCGCGCATCCATCGCGTGCCATTAAATGAATTTCTCGAAATTCTTGAACGCGCCGCCAGCAAAAAGCAGAATCAGAAAGAAGCAGGAACATGAACACAAATCTCAATAAAATCGCATCCGTTCTCGCGTTCATCATCGGCGCGATGGCAGTCTCCGCAGGCGGACAAGTCCTGCTCGGCAAAATGCCCGACTACTATGTGATCAACTGGCTGCCTGTCTATAACTATACAGTCGGCATCCTGACCGTTTTCGTCACCGCCGTTCTCATCTGGAGCAGGTACAGGCTCGCCATGCCCGTCGCCATTGCCACGTTTGTCGTCCACGCGCTGGTCATGCTCATTCTGCAAACTGCCTACCGCGACGTGGTCGCAATAGACAGTCTTGTGGCGATGACAGTACGCATGGCTGCCTGGATCATCATCCTTGCGCTGATGTACGTTCAGGCGCGCAGGAAACCGGTTTCATAAAGCAGCAGGGCAAATTATTCAACGGTCATTTCCCGATGGATTGGGGCAAACAGGCGTATGACAACACGAACTCCTCCCACCCTGGGAATAGCGGGGTTGATGGCGATTCGCAAGGCGGATGTTTTGATGAAGCGTTGATTCGCAAATAGTCTGGAGTGATGTTTCACGCGATGCGCCTCCGCTTGAAACGGGGAGCCGTGAACTTAAAACAAAAGACTCCCTCGGGTTGGGAGTCTTCACTTTCATGCCTGTCGGGGTGGGCGGATTTGCAGCATACCTGTCCAGGTAAACCACAGACCTAAACAAAAGACTCCCTCGGGCTGGGAGTCTTCACTTTCATGCCTGTCGGGGTGCGCGGATTTGAACCGCCGACTTCACGGACCCGAACCGCGCGCTCTGGAATAGGATTTTCTATAATTCCCAGCCCTTCACAGGCGACGCCTTCTCGTGGTCGCGAGCAATATCAGTTTGGGCGATGTGCAGGTATCGCTTGACCATATCCAGCGATGTGTGACCCAGGATCGCCTGCAATGTGTAGATGTTCCCGCCATTACGCAGGAACTGGATCGCAAAGGTATGCCGAAAGCGATGCGGATGGCAGTTCTGCACCCCCGCCCGCAGCCCGATCTTTTCGATGATGTGGTACAGGCTGTCCTTTTGCAGTGGCGAAGGTGGGACATGCAGGGTCGCAAAGACGAACATGTTCCGTTTTTTATATCCAGACAGTCCCCGCTTGTTGTCATGTTTTTGGGATATTAACCCATCAAGCGCCCCGGGTTTCTTCGATTATCCTGAGGTTGACCAGACGCTCAATGTCGGGTAAGGTGACGTAGCAAAAGATGCTACAAAAGGAGCGCGCCATGCAATTTGTACCCTACCGTGATTTGCGTAACGAACCGTCCGCCCTGCGAAAAAAACTAGCAAGCGAAGGTGAGTTGGTGGTGACGGTGGATAATAAACCGTTCGCCGTAATGATCAATCTGGATGATGAGAATGTCCAGGATATCCTTTTGAAGGTGTCCCGTCTGCGGGCGCAGATGGCTGCCCGCTCGATCCGCAGCCAGGCGCGCAGGGACGGCTTGGACAAGATGACATTGAAGGATGTCAATGCCCTGATCAAAAAAACGCGGACAAAGCGTAAACGCTGATGTTGAGGATCGGGCTGGATACGAATGTATTGGTCAGCAGCCTGTTCAGTTCGAGGAGTGCTCCAGCCAGAATTCTTGACCTGATTCTCTAGGGGATCAAGTTTTGGCGGCGTATGACGATCGTATTCTTGGCGAGTACGAGGAGGTTTTGTCGCGTCCGGAACTTCGCATCCATCCTTCCAAAGCGCTTGCAGCTGTAGATCACATCGAGGTGTTCGGTCAATATATAGAGTCTGACAGGCTTTCCACAGAAGGACACACAGACCAGGATGATGTCATGTTCGCAGAGGTGTTCATCACTTCAGATGCGGACGCATTGGTTACCAGCAACCTGCGGCATTATAAACCCCTGCTTGCGCAAAACAGACTTGTCCTGACCCCGGCGCAGTTTCTGGAGAGATTTTTTCCACGACAGGGATAAGTCTCTCAGGAGTAGTAGGCAATCGCGCCTGATGCTTCCATGCTCAGGCGTTGACCGAGACCATTGTAGGACATTTCGGATTATGGTGAATTCGCCAACCACCCAATTGGAATAATTTTAGGATTGTTAGTGATATAAGCCGCCTGTTTGCTCTTGATATCCAAAATTACGCTAGGATGAACTGAGGAACTTAGCCAAGGAAGCAATATTTGTGTGCTGTCTGGTAACCAGATCACGGGGTTATAACCAACTTCAGCTGGCATGGTAAGATTGCAACAACAAGAAGAGGTTCCATGAGTAACGATGGGTTTTCCGAACAAGCGCGCGACATTTTGAAGGCAGTATCCTACTTTTCAAAATTGGACGATGCTGCGTTGGCTTCCGTGGAACGGGCGGCAATCCGTCGGGACTATGATGCCGAGCAGGTGATCCTGATCGAGGGTGAGCCGTGCGCAGGGCTGTACATCGTTGAAAGCGGCTGGCTGAAAGCGGTCAGGATCGGGCTGGATGGGCGCGAGCAGGTGTTGCAAACGCTAAAGCCTGGAGAGACGTTCAACGCCCTCAGCGTGTTTACCGATGCTCCCAACCAGGCCACGGTCGCGGCGCTGGAGCCCTCGGTGGTCTGGATGGTTCGACGCGACATCCTGCTGAAATTGATGGAGGAGCATCCCTCCCTGGCGCGTCAGGTGATTCAGGAACTGGCTGGCAAGGTGCAGTACTTGATCCGCATGGTGGAGGACTTGTCCCTGCGTTCGGTGGAAACGCGTCTCGCGCGGCTTTTGCTGGGGCAGGCGGAGGGCGAGTCAGTCCAACGCCGACGCTGGGAGACGCAGGCCGAAATGGCATCCCGCCTCGGCACCGTCCCGGATGTGGTCAACCGCGCCCTGCGAAAATTATCGGAAGAGGGGATCATTCATGTCAAGCGTCATCAAATCCAGATTTTGGATAAGGAAGGGTTAAAGGCGATTGCGCAGGTGATCGAATAATAAATACTACACACCTGCCCTAATGGGCGGTGCCAGGGAGATTAATCTTGCGCAAGATGGGGGGAAATAAATTTCGCGGTACAGATCACAGAAAACCGATAAAAGTCGTTGAATGAGACTCGCTCAAGGTGTATGGTTACCGCACCTTGAGCGAGTTTTGTTTTTGGAGCATTCCATGACTCAATTCCCCGACAGACCCATTCCCCTCATTGACCCGCAACTCTGCAACGGGTGCGGATTGTGCGTTCATGCCTGCCCAACGAAGGCATTGGCGCTGCGGGAGGGAAAAGCTGTGGTCGCCAATCCGCTGGCGTGCGAATACAGCGGACTGTGCGAGGCGGTCTGTCCCACGCGGGCAATCACTCGTCCGTTCGAAATTGTAATCGCAGAGGAAGAAACTAATTCCTCAAATTCGACAAAAGTCGTTGAGAAAGACGGCTTGCCTGTCTACAATGCAGATCGTACCAAGGAGATAAAACCATGAACTGGTCACTCAAACTACTCAAAGTCAAAGGCATTGACATCAAAGTTCACCTGACCTTTGTGCTGATCCTCATCTGGGCGGCGTATCGCTGGAGCGTCAACACGGGCGAAGGCGTGCAAGGCGCGATATTTGGCATTGTGGCGACGCTGCTGCTCTTCCTCAGCGTTACACTGCATGAACTCAGCCACAGTTTTCAAGCGCTCAAATACGGGGTGAAGGTGCGCGATATCACCCTGATGCCGATGGGCGGGCTGGCGCAGATGGAATCAATTCCTGAAGACCCGCACAAGGAATTGCGCATCGCCCTCGCAGGTCCGCTGGTCAACTTTGGGATTGCCGCCTTGCTGATCGGCGTGGGCGTTTTGCTGGATGTGCACGCCCTGATCTCGCTGGAGGAATTGCAGGCTTCGTTGGGAAGCGTCAGTTGGAGCGGATTGCTGGCTTACCTGACCTATGCAAACCTGATCCTCGGTCTCTTCAACCTGATCCCTGCCTTCCCCATGGACGGCGGACGAATCCTGCGCGCCTTGCTGGCAAAAAAGATGGACCATGCCAAAGCCACGAAAATCGCCGCGCAGGTTGGGCAGGGGTTTGCCCTGTTGATGGGGTTGTGGGGTTTCATGAGCGGCAGTTGGACGCTCGTCCTCATCGCCGTCTTCGTCTGGATGGGCGCGGGGCAGGAAAGCCAGGGGGCGCAGGTCAAGCACACGTTGGGCGGAACAACCGTCGGTCAGGCCATGACGCGCTCGCCTCACACGCTGAGGGTCAACGATTCGCTGTCGAAAGCCGTCGAGTTGACGCTATCCACCTCCCAGTCCGATTTCCCCGTGCTGGAATGGGGAAGCAACCGGGTCGCGGGTTTGATCGGCGAGGTTGACCTCCTGCGCGGGTTGCAGTCCCTCGGCGAGAACGCGGCGGCGCGCGAAGCGATGCGGACGAATATCAACTTTGTTAGTCGAGATGAGCCGCTTCACGCCGCGCAGCAAAAAATGCTGACGGGGCGGACGCGCGCCTTGCCCGTACTGAATGCCGAGGGCGAACTGATCGGTCTGCTGACCGCCGACGATATTAATGAAGCCTATCGCCTGATGGCGGTCAACCCAAAACTGGCGGTCAACGCGCGGTAACGCGCATTCAAACAGAGACTCTGAAGGTTTCCAAAACCTCACAAGGAGAAACGAAAATGAACGAACTCTTCATCAACCTCATCCACGCATTGCTTGCTTCCATGCTGGCTTTGGGACCCCTGTCCATTGCCCTGTATCTCGACCTGAGGCAAAAACGCGAAGTCAAACAAAAGAGTTGACAACATGACAGCAGGTCGCGCCTCCACACAAGGGAAGCGCGACATGAAAGGAAAATCACAACATGCAAATCACAAAAGATACCCGCGTCTCCGACATTCTATTGCAATACGGCGACATTGCCGATGTGATGGAAATATTCGGCATCCAGCGCGTAGGGCGTTATTCCCTGCGGATGTTTCTCGCAAAAGCGCTTACCGTAGAATGGGCGGCGAAGGTTCACCGCGTGCCGCTGGATGAGTTTCTCGACATCCTGAATCGGGCGGTTGCAAAAAAACAGGAACCAGCCAATGGATAGCCTTTCGAAACGATTTGAGAAAGCGCGGCAGGCATTTCGTCGGCGCGATCAGCAGGCCTCCGCCCTGGCGCATGATCCTGCGCGTATCGCAGAAGCCGCGGAAGAACATGGCGGGGCGGGCAGTCAGTATCTCGGCGAGATGGTCTACGGCGGGCTGGATGGCATCATCACCACATTCGCCGTTGTCAGCGGCGTGGCGGGCGCGCAACTCGGCACGCCTGTCATCCTCATTCTCGGCCTTGCCAACCTCTTGGCCGACGGTTTCTCGATGGCGACGGGCGCGTACCTCTCGACCAAAAGCGAGCAGGAATATTATCGCAGGGAATGGGAACGCGAGGCGTGGGAGGTGGAGCATTTTCCCGATGGTGAACGCGCCGAGTTATATGAGGTCTATCGCCATCGCGGATATGAGGAAACCGAAGCACGGCAATTGGTGGACATTCAGAGCCGCGCGCCAAGCCGCTGGGTGAAAGCCATGATGATAGACGAACTGGGCATGATGGAGGATGAGAGCAATCCGCTCGTCAACGGGCTGGTGACATTCGGTTCATTCGTGATCGCGGGCGCAGTGCCGTTGATCATCTACCTGCTTGGGCTGGCGTTTCCCATGTCGCCTGATGCCGCTTTCCCCATTTCTATCGCATTATCGGGTCTGGCGCTCTTTGGGCTGGGCGCGGCAAAGGTGCTGGTCACGAAGCTCAACCCGATCCGCAGCGGACTGGAAATGCTGACCGTTGGCGGGCTGGCGGCGGGCGTGGCGTACGCGGTCGGCGCGCTCTTGAAAGGAATAGGCGGATGACGGTGATCGAGCCGCGTCCGCCGTTCTTTATCAAACCTTCACCGAATCCGCATCCATTCTTTAATTCCAGGCGCTACTCTTCGCCGAATCATTCCAGGATAAGGAGAGAAAGATGACCAACAAACTGATCGCGGGAATCGCGGTGTTCCTGCTCGCCTCGTGCGGCATGATGCCCGCGCCGTCGGTGGAACAGCCGACACCCATCCCAACTTTCACACCCGCGGCATCGTCCGCGCAGGATCCCGCCGCGAATCAAATTCCCGCTTTGGGCGGGAAACAAAGCGGCGACCTGCTGGTGTGGATCTTCAGCGACCCCAACCCGCCCTCCCGCGGCGAGACCACCCTCGAAGTGTTGATCGCTGACCTGGACGGTAAACCCGTTTCCGACGCCGCGATTTCCTTCGACATTGACATGACCAATATGAGCCACGGCAAAAATGTGACCGCCGCCGAATCGCTGGGCGATGGGCGTTACAGCGGCGACGTACATTTCCTCATGCCCGGTCCGTGGCGCGTGATCGTCGGCATCGAACATGCGGGACAAACCACCACCGTCCGATTTGATTTCATGGTGGCATGGTAGATCGCTTGAACCAGGAGTAATGAAATGTTGAATCTTTCAACCGCAATCATCGCAAGTATTGTCGTCATGCTGGTCAGCGCCGGCGTGGGGGTGTATCTCGCGCGGTACAAGTCGGGCATGACTGAAATGCTCGGCATGATGCTCGGCATGACGCAGGGCATGATGACGGGTATCGCTGTCGGTTATTTCATCGGCGCGGCGACGGACATGTTCGTCAGCAACCTGGTCGGCGTGATCGTCGGTCTGGTTTTCGGAATCGTCTTCGGGCGCGCCGGCGGCTTGATGGGCATGATGGACGGCGGCATGGGCGGCGCGATGGGCGGCATGATGGGCGCCATGCTCGGCGTCATGCTGCAATACCTCTACAACGGCTGGGCGATCACCGTCACCAATGTTTTGATCGGCGTCATCTACCTCGTTTCGATGTACGCCCTCGTGCGCCTCGTGCAGCAGGGTGCCTCGGCGCAGATGGAGACCGACCCGGTCTGTGACATGAGGGTGGACCCCAAAACGTCCCTGCAGCATGTCCATCAGAGCCGCACGTATTATTTCTGCGCGCCTGCCTGCCAGCGCGCGTTCGCCAAAGACCCCGAAACCTACTTAAAGAAGTGATCCCCGCGCCCCAACCGGAGGCGAAAAAAACATAAACACCCCAGGAGAAAATCGCATGAAATGGAATAAGAAGAATCTTTTGATCGTTTTCGTAATCGTCCTGATTGCCGCGGCAGGCATCGGGATTTCCCGGACAATGACCACCCGCCGCGCGGCATCCGCCGCTTCGGTAACAGAGACCGCCGTTGTCCAGAGCGGCGACCTGTCCGTGACGGTGGATGCCACCGGCAGCCTGACCCCGCTGACTGAAATTACGCTGGCGTTTCCTACAGCGGGCAGAATTTACGAGATTCCTGTGTCCGAAGGACAGACGGTTAAGCGAGGCGATGTTCTGGCGCGGCTGGAGGGTAATATCCAAGCCGAAGCCGATTTTCAGGCATTGTTCAGCGATGCCGGCGTTCTCCAGGCAGAGCTTGCCGCCGCCAATGCCCAGGATGGGCTGGTTGATGCCATTGATTATCTCAAGTATCGGATTGGCTCGGAAACGTATTACTGGGAGGAGCAGTTGGCACAGGCGGAAGAGACACTGGCTGCTCTCGATGCGGATCCCAATGCCAGTGCGGAACAGAAGTCCGAAGCGCAAAAAGCGGTGGATTACGCGCGCCGCAAACAGGAATACCTTCTGAGGGATAATATTGCATATTTGGAAAAGGTGGATGATTACTACCTGGATGACTCCGATATCACCTTTGCCCGCCTCAAACTGGAAAACGCCAATGTCGCTCTTCAGGATGCCGAAGCCGCGTTGGAAATTGTCAAGTCCGGACCGTCAGCCCTGCAGACTCCGCTGGCCGCGCTGGGACCGGAAATGGCGCGGCTGGAACGGGCTCGCCAGAATGTGGAGAACACGCGCCTGATTACAATGTCTGATGGCGTTATAACGACGCTCTACTATCAGGCTGGGGAATATGCCAATCCTGGCGCTCCAGTGATCGCCCTGACAGATGTGTCCATCCTGAAAGCCGAGGTTTACCTGGACGAAACCGATGTGGTGAAGATTGCGCTGGGGATGCAGGTGGTTGTCACTGTGGACGCGTTCCCCAGCATGGAAGTGAGCGGCGAAGTGATCGAGATCGCGTCAACTGCCGCTGTCCAATCCGGCGTGGTGCTGTATCCTGTGACCGTGCGCCTTGACGCCACCGAATTACCGCTGCGCTCCGGCATGACCGTCAGCGTCATCTTTCCCATCGAACAGCGAACGGATACCCTGCTGGTTCCCTTCCGCGCCATCGAGACTGAAGGCGGTCAGGCCTACGTGACGCGGGTGACCGCCTCCGGGCGCGAAGCGGAGCGTGTGGCGGTGACGCTGGGTCTGATCACCGACACCCAGGTGGAAATCCTGAGCGGACTGGAGGCGGGAGACGTTGTGACCGTCTATGCCAATCCCGTTCAAGACAGCGAAGTGATGAAAAATCCCATGTTCGGCGGAGGACAATGATATGATCGCCATCCAAAACATGACCAAAGTGTACGGGGCAGGGGAGGCGGAAGTGCGCGCGCTGGACGGTGTCTCGCTGGAAGTTGTCAAAGGTGAGTGGGTGGCAATCACGGGTCCGTCCGGTTCGGGCAAATCCACGCTGATGCACATCGTTGGCTGTCTCGATTCGCCCACCTCCGGCGCGTACTGGCTGAACGGCGCGGAAGTGAGCGGCATGAACGACACCGAACTCGCCGCCGTCCGCAACCGCGAGATCGGTTTCGTCTTCCAGAGTTTCAACCTGCTCTCGCGCGTGGACGCGCTCCAGCAAGTGATGCTGCCCCTGCAATACCAGCGCGGCGAGAAGCGCCTGCCGCGCGGCGAACGCTCCAAACGCGCCCGCGAAATGCTGGGGATGGTCGGGCTGGGCGACCGCACACACCATCGTCCCACCGAACTTTCCGGCGGACAGCAGCAGCGCGTGGCGATTGCCCGCGCCCTGGCGCAACAACCGTCCATTTTGCTGGCAGATGAACCGACCGGCAACCTGGATTCCAAATCCGGCGCGGAGGTGATGGAAATCTTCCACCGCCTGCATCGCGAACAGGGGCTGACGGTGGTGATGGTCACCCACGACCCAAAGGTCGCGGCGCAGGCGCAGCGCGTTATCCACTTTCAGGACGGGTTGATCGCTGATCCGCAAACAGACGCACAGCAAGGTTTCAACCAGGCTCAACCTAAAGGAGGCGCATAATGGACTGGCTCGAAAGTTTGAATACAGCCTGGCACGGCTTGAACGCCAACAAGATGCGCTCCGGCTTGACCATGCTGGGCGTCATCATCGGGGTGGCGGCAGTCATTGCCCTGCTCTCCATCGGGCAGGGCGTGCAGGAGAGCATTACCGGTTCGATCTCCGGGGCTGGCTCCAACCTGCTCTTTGTCGCGCCCGGCTCGTTCCAATTGGGCGGCGTGGAAACCCCCAGCGGCAGCGCCGCCAGCCTGACCTACGCGGACGCGCAAGCCATCGCCGATCCGCGCAACGTGCCGGATGCCGCGATTGTCGCTCCCGAGTTCACCATGCAAACCCAGGTGATTTTCGGCTCCGCCAATATCAACACCAAAGTCACCGGCATCACTCCCGAATATCTCGCGGCTTTCGGCATGGAAGTTGACCGCGGCCGCTTCATCAGCGAATCCGACGTGAGCGGGCGGGGGACGGTGGCTGTGCTGGGAAACGACGCGGCGCGCGACCTGTTCGGCGGATTCGACCCCATCGGACAGAAGATCAAAGTCTCGATCCCGGGCGCGGGAGGCGGGCGCGTCTCGCTGACCGTGGTGGGGATTCTGTCACCCCAGGGCGGCTCACGCTTCAGCGACCCGGACAACGCCATCCTTGTGCCCATCACCACCGCGCAGACCAAAATCTTCGACGGTCGTAACGCACAGGGAGATGCCGTTGTTACATCGGTGAACGTTGTGGTTACAAATGAAGAGCGCGTGGATGAGATTACCGACCAGATCAATACCCTGCTCCTGCGGCGGCATGGTTTCAAACCCGGTGAGGAAGGCGATTTCAGCGTCGTCAGCCAGGCTGATTTGCTGGCGACCCTCACGCAGGTCACCAATATCCTGGTTGTCTTTTTGGGCGCAATTGCCGCCATCAGCCTGCTGGTCGGCGGGATCGGCATTATGAATATCATGCTGGTCTCGGTGACAGAGCGCACGCGCGAGATCGGCTTGCGGAAAGCCATGGGCGCGCGCAAAGTGGATATCCTGACGCAGTTCCTGCTGGAAGCGATCATCTTGAGTCTGGCGGGCGGCGCAATCGGCATTGGGTTGGGCGTAGGCATTGCCCTGCTGGTGGAAAAATCAGGTATGACCAATGCCATCATCACCTCCGACGCCGTTCTGCTGGCAGTCAGTTTCTCGGTGGCAGTGGGCTTGTTCTTTGGCATCTACCCCGCCAACCACGCCGCGAGTTTGAGACCGATTGAAGCATTGCGTTATGAATAATACGCGTACCACAAGATGTTCAACATTGTTGCTGGTCTACGTGGCATTGGGCGTCACGATGATGACCATCTCCTCCTTCTGGAGGATCAGCCTGCACGCCGGCGGAGTGGGAGGTTTCGCAGCATTCTTAACATGGATGATCGGTTCCGCTTGGGCATGGACGTTTCTCGCCCTTCCCCTGATCGCCTGGGCGCGGGTCCACCGCAAACGGCACAATTGGGCGCAGGTGGCGGCGGGCGGCGCAGTGGGCGCGTCGGTCACGTGGATCGTTCTGGCGCTGGCGTCTGGATAGGAAATTCGCCCATTTTGTCTTTGCATAAAACCTCATGCACTTAAAAGGATACTAACATGCCTCACCCATACTTCCTCATGTCCCTGCTTTATTTATCCCTGGTCGCGCTGGCTGCGCTGGCTTCGATTTTGACAGGGCTGGAGATCACCCCATTGTTCGGAAGCCTGAAATGGCTGAGGGTGCATTTGGTCACGCTCGGCGCTTTATCTGAAATTACGTTTGGACTTGCTCCCATCCTGGTGACAACCCTGCGCGGTTTGCCGCGCCCCAAAATGCGCTGGGACATCTGGCTCTTCCTGAACGCGGGATTAGTGCTTTTATTGATCGGCATTCCCACCATCACACGCGCGCTCATCGTCACAGGCGGGACGCTGGTGGGCATTGCCGTCGTCCTGCTCATCAAGCAGCTGATTGACCTGCGTCCCGCGCAAGCCTCCTCAAAAAATAAAGGCATGGAAGGGCGCAAGTTCTACATTACCGGGCTGAGCTACCTGATACTTGGAGGCTTGGTCGGCACCGGTCTCTGGCTGGGATGGAGCGAGGCGCTGCGCATTGCGTCGCCCATCGAAGTCCACGTCCACACCAACCTGTGGGGCTTCGCTGCGATCATCCTGGCTGGCTTGCTGATGGATTTATACCCGTCCTTTGCAAATCGTCCGTTGGCGTGGCAGCGCGCCGTTCCATGGATCTATTGGACGATGACGCTGGGCGCCCTCGGATTGATAGCCGGTCCGTGGTGGAACGTCAGTTTGTTCACCGTGATTGGGTTGGTTTTGCACACCCTTGGAAGCATTCTTCTGTTGGTCATCGTCATCAAACCGCTCGTCGGCGACCGCGCCGCGTGGACGCCTGGCGTATGGCATTTGATCACCTCCTACGTCTGGTTCTTCCTCCCCGTTGTCGTCGCGCCGTTGATCGTCGCCCGCGCCACCGATTTTCCTGTGCAGGAGATTTCGGGAAGCGGCGGTCCCATCCTCATCTTTGGCTGGATTTTGCAATTTGGCTATGCCCTGGCTCCCTACCTGTTCACCCGCTTCTTCGAACCCGATCAGCCCGCGCGTTTGGGCGGGACGTGGTTGAGTCTCGCCACTATGCATCTCGGCGGGATTCTTTTTTGGGTCAGTTTATTCTTCCCGAACATGGAGCAGCTTGCGCGCGCCTCGGCTTATGGATTTTGGATTCTTTCGGGACTGCCGATTTTGACTGGGTTGTGGAAGAGTTTTCGATCAGGCGTGCAAAGAGTGGAGGAAGATCAGGTTGGCATTTGGAAGAATGAAAACATTTAATAATCTTCGCATTCCTTCTCATCGGATATCAAGAGGCGCCAACGGAAACTATAAACCGGATTCGTATCATTGCCTTCCGCCTTTTGCTGTTGCTCCGCCCGATGGCAATGGGGCGCGGCGCTGATCATCATCGCATGCCGCGAAAACGGCGGGGCGCAACCGCGTGGTTGCAATCGAACAATCATGATTGACAGGGTTTTGTTTCTTTACATGCGAAAATCCGCCCGCGTTTAGAGGTTTTTTCCCTGCTGAATTGCCCCTCCTTTGCAGATCATCCGCAGGAATAATTCAACGGCTTGCGGGTCGAAATGACTGCCGGATTGTCCTCTAACATATTCGAGCGCTTGTTCCTCCGTCCATGCGGGGCGATAGGGGCGGTTGGATGTGACGGCGTCCCAGACATCCACAACAGCGAAGAGGCGCGCCGCGAGCGGTATTTCCACTCCTTTCAACCCGCGCGGATAGCCTGTGCCGTCCCATTTTTCGTGATGACAATAGGGAATATCCAACGCGGGACGCAGATAGGCAATGGGGGAAAGCATCTCGTATGCGTATTGGGGATGCTTTCTCATTATTTCCCATTCTTCATCGGTAAGTTTGGCGGGTTTGAGCAGGATCGAATCCGGGATGCCCATCTTTCCAATATCGTGCAGGAGCGCCCCCCGGCGGATGTGAATGATGTCGGCTTCGTTTATGCCTGTGGCGCGCGCCAATTTCACGGTCAGGTTGGTGACGCGGCGGGTGTGTCCTTCGGTTTCCTCATCCCGCAAATCCATCGCCCTCGACCACCCTTCGATGGTGGCGTCGTATGCCATTATCAGATCAGAATTGGTGCGTTCCAAATTGCTGAACAATTCCGCGTTATCTACGGCAATTGCGGCTTGGCTTGCAAGCATTTCCAGGAAGTTCAGCCAGTCGGCGTCGAATTCGAGCGGGGTTTTGTTGAAAATTTCCAGCACGCCTTTGACCTCGCCTTTCGCAATCAGCGGCGTGGCGCAATAGGAGACCAGGTTTTCGTCCTCCAGCAATCCGGCGCGGCAGAATTTTCCGTCCTCGGAGAGGTTGGAAATAAGGATGACACGCTTCTCAAGCGCGGCAATGCCGGCATGACCCTCGCCAACGCGCAGGCGGGAGCGTTCGATTCCTTTTGCGCGAAAGCCCTGCGCGGTTTTAAATTCCAGCGTTTGATTTTCCGGGTCAAGCAATAATACGTCTGCCGCGTCCACGCCAAGCCGCGCGCGTGTTTGTTCCAGAAGGATATCGAGAATCTCCTCAAGATTATGGTTGGATGTGATGGCGCGGTCTATGGCGTGCAGGGATTGCAATTGTTCGAGGCGGCGGCGAGTCTCTTCATGCAAACCCAGGCGATGCAGGGCGGCTCCGGCAATTTGCGCCAGCGACTCCAGTAATTTTTGTTCCTCGGTTGTGATCTGGCGCGGCAGTTGAACCGAGACAAACATCACCCCTACCACCTGACCGGCGGATCGTAATGGGACGCAAATGCCGCCCCAGCCTGGCGGAACATTGGAAACAACCGACTGGCGCGCGCGCGGGTCGGAAGAGAATTCGCGCGAAACAAGCGTTTGCCCCCTCGTAAAGACCCTCCCGCCAATGCTGCCTTCGTCGGGCGGAGTGGAGGCTTCCGCCAGTGCGGAAAACCAGCCGCGCGCGACGACGGTTCCCAAAATGTTTTCTTCCGCGCGGTAAAGCCAGATGTCCCCGGCGTCGGTTTCCAACGCCGACAGTGTTTCATCGAGAAGGGTGGGCAGCATTTCTTCCAGGGTTTGCGCGTTGCGCAAAGCGGCTGAGATTTTGGAAATGGATTCGAGTTCGGCAAGGCGGCGGCGCAGCGATTCCTCCGCCAGTTTGCGTTTGGAAATCTCATCCTGCGCCTGCTGGTAGAGCCGGGCGTTGTGAATGGCAAGCGCCGCCTGGTTTGCAAAGGCTTGCAGGCGTTCGGCGTGAAGCGGGGTGAAAAAGTTCGGCGTACGGCTATCGAGAAGCACAAAACCGATAACATCCCCTTGGCTGATCATCGGCGCGCCGACGCTGGAACGGAGCCATTCCGTGCCAGGCAGCGTTTTCCAATGCGAATATGCGAAGACGTCCGGCACCAAGACAGGCTGGCGGGTTTCGAACATCTGGCGCAGGTTGCCGGGATCATGCAGGTTGAGTTGACTGAAATCCGATTCGAACGGGGTTTCGTCATATCCGCGCGCGCGGGCAAGTCGCAGGCCGTCGCCTTCGAGGAGCAGGATGGTGGAAGAATCGTGCGGCACCACACGTCCGGCAATATCAAGGATCTGATCCAATACCTGCCCATAGTCAAGGCTGCCACTTAACGTTTCGGCGGTTTCACGAAGGGCTTCAGCCAAAATGCGCTGGTCACGCTCCGCCTCTTCAGCGCGTTTGCGCTCGATGACTCCGCCCAGTTCGGCGGCGATGGCGGAGATAAGTTCCACCAGGCGCGGATCCTGCGGGCGCGCCTCTTTCAGGAAGAAATCCAACACGAGCGTTACGCGGCCGCCTGCCAGGACGGGAATGCTGACCGCTGCCTTCAACCCGGCTCGCCGCGCCAATTCAGCGCGCGGAAAATTGGCATCCTGGGTTACGTCTTCGATCCAGACTGCTTTACGGGATTCCCAGGCGCGCCCGGGCAAGCCAACACCCCTTGCAAAGGTGAACGAAGCGCTATCCCTGTGAAATTCAACCATGTCCGGGTCGCGGCTGTACCGGGCAAGGTGAAGTTCCAGCAATGAACCGTCCGCGTTGGGAATCCAGGCTTCGCCCACCACCCAGCCGGTGGCTTCACAAACGAGGCGCAGGATATTTTGGATGGTCTCATTCAGGTCCTTTGCGTTGCTGACGCCCAGCGCGATGGTTTGCAACAGGCGGGCTTCCTGCTCGGCGCGTCGGACCTCGGTAACATCATGGATGACCGAGAGCAGGCATCGTTTATCTCCAAGGGAGATCGGTTCGATGGAAATCAACACGTTGCGGATATCGCCGGATTTTGCGCGAATCTGGACTTCCAGATTGGAGGCGCGTCCATCAAGCTGGATCGCCCCTGCGATTCTCTCATGGTCGGTCGTGTTCACCCACAAGTTGATGTCGCGCGGGCTGAGTCCAATAACTTCCTCGCGTTCGTAGCCGACAGTTTTCAGAAGGCTGGGGTTAACGTCTATCATGCGCTCGTCCTCCCGCGCGCTGATGAGTAACCCGGCAGGACTGGCGTTGAAGGCGCGCAAAAAACGTTCCTCCGCTTGTTTGCGGGCGGTGATGTCCACGCTCAGCGCCAGTGCGCCGCTGACCCGTCCCTCCGCATTAAAGATTGGCGTGGCAGCGCGTAAAATGTTCAGCAGGCTGCCATCCTTGCGAACCATATTGATTTCGGCTTCCTGTGTTTCGCCTTTCAAAATCAACGGGAATTTTTCCTGGAATGTTCGAAGCGAGTCCGAATCCATAAAATCGCGGATGCGCCTGCCGATGATTTCATCACGGTCATAACCCAGTATTTTTGCCGTGCTGGGGCTGCAATCCACGATATTGCCATTTATATCCAGGATTTCACCGCCGTAAGGCAGGAGGTTGAACAACATGCGGTAACGTTCCTCGCTGTCTTGCAGGGCTTTCTCAGCGCGCTTGCGTTCCACAAACTGCCCGATTTGATGACCAATGGATTCCATTACACGCAGCTGATCTGTGTCGGGCGGGCGGATTTTCCCATCCAAAAAGGTCATCACGCCCAACACTTCGTCCCCAACTTTGATCGGGAAGGCAAACGCGGCGCGAATGCCCGCCTTTTTTGCCAGCGCGGCGCGCGCAAAGTGATCTTTGGAAATGTCGGGCGTCCACTCCGGTTTGCCGCTTTGCCAGACTCTCCCTGGCAGTCCCTCGCCGGGCGCAAATTCGATTCCACGCGTGGTGTTTTCGAAATTCGCGAGACCGTTCAACGAGAGCTGGCAGGTTTCGATACAACGCAGGCGCATGATTTGTCTATCCACGCTCCAGTGCGCGCTCCAACATTCGCCGCGCTTCCAATCCAACCCATCGCAGACCGCCTTCAGAACTGCAGGCATGGCTTCCGCCAACGTGTCCGCTCCCGAGAAGGCAAGGGTGACGGCATGCTGGAGGGCTAATTGGCGTTGACTGCGCACCTGTTCGGTGATAATGCTCAAGGTCACCATCAATTGTTTTGGGGAATCGTCCGCGTTGCGCGAAAGGATCGTTATGCGCTG
Source organism: Anaerolineales bacterium (assembly GCA_020060625.1). Lineage (GTDB taxonomy): Bacteria > Chloroflexota > Anaerolineae > Anaerolineales > Villigracilaceae > Villigracilis. Next base: position 1,111 of record JAGUZU010000103.1, on the reverse strand, counting down.
CCGCACCCATTCGAGGTTGCCAGTCTTGTTTCTCAGGCGATATTCGATGGGAACGATTTCGCTTTTGGCGAGAATTTTTTTCCAGTTTTCCCTGACCGCATCAACATCTTTGGGGTGGACGGCATGCATAATCGAGTCTGGCGCCTTGAGTTCGCTCAACGAGTAGCCGCAAAAACCCTCCCGGTTGAAAAAGGCGGCTTTTCCCGAACCCACATCGAGCGTATAGATTGTGTCCGGCGAATATGCGAGAACGCTGTCAAGCAATTGCTCATTTTCGCGCAATGCGCGTTCCGCCTGCAGGCGCTCAGTCACGTCGCGGACGTTCAGGATAAGGGCCTGCACATTGGGGTCGTCCAGCAGGTTGGTGCCGAGCGCTTCGAGCGCGCGCCAAGAGCCATTCTTGTGACGTCCGCGTGCCTGAACGGGAGCAGGGGCGATGCCGGGCATTTTACTCCTGCTGGCAAACGCTTCCTGGGCTTCCCTCAGGTCGTTGGGATGCACCCAATCAAGAAATTTATTGCCAATCACCTCATGCGGTTTATATCCCAAAATACGCTCGACTGACGGGCTTGCATACTGAATCGCCCCCTCTTTGTCCAACGCGATAATCATGTCCGCCGAGTTGCGGATCAATGATTCGTAACAGGTTTTATCCAATTTCATTCCAAACTTGGTCCTAAGGGGGGGGTTGTTTGGTCCTGCTAGTGTTTCGCGGCATATATCCTTTATAACCAACAGCAGGCGCATTGACAATATACTGGCGGCTTGGTTTCATTTTCTCACAATCCGCAAATAATGGTATTTGCAGATTCGTTATTCCACAAATGCGGATTTGCCGCGCGCGCCCTCGCGCTCATGCATCATTGTCAACCCATCGAAGTCACGACCTTCGAAGCCCTTCTCTATAATAACCGGCAGACCGGCAGTCAGGAAGCGTTTAAGTAACTGGATGTCACCGCCTGTGCGATAAACGACATCAAAATCGGTTTCTTTTGCGATAAAACCTGATAATTCATAGCGCGGCAAGCCGCAGCCAAAGTAAGTCGGATTGGCAATCCGACCTACGCGCAAAATCTTCGCGGTAGGCATAGTTTTTACAGAGCAATACTAT
>JAGUZU010000155.1 GCA_020060625.1 Anaerolineales bacterium | reverse complement strand
TGGTGGGCGCACAGGGACTCGTATCATCCCTGTAAGGGAAACCCCGGACTTGGTGGGCGCACAGGGACTCGTATCATCCCTGTAAGGGAAACCCCGGACCTGGTGGGCGCACAGGGACTCGAACCCCGGACCTCTACTGTGTGATAGTAGCGCTCTAACCAACTGAGCCATGCGCCCAAAATGCGAACGGGATTATAGTATAGCCTTCCCGCTTTTGCAAGGACTACGGCGGCGGTAAATAATCCCAGGGATTCACTTTCGAGCCAGCCATCAACTCGAAGTGCAGGTGCGCGCCGGAAGACCGCCCCGTGGAGCCGATTGCGCCGATCACCTCGCCCTGCCCAACGCTTTGTCCGCACCCCGCGTTGAGCGCGCTCAAGTGGGCGTACAGCGTCTGAAAACCGTTGCCGTGATCCACCATGATCATATTGCCGTAACCGTAATCGTTCCAGCCGGCATAGACGATCACACCCGCATCGGAGGCATAAACGGCTTCGCCTGTATTCCCGGCAAGATCAATGCCGAGGTGGTTGGCTTTCGGTGAATAATCGAAGCCGGATAGATAGTGGTTGTTCGTCGGGTAGACAAAATACCCGTATCCCACCGCGCCGCCGCTGACCGGTTCGCAGGCGCCCGCTCCGAGGACGCGCGCGGAGGCGGGGTTTTCGCGCGTCACGCCCAATGGGGCGCTCCAACTGACAAACTCACGCTTCCCGCCGGGGATGATCAACCACGTGCCGGGCTTGACGTTCGCGTTGTTGTAATCGCCGACCGTGTTCGGGTCGAGATGGTTGCCGGGGAATTCGATGATGTCCGCGGGTGTTACGCCGTAAAATTCAGCCCAACTCCCAAATGTGATCCCGCCGAGCCATTCCCAGTACACGCCGTCCACCGGCAGGATGTTCAATTCCTGCCCGGGTTTCAACGAGTGCGGGTCATCCAGCAACACATTGTAATTTCCCCACAAAATGGTCTGCGGTTCCAGCCCAAATTTTTCCGCAATGCCAAAAACCGTATCTCCATCCTGTACGGTGTAGGTGGTGATATCCTGACGCGGACGGCTTGGCATGTTTGTATGGAGTTGCGCGGAGCGGGAAATGCCTTCCACGAGAAAGACATCCTCTGCGGGGACGATGTCGATATCGACAGCAGCGGTCGCGGCGGGACCCGGAACCTGCTCATCCGCCCGAACCGGATTCTGCTCCCGTTCATAAAACGCCTGCACAAGAACGATGACCGCCGCAATGGCAATCACCGAAAGGACGTTCGTTCCAATTCGCAGGAGCGGTTCCCCCAAGCCGATCCCCACGAGATTATTCATCCAACGCGACAAAAAGCCGGTAGTTCCAACCGGCTGTTTGTCGGATGTTTTTTTACGTTCTTTTATTTTCCCCGCCTCGGCGGGGGCATCTTCCTTGAATTCATCCTGCATGGGATTCATCATAACATGGGCAAAAAATCAACGTCAAGTTGGGCGGTTAAACGCTTAGTCTGGATTAATCCGCTTTTCCTCTCTTTTCATAAAAATCAGCCGAATCAACGCCACCCCCGCCAAACAGACAACTCCTCCCAGAACGATGGACGCTTGCACGTTCCAATTCTGGGCGATCCAGCCTGTTACGATACTGCCAAACGGCGCCACCCCCTGCAATGCCCAAAAATAAACGCTGAACACCCGTCCGCGCAGACCGTTTGGCACGCGGACCTGTATGAGCGTGTTCATCGTAATCAACTGCGTCACCGTGCCCCAGCCGATGAACGCCAAAAGGATCATTGCCAGATTTGAATTCGTGATGAAGCCGAGCAAAATGACAGGGAAGATAAACCCAGCCTGCCCCCACAACAGCATTTTGGATTTGTTCGCGCCGCCGAGGTACGCCAGCGTGAACGCCGCGACCACCGCGCCCACGCCCTGCGCCGCATACAAACTGCTCGTGCGCGACGCAATGACGGCTTCCGTATCCAGCGCGGTTTTGAGGACGTCGCGCGCGAGCGCGGGGATTTGCTGAAGCAATGGAATGCCAAAGAACCCGATCAGCGTTGCCAAAAGGATCGTGGATAGTACGACGGCATTCCTGCGGATATACTCAAGCCCTTCCCTGAACTCGCTCCCCATGCCGAGCGATTTCTCCGCCTCCTTCTCGACCTTGAACCTGGTCCTCGCAAAAAACAGACCCGTCATCACGAAGATGAAACTGATTCCGTTTGCCAGAAAGACAGTCCCCTCATTTCCGCTGAGCGCGATCAACCCCGCTGCTGCCAGCGGTCCGAGGACGCGCCCCAGATTGAACACAGTGGTTTGCAGGGCAATGGCGCTTGGGAGCGCGTCCCTGCCTGCCAGTTCGATCAGCATTGCCTGGCGCGCAGTCACTTCCACGGCGACGGCTGACCCGTAGAAAAATGCCAACGTGATGATGTGCCAGATTTGAATTTGACCTGTGAATGCCAGGTACGCCAGCCCAAACGCCTGTACAGACATGACCGCCTGTAAGATAATGACCGTTTTGCGTTTGTCCCAATGTTCCACTAAAACGCCCGCGGGAAGCGCGAATAGCAGGGTAGGCAGCGTGGTGGCGAATCCGATCAAGCCCAGGTCGAAGGGGCGTCCCGAGATGCGGTACGCCAGGTAGGGCAGGGCGGTGGATTGCATCCACGTGCCGGTCACGGATATGAATTGACCGACGAGGAAGAGGATAAAATCGTTCGAGCCAAGCGCGGGGAAACGGTTTGCGATCCAATCTTTGCGCGATGTCATGTTATGAGAGCGGCGCGATACATTCGGGACGGTCGTTACCGGGTTTGTTGACCATCGTCGAGACGGGGTGGGCGGTCATGCTGTCGGCGGGGAAAGGCTTGATGAGCGGGAGCAGGCGTTCGGGAGTCTGAGGCGCGGGGTCGAGCCATTGGTCGTAATCCTTTGCATCCAGAATCACGGGCATGCGGTTGTGCAGGGCGGACATCAATTCGTTCGGCTCGGTGGTGATGATGGTGCAAGTGCGGATCGAACCGCCATCGGGCGATTGCCATTCGTCCCACAAACCTGCGAGTGCAAAAGGTTTGCGGTCTTTCATGTGGATGAAGTAGGGTGTCTTTGTTTTTTCGCCGCGCTGCGTCTTCCATTCGTAGAAACCGTCGGCGGGGATGAGACAGCGTTTGTATTTGAAGCCGCCGCGAAAGGATGGTTTTTCCGCGATGGTTTCGCCGCGCGCGTTGATGAGCTTGTTGGCAATGGACGGGTCTTTCGACCATGACGGGATGAGACCCCATAAATGGAAATCGGCTGTGTTTTTCGCGTCGTTCGGGATGGCAAGCACGGGCTGGGTGGGCGCGATGTTGTAGCGCGGCGCGAACTGCGCGGGGAAGGTGTAATTCGCGAAGGCTTCCCTGAGTTCGGCTGGGTCAACGGTTAATGTAAATCGTCCGCACATGATCGTCTCCTTGGGCTAAGATGGGTGAAAGGTAAAGTAAAAGGTGGAGCCTTCGCCCGGTTTGGATTCCACCCAAATTTTTCCGCCATGCACTTCGATGATGCGTTTGACAAGGGTCAAGCCGATGCCGGAGCCGGGCGAGTTCGTATCCAGTTTGTTGAACAAGCCGAAGATGCGTTTGCTGAAGTGCGGCTCGATGCCGATGCCGTTATCCTGCACGTAGAAGGTTGGGCGGTTGTCTTCGTCCATGACCGCCCCGATGCGGATGCGTGGATCGGGCTGGCTGCCCATGAATTTGGCGGCGTTGTCGATCAGGTTTTGCATCACTTCGATCAGCCGGGTGCGGTCTCCGCGGATGGTATGTCCTTCGTCCGTAAATTCGATGCGGATGTTCTGCATTTCGATCTGACCCTCCACTGCGGCAAGCGCCTCGCGGACGATGTCGCCGAAGCCGGTTTCGACCGGCTCGTTCATGATCCTGCCGATGCGCGAGAGTTCCAGCAGGTCTTTCAGGAGCGTTTGCATCTTTTCGGCGGCTTGTTGGATGCGCTCAAGGTCTTTTTTGAACTTGTCGAAATTTCCGGCGCGCGCGTCCTTTTCGAGATAGCTTAGAAAGCCGGTGATGGTCACCAGGGGCGATTTCAAGTCGTGCGAAACGGTGTAGGTGAAACGTTCCAACTCGGCATTTTTTGCTTCGAGTTCGGCGATCAATTTCTCGCGTTCGATCTCGGCGCGTTTTCGCTCGGTAATTTCGCGGGCAATGCCCGTGGTGCCGATAATGTCCTCCCGCGCGTTGCGGATGGGCGTTTTGATGGTTTCCACCCAATATTCCCTGCCTGTGTTGTCGTGTTGAAGCTCCTCGATTTGCCTGCGCCTTCCGCTTTGCATCACCTTGAGGTCGTCCCTGCGGTAGTTTTCTGCGAATTCCTTTTCCCAAATGTCGAAGTCTGTTTTGCCGACGATATACTCGGCTCTATATCCGCAGGTTTTTGAAAATTGCTCATTGACGGCGATGTACCGGCTGTTCACATCCTTGAGCCATGCCATGTCGGGGATGTTGTCCAAAATGGCGGTCTGGCGCAGGAGGGTCTCTTTGAGCAGGGCTTCGGCTTCCTTTTGGTCGGTCACATCTTGCACTGCGCCGACGATTCCGACCAGGCGGTTTTCTTCATCGTTCCAAACGGGATGGGCAAAGATGCGCTCCCAGCGGATCTGCCCGTTCTTTGCGATCGCGCGAATTTCCGAGTTCGCCACGCTCTGGTTGTTCAGCAGTTTGCGCATGTCCTCGGCGTCCTTTTCCAGGTCGTCCGGGTGGATGTGCGCATACCAACCGCCCCTCGCCATGTATTCCTCGGGTGTGTAACCCGTCATTTTCTCGAACGCGCCGCCCACCCAAATCAGTTTCACCCGCCCGTCTTCGTCCACGTCGCTTTCAAAGGTGTAATTGAAGCCGACGTTGGATATCAGCCTGTATTTCTCTTCGCTGAGCCGCGCCCGTTCCAGCGCCTTCCTCACTGTGAACGATGACAGGTATTGCAAAATCGCCCCCATCGGAAAGATGACAAAACTCACCACCCACGTAAAGATTAGGGGACGGTTCTCGTCGGGAATGATCCAGCCGTTTTGCTGGGCGTACACCATTGCCAGCCCCGACGCCAGCGAAACAATGGTCACCACCAGCGAGGCGCGCCCGCCGAGCAGTATCCCCGCGGTCACAATGACCAGCGGGTATCCCAGAAGATAGGATTCGCCCTGCACGCCGATTCCCGTAACCGCCGAAACGGTGAAGAAAAGCCAGAAGGCGGCTGCCTGCAAAATGGACGCGGCGCGGATATGTCCCCGCCTCGACAAGACCAACAGAAAAATAATAATGGCTTCGCTGACGCCCCCCTGTATCGCCGCCCGCGCGGTAAGTTCGGGAAGAAACGCAATGACATAAGCCACATACGGGATTGGCACGAAGATCAACCCCCAAAGAATCACATGCAACAAATATGCGGCGTGATTATCCTTTTCGTCCTTGTAGGACGGCGGCGTCAGAATTCTTTTGATAAAGCCGAACATTCCACATCACTTTCTCAAAGTCCTTGCATCCCCCTCCCGCACGGTCACGCCGATTGCATCCAAATGTTCCAGCAGCGCCTGCGCATATTTTCGCGTTGTGCCAAACATGTCGCGCGCTTCCGCCAGCGTCGCCTGTCCGTTCTTCTCGATTGCAGACCGCACTTGCTTCACCATCGTGTCGTAATCCGTTTTGCGAAAAACAACCTCCGAAGAAACGACGACCAACTCCCCCAATTCGGTCAACGCATTGAAGACTTCCCCGCCGACCTCCGCCTGACATTCCTTGACGCTCGGCGTGGCGTACGGATTCTCCTCGAACCTTCGCATCAACCCCCGGACCTTGACCTGCTCTTGTCCATCGAACCGTATCTCATGCCCCGGCTTGGATACCGCTCCGCGCAGGTCGAGTAACGAGTTGTGAGCAACGAGAAATGAGAGGGCGGCGTTGAATATCTTTGACGCAAGTTTCAGCCTGCTCTTCAATTCCTCGCGCGGAATTCCCCTCCGCAGCGGGAACTGTTCGTGATACGCCTCGACGAACTGAAAAAATTTTTCTTGCAATCTATTCCAATGCGGCGCGGCAATCGCCAGCCCTTCGCTTTTCGCGTTTTTCCCTCCGTCTTCCAACACAATTAATCGCCCTGTTTCCAACAACTCCTGCAAAGCGGATTCCGCTGATTCAGCCTCCAGGCGCGATTTCGCAACCATCTCCCTGATGGGCGCGGCTTGGAGCGCCAGCGCCGCTTCGAATAACACGTCGGCAGGCGATCCCTGCGCAAGGGACTCCAGCGATTTGATAACCTTCTCATCGAAGCGTTTGTGCCTGCCTTTGGGTTGATGATCCATCACCACGCCGCCGCCAAGCGTTTCCGCGGGGGAGGGGCGGCGCAGGATGTACCGGTCTCCGCGGACGGCAATGAGCGGGTCGCGCAATTCGAGCTGAATCCAGCCTTCCTCCCCCGCGTCGAGTTCATCCCTGCCGAGCAGCCGAAGCGCGGCAATCGTTTCGCTCGCGCCGATGAAAAATTTCACTTCGTCCGCATGGCGGAGCGGCTTGCTCATATCCTTCAATGCGCGGAAGCGCGCGTCGATGCGGCGCGTGGGCTGATATTGGTTTGGATGCGCCAGCACATCCCCGCGCTGAATTTGCTCCATGTCCACGCCGGAAATGTTCACCGCCGTTCGTGAGCCGGGTACGGCTCTTTCTTCCTTTTTCTTGTGCGTTTGCAGTCCGCGGATCCTGCCGCTCGATCCTTTTGGCAGGATTTCGATCTCATCGCCGACGGCGAGATGCCCGTCGCTCAACGTGCCTGTGACGACGGTTCCAAATCCGCTCATGGTAAAGACACGGTCAATCGGCAGGCGCGGACGGTTGAGGTCGAGACGCGCGGGCTTTTCCTGCAATAATTTTTCGAGCGCGCCGATGAGCTCCTGAATTCCCTTTTTCGTCCTGGCAGAGACGCGCAGGATGGGCGCATCCTTCATCACGGTGTCTTTTACAGCGTGGCGAATGTCTGCTTCCAGGAGATCAAGCCACCCTGAGTCTGAGGCGAGGTCGGTCTTTGTCAGGACAATCAAACCGGCGGGGATTTGCAGCAGGTCGAGGATGGCGAGATGTTCCTTCGTCTGCGGCATGACGCCTTCATCCGCCGCGATGACGAGCAGCGCCGCATCGATCCCGCCGACGCCTGCCAGCATGTTCTCGATGAAATCACGATGACCCGGCACATCCACAATGCCGACTTCCTCGCCGCCCGGAAGCGTGAGCCAGCCGAAGCCGAGCTCGATGGTCATCTCGCGGGCTTTTTCCTCTTTGAGCCGGTCGGGGTGCGCGCCGGTAAGCGCTTCGATGAGCGTGGACTTGCCGTGATCCACATGACCTGCCGTGCCAATGACTCTCATACCCGTAATTTAACCACACTTTGAAAACAAAAAGTGGAAACCAAAACGATTTCCACTTTTTGCCAACGGCTGGCGGCGAATTGCTATTTCTTTACTGCCTTCTTTCCGTGCCCCATGATCCTTTGGTACGAGGTCATCCACTCATGGACGATGTTCATCATTTCCTGCAATTGTTTTTCGGTGGTGTCGGTGGTCTGGTGCATTTGATCCTGCAGGGTTTGCGCGGCTTCCATCAATGCGGAAACCTGCTCTTCGCTTTTTTGCAGGTCTTTGCGAATATCGCGGAAAGATTCCTCGGAGGACAGGCTGTGCCCCGTCCAGCGTTTTTGGTCGTCGGCTTTGAAACTCGCCCATTCCTGCCGCAGACGGTCTTCGGCGAGACGCTGCATTTCGGTCACTTCGTTGATGCGGCGTTCGAGTTTGGTGTTGAGTTCCACGTAGGTATCCTGCGCCTTTTTCGCGCCGCGCAGGGCGTCATCCAGTTTTTTGACCTGTTCGTCGAGGTTTTGCGCTTCTTGTTGGAAGGCGTCGTATTTTTCCTTCCATTCCTTCCACGCCCGGTCGCGTTCGATTTGCGCGATGGCTTGTTGTTCGAGGAAGGCGGTCTGCGCCTGTTTTCGGTCCATTTCGGAGGCGAGGAGTTCGGTGAAGCGGTTTTCGATGTTGCGAATATTGTCCGAGTTGATTTGTGCTTTTTCGCGGCTTTCATCCACGCGTTTGCGGAGGGCGGTCAATTCGCCCTGAATATCCGTGACGCGTTTGAGGTCGTTCTTGCGGGTTTCGTCCGCCAGCCGCAGCGCGCGCTGGGTTTCCTCGTTCGAGCGCATGGCTTCCTCCACGCGCGACTTCATGTCGCCCATGTTGTTCTGGATGCGCTGGGCTTCATCCGCCCGTTCTTTGAGCGCCTTCCTTAGTTCGGCTGCGTTGATCGAGGTTTTTAATTGGGTAACGGCTTTGTTCAATTCGTTCAATTCGGACTGGGCGCGTTTTGCCGCTTCGCGTTCGTTCCTCGCCCGCGTCTTTTCGTTCTCTTCGATGACTTTCAGGATGTCGCTGCGCTGTTTGGTCAGCAGGGACTCGTACTGGTCAACGCGCTTCGCGGCGGGCGCGACGTCTGACATTTGTTTGCCGAGGGTCTTTATTTGCTTCGACACGGCGTTGACGGTGGTCTCGAAGGATGCCAGCCGCTCGTCCATTGCGGCGAGGGTATTCTTGGTCTCGCGCTGCTGTTTGTCCAGCCATTCGAGGCGCTTGACGATTTGTTCGAATTCCATGCAAATCTCCAGAAAATTAAAGGGGAAGAATGATTGACTGATGTTACGCAGTTTGTCAGCACAGCAACATTCATGTCGCCCTCCTGACAGGCAAGATAAATCTTGCGGCACTGCGTAAGGCGGGTGGATTAAATTATACACGCTCGCGCGCGGCGTTTACTGTCCGAGGTGTTCGAAGAGAGGCGCGAGGTTGGACAGAAACGGCTGTAACGCCTGCGGGAACAAGCCAAGGATGAAAAGCCCGATCACCCCCAGCCCAAGCATGATCGTCTGCACCCAGGATTCATTCCACTCCCATTTTGCATCCTCTTTTGCCATGACGAATACCGCCAGCGTGCGGATGGCGGCGATCAGAAGCCCGAACATTCCCAAAAACACCCAGAACGATAATGCAAGCGATCCCTCCGCGATCTGCTGCCAGAGCGCGAAGCGCGAGGGGAAACCAGCCAGCAGGGGGAATCCGCTCATGGCGAGGTGGGCAAGGATCAGCGAGGAAACTGCCACAGGATAACTGCGGGCAAGCCCCTGCACGTCGGCGAAGCGCAGGGACTGTATCCTGCCTTTGATGATGGCGATTGCCAACGCCCAGACGACAAGTTCCAATCCGCGCGGGATGAGGATGAGAAAGGTAAGGTTGATGATCTCGGAACTTCCCAAACCGATGATCAGCAATAACAAGCCCGCCTCCGTGATCGCGGCGTAACCGAGAATGCGCCCGATGTGACGCTGGAGTGAAGCGAAGATTCCACCGCTGGCGACCATGAACACCCCGGCAAACCGGATGGCGTTCGTAAGTTGCGGGGTTGTCCGCAGCCAGGTGTAGCGGTCGAGAAAGTCGAGCGCGAAAATGGTTGTGAAGGTTGGCAATGCCCAAAGCAGAAAACCTGTCGCGTAGGGGGATGCCTCCTCCATCAACAATGGAACCCAGTTGTAAAGCGGGAATATGGCAAACAGAAAGGCGAATCCCAAACTCAGCATCACGCCTGCCTGAATGGTGGTTCCCAGGTCGCCGGGGCTGGCTTCCACGCCTGCGAGCATCCAGCCGGAGAAAAGGATGAAGGGCATGGCAAAGGTCTGGTAGATCAGGAAGCGCACGACACCCCGCCCGGCTTTTTGATCAGGCGGCACGAGCATGGGAACGACCAGCATTGCCGCCATTTCGAGCAGAAGCGCGGCATACAGGAACGGTTCGACGGCGATGGAGGCGGTGAGCAGCGCCACGATCATCAGCCCCAATGAGACAAAACGATTCGCCGTTCCCGATGCTTCTGTGCCAAAGAGCCATAACGCCGCCAATCCATAAATGATGGCAAGCAGGGGACCGTCCGCGGTATTGAGTTCAAAACTGCGCCCGAGGATTTGAATGGATGGGGCGATCTTCAACGAGACCGGACCGAGCAGGAGCGCCGTATCAATGGGGATGACGAGGGCGATCAAAGCGAGCAGGGCGGCGGTTCCTCCGCCAAGCCATGCGGCGTATCGTTCCCGCAGGAGGAAGAGAATGCCGCCCCCAACAAGGAAGGGAACTGCGATCCACAGGATTGGCGCGTTCACAGTTCATCCTCGTTTTCAAGCGGCGATGAACCGGCAATCAAAAGGTAGGAACCAAGAATGCCCAACCCCAGGTTGACGGCTGCCAAAAGCCCCGTGACGAGGATGGCGCTTTCCACTGCCGCATAGAGGATTTCAAACCCTGCGAGCATGGTCAGCAAGCCGAGGATGACTCGCAATAGATCGGATGTGATGCCGAGATGGGCGACGCCTCCGCCGATCAACAGCAGGCTGCCTGCGATGATGGGCAGTCCCAACCCCGGGATGGCGGCTTCGATGCGCGGCGCGGAACCTGCCGCGACCAGAACCACGATCCCCATCAGCGCGATTCGGAACCATTGACCGCGCGGGAAGAAGGCGTCCTCTTCCTGCTGTTCCAAATTCATCAGGCTTAGGCGGGTCATACCGAGCGTGGCGATGACCATCCAACCGGCGATGAGTTTTACCGATCCCATCGCAAGCGGCAGGTGGCGTGTAACCAGCCAGAACGCGGCAAGATATTGAACAGCCAATGCGCCGAGGCTGACGCGCCAGTCCCTGCTGATGAGGATGGCAGTGGATGTAATCAGCGCAAGTCCCACTGCGATCCATGAGACGGTGTCTGTGACCATGCTATGGAGTCCCCTGTACGATCAACGAAACGAATAATGCAAGGAACAATAACGTCCACATAATGCCGCCTTCGCCTTCGAGCGCCAGCGTCACGGCATGGCTCATCCGCGCGAGGGTGCGGTAGATATCCCACAGCCCCTGATAAATGCTGTTCAAACCGGATGCTGTGGAAGCGACCCAATGGGCGCGGACCGGGTTGAAGATGCGAAAACGCCTGGTCGCCCAGAACAAGCCGAAAGTCAGGAGAGAGGCGATGATTGCCTGCAGCCATGCGCCGATTTGCGCGGCTCCCTGCCAGCCGATCCATCCCAGCAGGAGTTGGGTGATGATGAGCAGATAAATTCCCGCCGGGTAGACGGCGCGAGTCCAGCCGGGCTGCGAGTCGAGTGTGTCGCGCCCGCTGGGACGAAGCGCATGCCGGATGAAGCCCGCGACGATCAGAGCGTGCGCAGCGACGATGAAGGGGGTGAAAAGTCCCGGCGTGCTGATCCACGCGCTTGCCGTCAGCGAAAAGGGAAGCGTGGAAAGGCTCCACGCGCCGACAAGCATCGCGCGGCTGAGCCAGGGGTTTTGAACCGAGGCGAGAAAGAGCGCGCCGCCGACCAGGATCAACGCGCATCCCCACGCCACCGCGCCGACGGGGTTGCCGCTCAACGCGGAGACGACCGAAAGCGACGCCACGCCGATCACCCAGTAGGGACGCCCGTTTAAGTCGTCGGGCGCGCGAAGCCACATCCAGCCGCCGTAGAGTGCGGCGACGACTGCCAGGATCATGAGGATGATTCCCCAGCCCGAATTCATGTTGACGGCGGGGATGCGACCCAGCAGGACAAGGCTGGATACCGCCGATACCAGCCGAAGCGGCGTGCCAAACCCGCGCCTCACCCTCGATTCAGGCGAGTAGGGCAGGTGAAGCGGGAGGACGCCGAGCCGCAAACCGGCGGCGACCACCAAATAAACGCTTGCGCCGACCGGCATGGATTCAAATTCAAAGACATTTCCCTCCGCAGCGCTGACAACGCTTGCCCAGATCAACAAGCCGATTCCCAGCGCACGGGTGGAAAAGGAAATGACCACCTTTTCATTGTTCGCAGGTCCGTTCACCGAACCGAGCTGCGTGACCAGTTCCGTAATATCCAATGCCGCCCAAACCAGCAGCAGCGTGAGCGGGTTATCGGCAGTCACCGCCAGGATGCCAATCGCCCCCAGCGCCAGCGTCCCCACCCACGAAAACGACATGGTGAACACCGGCTGTGCCACCGCGGTCAACAGCGTGGAAACGGTCAATGCGGCAATGGCGACGGCGAGCGCCCACGAAATACCGTCCGCGCTGAAAAGGATCGGCGTGGCAAACAATGCCAATGGCTTCCATGCGGGCAGAAGGAAAACAAACGGCATTTGCGCCAGCCAGAGGAACACGCTCGCCAGCGCAAGGATTCCACCGCCGACCGCCGCCAGCCACGTATAACGGGCATTGGGCTGAACCACGCGCAGGACGATCAATGCCAGCGCCGTGACCAGCAATAATAGACAAGAGACCAGGATCAACATGGGAAAGCGTAATTGTAACAGTTTTATTGCCCCGCTGATTTGCCCTCCCGCCTTTGGTACAATCACCGCATGGCATTCGGACAATCTCATTCGACGCGGCGCGGAATCACCTTTTGGACTCTCCTCCTCCTCCTTCTAACTTCGTCCTGCGGCTCTCCCTCCGCCTCCTCTGCGGACCCTCTGCCTGCTCCTGTTTTCTCGAACCCCATTCCCACGCTGACGCCTTTTCAACCCCAACCCGAAGACTCGCCCGACCCCTATCTCGGCGTTACAACCCCGCAGCCTGTCCCTACGTTCACGCCCTACCCGACGAAATACGTCCTTCCGCAAAACATCGCGCCTGTGGAAATCATCCCATCCTTTGAAGGCAATCTCATCATCAACAACCCGCTGACCGGTCTGCCCGTCGATGATCCATCCATGTTTCAACGCAGACCGCTCGCCATCAAGGTCGGCAACTCGCCCGATTACGTCCGTCCGCAATCCGGGTTGACATTGGCGGATGTGGCATACGAATATTACATTGAATGGGGCGACACCCGTTTCATCGCCGTCTTTTACAGCAACACCCCGGAGCGGGTTGGTCCCGTCCGCTCGGGGCGATTCTTCGACGAACACGTCGCCCGCATGTACCATGCCTTCCTCATGTTCAAAGGCGCCGACCCGCGCGAACTGAACTACCTCAAAGCCACCGACATCAACGACCTCCTCGTGAGCGTCGGCATTGGAAACTGTCCTCCATATTTCATGGGACCGTATAAGCGGGATTCCTATAACAACGTATTTTTCAACGCCGGGAAATGGTCTGCCTGTGCCGAGCGCAAGGGGTTGGACAACTCCCCGCAAACCATCAGCGGCGGGTTCTTTTCCGAGGAAGCGCCGCAAAGCCCATTGAACGTCACGCGCATTTTTTCGTTCTATTCGGTTTACAACTACAATTTTTGGGAATACGACCCCGAATTGAATAAATATCTCCGGTATCAGGAGGCAAAAGACCTGACGAAGGTCAAAAATGAGACGTACGAACAACTCTTCGATGACTTGACGAAACAACCCGTCACAGCCGCGAATGTGGTTGTCTTGTTTGCCCCGCACATTTTTGCAAACGGATACAATGCCGAGGACGAAGTCTATAATATTGACTTGATCGATTATGGCAACGCCTACGTCTTTCGTGACGGCGTTGCCGTCCCTGCGCGTTGGAACCGCACCGCCGTTGACCAACCCATCCTGCTTACGCATCTGGACGGCTCTCCCATCTACCTCCGTCCCGGGCAGACGTTTTACCAGGTCATGGGTGTGACTTCGCGCCAAATTCAAAACGGCACGGAATGGCGTTTTGAATTCAAAACGCCGTAAATTCATGTCGTTGCAAGGAGCGGAGCGACGAAGCAATCTCAATGTTATGTTTTCACTACCGTACAAATGCCGAAAGGCAACCGCCAAGAAAGCCCTTAAAACTTGGCGGACTTGGCGTCTTGGCGGTTAAAAATGAAAAATGTATGGTAGAGAAGTTATGTTTTGGTGTTTGTTGGGGAAAAGGGCTTTCGCCTCGTAATGATGGATGGTTATAGTATTGCTCTGTAAAAACTACGCCTACCGCGAAGATTTTGCGCGTAGGTCGGATTGCCAATCCGACTTACTTTGGCTGCGGCTTGCCGCGTTAT